>NZ_WHMT01000020.1:0-52784 GCF_009372055.1 Pseudactinotalea sp. HY160 | reverse complement strand
CTCGGCGATAGACCGCTGCTCGTCCAACACGAACGCGACCGCGCTGGCCTTGTACTCATCCGTGAAACTCCGGCGAGTCGATCCCACTGTACTGCCTCCCTTGTCCACGGCAGCTAACCCAACTGTCCACCAAACCGGGGACGGTCCAGGTGCCCGGACCTGAGCGAACACTCGTTGGTTGCTGGGACCCGAGCGAGCAGCGGACCAAGAATGTGGCGCTCCACCGGTGTGCGAGATGCGGGCGATGCCGTCGCGCAATGTGTGGGCATCGCCTGCCGTCCGGGGTGGATGTCGGTGCTCGGTTCTAGGGTTGTTTCATGAGCACGAAGGCGGCCCGGCAGATGCGAGCGAGGCGAGCGGAGATCGCCTCGCTCGCCTCCGAGGACGCGGTACTGGACCGGGTCCGCCAGGTCCGCAAGGTCCAGGCGGGCGCGGAGGCCGATCTGTTCTTCCTGGCGATCGAGATCGCCCAACGCAGCCCGGTCACCGAAGACTGCGGGGCGTGGTCCTGTCACACCGATCTGGCCCTGGGGGTCTCGTACTGTGATTCGGCGGCGAACTGGTTCGCGGCCGTGACCGGCTTCTCCACCGACGCCGCCCAGGCGATGCTCCTCGAAGCCCTCGAGGTCGCCGAACGCCTGCCGCTGCTGTACGGGCGCGTGCTCGATGGGCGCACCCGGGCGCACACGGCCCGGCTCGTGGCCGAACAGACCCTCGGCCTGAATGATGAGGCGGCCCGGTTCGTCGATGTCCAGGTCGCTGCCGCCGGGGCGATCCGGGGCCGATACGCCATCAAGGGTCTCGTGCGGGAGGCGATGATCACCCACATGCCCGACCAATACGCCGACCTGCAGCGGGCGCAGGCCGATCCGCGCCGGGCCGATGTCCACATCGGCACCGACGGCACCGGCCGCATCGACGCGATCGTGTCCACCTTCGCGGCCCTCGATCTGGAACAGAGCCTGGCCTTCGGGGCCGCCCAACTCAAGGCCGCCGGATCGGGTGAGGTCCTCGACGCCCGACGCTCCCTCACGTTCGAGGGCATCATCGCCGCCACCCACCACCCCGCACCGGCCCGGCAAGACGGCTTCGACCTCACCAACGGACAATCAGGCCAGCAGGCACAGGAGGCCCAGCAGACCCAGGGACCGGGGGTGCCGGACTGCATGGGCGGCACGGACGGCACAGTTGGCACCAGCAGTGCTGTGAGCGTGGCTGCGGCCGCTGCAGTCGATCTGACTCCCGATGAAGCCGCGGGCCAGTTCGACGGCTCGATCGTGCGCACAGCCGCGGGCCCCGCTGCCGGAACGGCGGTGGGCGAAGCTGCGGCGGCCGGAGCTGCGGCGGACCCGACCGGCGAGGCGCCTGCGACGGCTGCGGGCGGTGGTGTGTCCTGCGGGCCTGCGTGGTCGGGTCGGGGCGTGCCGCGGGCGAAGGTCGTCATGTACCTGCATATGAACGCCTCCGCGTTCTGGCCCGACGGCAGGCCACCCGACCGTCCCGACTGTCATTCTGGAAACCGACCACCCGATCGCCATCCCGGCGACCGGCCTCCTGGTCATCCCGATCGTGATCCCGGTGGCCCGCCCGACGATGGCTTCTGCGCGGGCCCGACCCACTCGGCCTATGTCGCGGGGCGGTTGTCCCGTGAACCCGTGCGCATCGAGGGGCCGGGGATCCCGCCCGGGCTCGTGATCAGCGCCGCCGAGATCGCGGCCATGTTCACCACACCCCACGGCCCGGCCATGCCCGACAGCGCGCCCGCTGACGGACCGCGCGGGCCTGGTGGTCCTGGCGGGCCGCGCGGGTCTGGTGGGCCGTGGGGGCCGCAGATATTCGTGCGTCCGGTCATCGACCTCGAGACCGAACACGAAGTCGCCGGCTATGCCGCCGGGGACGTGATCAAGGACCACCTCCACCTACGGGATCGAACCTGCGTGTTCCCCAATTGCGCCCGCCCGGCCCGGGCCTGCGATGCCGACCACATCGACTCCTGGAAGACCGATGCCCAGGGCGATCCGGTCGGCGGGCCGACCTGCACCTGCAACCTCGCCAGCCTGTGCCGCCGGCACCATCGCTGGAAGACCCACAACCACCCCGGACAGCCGCAGGGCCGCGGCTCCTGGTCCTACGTCATGCTCGGACCCGGAACCTACTACTGGAGCGGCCCCATGGGCCTACGGTTCCTACGCACCCCGACCGGCACGAGCGAGGTCACCGACCAGGCCTGGCACCGCCACGACCTCGCCGCACTCCAGGGCCCCCAGGGTCTCGAGACCCTCCCGGGACTCGAGGAGGTCCCGAGCCATGAAGCGTGCCCGGACTCCCGGGCCCGCCGCGACGACCTCGACGAGGCCTTCATGGACGCCCTCGACTACGAATACGGCAATGCCGACAGCGAGGTCGACCCCAGCGAAGCCGACCTCGAGGCCATCCTCGCCGACCGGCCCCCGCAGCCGCCGTCCAGGTAGCCGCCTGACGGAGGTCCCGCCCGGCCGCGCGAGCATCGGCGCGGCCGGGCGAACATCGGCGCGGCGAACATCGGCGCGGCGAACATCCGCGCGGCGCGCGAGCATCGGCACGCTGCGCGGGCACTGGTCCGGATGGGCTCGATCCAAGCCGCGATGGCCGCGGCCACGGCGTCGGCGACCGGTGGGCGTCACGCGGCGGCAGCGACAGGCCGATTGCGACACCGGCCCTGTTCGGCGCGGCGAGCTCCTAGGTCAGCCCTCGCCCGCGCGCCTCGTCGAGGGTGAGCCGCCGGGTGACCGCGCGGTCCCAGGGAACGGTCCAGCCGAGCTGATCGAAGACATAGTCGAGGAGATTCCCCGTGAATCCCCAGACCCAGCCGGTGGGCGCTCGAAATCCGGCGGATCGGTGCCCCATGAAGGTGATCGTTGCCCGGTTCGCCGGGTCGAGGAGCGCCGTGACCGGTACGCGTAGCGGCTCGAGCACCTCGGCGGTGTCGGTGTGCGGCAGGTGTCCAGGGTCGTCGCACCAGCCGACCACGGGCGTGACGATGTTGTCGCTCACCGGCACGGTCACGGTGCCAAGCCTGCCCACGATCTCGATCCCGGCGGCGGGAACGCCCGTCTCCTCCTCCCCCTCCCGCACCGCGGCCTCGAGGATGCTCTCCCCGGGGTCGATGCCGCCACCGGGCAGCGCGATCTGCCCGGGATGATGGAGGAGATGGGGTGAGCGCTGCACGAGGAACAAGTCGATGCCGGAGCCCGGCGGCGCCGCGCTCGGCGTGAACAGCGCGAGCACGGCCGCGCGCCGGAATCCGCGCGCCTCCGCCGGGTCGTAACGATGGGGCCCCTCGAGACCCGGGAGGTCACCCGCGCGGTAGCGTCCGACGAGCGAATCGAGGTCGGCCCGCCATGTCCGGGAGCCCGCCTCACCCACGGTGCTCGGGTTCTCGGGCATGGCGGGCCCGGCCGTCATTCGGGGCGCCCGGCACCCGTGGCGTGCAGATCGTCCTGGAACGGCGCGGTCTCGGGGCCGCCCGTGGTTCCCGCCGGCGGGCCGGGCGGCACGGGCGGGCCGGGCGGCTGCGCCGGCGCAGCAGCTCCCGGCGCCGCCGGAGGATCCGTCGGCCCCGACTGCTCGATCGGGCCCGGTTGCTCGATCGGGCCCGGTTGCTCGATCGGGCCTGGTTGCTCGATCGGGCCCGGCTGCGCGATGGGGCCCGACTGCTCCGGGGTGGCGGCCACGTGTCCGAAGCGGTGCAGCGTGCGGCTCACGGCCTGTTCCCGCAGGAACACGAGGAGCTCCCGCCGCCCGGACGTGAGCACCGGTCCCGAGAACAGGGTCACGTCGGCCACCTCGGAGTTCATCGCACGCGCGAGCCCGCCGAGCTCACGCTCCCCGAGCACGCGCACTCGGCCGGTCACCTCGCGAGTGCTCACGCGTCGGGCGAACTCCTCGCCGGTCTCCACGCGCCACACGTGACTGAGGCGGGCCGGGATCTCCGGGGTCGGAACACCGTCGGCGGTGCCCGGCCCGCTCGCGGGCGGCGGGTCCGAACGACCGGCGTGGCCGGGCCGGGCGTCCTCCGGAAGCGACTGTGCGATCGCCGGGGCGACGCTCACCTCGATCGGCACACCGACGCACGCCGCCGCGAGCATGATGCGCACGACCTGAGCGGGGGTGACGTCCGTGCCCGCACGCACGGTCGCACCGGGGACGGTGCGGTACCGCAGCACGTTGGACTCCGCGGCGAGCCCGCTCGGATCCCGGTCGATCGAGTAGTCGTCGCGGGCCGCACCGTCGGAACGGGCGGCGTTGTGCAGCACGGACTGGTCGACCGGGGAGACCCAGCCGGCCACGTCCTCGAGCATCGCCGCGACCCGCGGCCCGACCCGGCCGAGCACCTGCGGGTCGGCGGTCTGGCTCCACGTCCCCAGCTGGGCCACGTACGTCGGCCCGCCGGCCTTCGCGCCGGGCCCCACGGCCGATCGCTTCCAACCGCCGAAGGACTGCCGCTGCACGATCGCTCCGGTGATGTGCCGGTTGATATAGGCGTTGCCCACCTCGACGCGCTCGAGCCACGTTCCGATCTCGTCCGGGTCGAGGCTGTGCAGCCCGCCGGTGAGCCCGTAGGCCACCTGGTTCTGCCACTCGATCGCCTCGTCGAGATCCCGGGCGTGCATGACTCCGACGACCGGGCCGAAGCACTCGGTGTGATGGAACCACGAACCCGGCCGGACGCCGTCCTTGAGCCCGGGCGACCACAGCCGGCCCGACTCGTCCAGGCGCCGGGGCTCGACCCACCACGACTCGCCCTCCTCCAGGGAGGTGAGCGCGCGCTCGAGCTTGCCGCTCGGGGCCTCGATGACCGGGCCCATCCCGGCTCCGAGGTCCGTGGGCATCCCCACGCGCAGGGAGGAGACGGCGTCGATGAGCTGGCGGCGCAGCTGCGAGGACCGGCCCGCGGAACCGACGAGGATGAGCAGCGAGGCGGCCGAGCACTTCTGGCCGGCGTGCCCGAACCCGGAGCGCACGGCATCGGCGACCGCGAGGTCGTAGTCGGCGCTCGAGGTGACGATCAACGCGTTCTTGCCGCTCGTCTCCGCGTACACGCGCGGGCCGCCGGGGCGGTCGGCCCGCCACTCGCTGAACCGGCGAGCCGTCTCGTAGGCGCCCGTGAGGATCACCGCGTCGACGCCCTCGTGCGCCACGAGCGAGCGGCCGCGGTCGTCCTCGGCCACGCGGACGGCCTGCACGAGATCGCTCGGCTGCCCCGCGGCGGCGAGCGCCTCGTGGATCGCGGTCACGACCACCTGCCCGCAGGCGGGCACCTGCGGTGCGGGCTTGAGCACGACGGCGGCCCCGGCCGCGAGCGCGGCGAGCACTCCCCCGGCGGGGATGGCGACCGGGAAGTTCCACGGCGGGGTCACGAGCACGAGCGTATGGGCCGTGAACGTGAGTCCCTCGGCCGCGGCGAGCCCGGGCAGGTCCTCGGCGCGGTCGGCGTAGTAGCGGGCGAAGTCGATCGCCTCGCTCACCTCGGGGTCGGCCTCGGCGACGGTCTTGCCGCCCTCGGCGGCCATGGCGGTGACGAGCTCCCAGCGATGTGCCTCGAGCCGGTCGGCGATCGCACGCAGCACGGCGGCCCGGTCGGCGGCGGGCAGCGCGGACCAGGCGGCGCCGGCCTCCCGGCCCCGAGCCACGACCCGGTCGACCTCGGCCGTCGTCTCGAGCTGCGGGATCGTCACCTCCGGCGCCGGTTCCGCCACGGCTCGACGGGCACGCTGGCGCACCGGCGCGAGGGCGGGGTCGGAGTCGCTGGTGTTGGCGAACGCGGGGCCGGCCGGCGGGCGCTGCAGGGACCGTCGGGGGCGGTCCCCGGTGCCCTCGAGCGAGGAGGCCGCGAGCCGGAAGGCGACCTCCTGGTGGGTCATCGCCTCCGGGTCGGAGGTGAAGTGGGCGTGGAGGAAGTTCTCGGGCTCGGCGTTCTCCTCCAGCCGGCGCACGAGATAGGACACCGCGACGCCGAAGTCGGCCCTGGCCACGACCGGCGTGTAGAGCACGATCGGGTTGGGCACGCTCGCCTGCACGGCCCGCACCTGCGCCGGCGCCATCCCCTGCAGCATCTCCACGTCGAGGGCCGCGGCGATGCCCCGTTCCGCGGCGAGCAGGTGGGCGAAGGCCACGTGGTGGAGGTTGTGGGAGGCGACCCCGAGCCGCACGGCGTGCGCGTTCTCGGGCCGCAGCGCCCGCTCGATCAGGCGCAGGTAGTTCGCGTCCACCTCGCGTTTGCGCTCGTACGGCGCCTGCGCCCAGCCGTGCAGCTCGGCCTCGACCTTCTCCATGGCGAGGTTGGCGCCCTTGACCAGGCGCACCTTGATCGGAGCCCCGCCGGCGTCGTACCGGGCCAGGGCGAACCCGATGAGCCGGTCCATCGCCTCGACCGAATCGGGCAGGTAGGCCTGGAGGGCGATCCCCGCCTGCAACGACATGAACTCCGGCTCGGCGAGGAGGTGCTCGAACACCTCGACGGTCAGGGCCAGGTCCCGGTACTCCTCCATGTCGAGGTTGACGAACTTCTGCGGATCCGAGGCCTGGGCCGCCCGCAGCAGCGGCCGGAGCCGCTCGATGACGCGCTCACGGGCACCGGCGGTGTCCCACGTGCTGATCTGGGAGACGAGGGAGGAGACCTTGACCGAGACGTAGTCCACGTCGTCCCGCCCGAGTAGCTCGATCGTGCGGTTGGTGCGGGAGGCCGCCTCCGCCTCGCCGTGCACCTCCTCCCCGAGCAGGTTGAGGTTGAGCCGCTGGCCGCTCTGGGAGCCGAGCGCGAGGTGATTCGCGAGCGCCGGGTCGGCGGAGTCGACCACGAGGTGGCCCACGAGGTGGCGCAGCCGCGTCCGCGCCGCCGGGATGACCAGGCGCGGCGCCATCCCGGCGAGCGCCGATCCCGCGCCGAGCAGGACCCGGTCCGCCGCGGACAGGAAGGCCGCACTCCCCCGCAGCTGCGCGAGCGCGCGCCCCGCGGCGAGCGGATCCTCGGGGCGGGCCACCCGGTCCACGAACCGGACCGCCAGGTCGAGCCCGGCCGGATCCGCCACGAGCGTGGCGAGCTGGCCGGACGTGCGGCGCTCCCGCGCGGACTGCGGGCCGGAACTCGCGCTCGCCCATTCCCGGGCAAGCTGGATCGCGGGGTCGATGAGCTGGTCCACGATGTTCAACGGTGCCCTCCTGATTGATGGCCGCCCGGTGACTCTCCCCGATGCGGGTGGCTCGAGACCGCCGAGGTGGATCGGTGCCGGCCGCGACGGTCTCACCGTCTAATGTAAGTGCTACCGAACATGAAAGGGGAGAAGCATGGCCGACCCGACCGATACTCGAGCGCCCGTCGGCGAAGCGCACGGCCCCGGCGCGCTACCGGTGCTCTCGCCGCGGCCGGGTGACCCGCTCCTCGAGGCCTCGGCGGGCGCCGTCCGCACGCGGATCGCGCGGATGCGCTCGGCGTATCCGGAGGCGAGCACCGGTGACCTGCGCTACATGCTCACCCAGCGGTACCTGTTCGCCGCAGCGGCGTCCGGCGGGCTGACCGGGGCGGCGGCCGCGGCGCCACGGTTGCGCGGCGCCGGCGCGCTCGCGCTCACCGCCGGGCACGTGGGGTCCTTCGTCGGCGCCTCCGCCGCGTTCGTGCTCGCCGTCGCTGAGCTCGAGGGGATGCCTGTGGACGACGTCGCTCGCCGCCGCGCGCTCGTGCTCGCCGCGCTCCTGGGCCGGGAGAGCGGGACGTTCCTCTCCGAGGAACTGCGGGTGACGCCGCCGACCTGGGGACGCACCCTCCTGCTCGACCTGCCGGTGACCACGGTCGCGCGGGTGAACAAGCGGCTGTACGGGCGGGTGCTGCGGCACAGCATCACCCGCGTCGGTGCCGTGACCGCGGGCCGCCTCCTGCCGTACGGGGTCGGGGCCGTGGTCGGCTACACGGGGAGCCGGGCGCTCGGGCGCATCGTCGTCGACGGCGTCGAGGAGGCCTTCGCCTAGCATGGGCGCCATGGCGGACACCCAATACGAAGCGCTGCTCTCCCACGTGCTGACCACCGGAACGCCGAAGTCCGACCGCACCGGCACCGGCACCCGCTCGATCTTCGGCCACCAGTTGCGCTACGACCTCGCGGCCGGGTTCCCGCTCGTCACCACGAAGCGGGTGCACCTGAAGTCGATCGTGGGTGAGCTGCTGTGGTTCCTGCGGGGCGAGTCGAACATCGGCTACCTGCAGGCGCACGGGGTGCGGATCTGGAACGAGTGGGCCGACGAGGCGGGCGAGCTCGGACCCGTGTACGGGGTGCAGTGGCGTTCGTGGCCCACCCCGGGCGGCGGGCACATCGACCAGATCTCCCGCGTGCTCGACCAGTTGCGCACGAACCCGGACTCGCGCCGGATGCTCGTCTCCGCCTGGAACGTGGCCGACCTCGATGCGATGGCGCTGCAGCCCTGCCACGTGCTCTTCCAGTTCTACGTCGCCGGCGGCAAGCTCTCCTGCCAGCTGTACCAGCGCAGCGCCGACCTCTTCCTCGGGGTGCCGTTCAACATCGCCTCCTACGCGCTGCTCACCCACATGGTCGCCGCGCAGGTCGGGCTCGAGGTCGGCGACTTCATCTGGACCGGTGGCGACTGTCACATCTACGACAACCACGACGCCCAGGTGCGCGAACAGCTGAGCCGCGCCCCCTACCCGTTCCCGCGGCTCGAACTCGGCCACGCGCCGTCCCTGTTCGACTACACGTTCGAGGACGTGCACGTGTCCGGCTACGAGCACCACCCGGCGATCAAGGCCCCGGTGGCGGTGTGATGCTCGGCATGATCTGGGCGCAGGCCCACGACCGGGTCATCGGCGCAGGCGGCGACCTTCCCTGGCACGTGCCCGAGGACCTCGCGCACTTCAAGGCGACCACCGGCTCCGACCCGGTGATCCACGGGCGCACCTCGTTCGAGGCGCTCCCGGCGAAGTTCCGGCCGCTGCCCGGCCGCCGCAACATCGTGCTCACCACCCGACCCGACTACGACGCGTGCGGCGCCGAGGTCGTCGGCTCCCTCGCCGAGGCGCTCGCCCTCGTCGCCGGCCGGGACGCGTGGATCTGCGGCGGCGGCCAGGTCTACGCCGATGCCCTGCCGTACGCCGACCGGCTCGTGGTCACCGAACTCGACCTGCGTGTGGACGGCGACGCGCACGCCCCGCGGATCGGTCCCGAATGGCACGTGGTCGCCCGCGGCGAGTGGCGCACCTCCCGCACGGGCGTCTCCTTCCGTATCAGCGAGTACCGGCGCCGCTGACCCGGGAAGACGACATCGTCGCGCCCCTCTCGCTGCACTCGAAGCGACGTGCGTCGTCGACCTGTGCCGGGCCGAGTTCGTAGCGGTCGGCCAATGCCTCACGACTCGTGCCCGGGTCTGGCGCATCTGCGTGGGACACCCGATCCCTCAATGCGTTCAGGCCCGGAGATCCGTGGATCTCCGGGCCTGAACCTTGGTGGCGGGGGGAGGATTTGAACCTCCGACCTCCGGGTTATGAGCCCGGCGAGCTACCGAACTGCTCCACCCCGCGTCGGTATGGCTCTACTGTACGGGCTGGCGACACTCCATGCAAATCGGCGTGATTCCGCGGCGAACGCCCCGGTCGGCGGGGCCGGCACGGGCCCATCGAGGGCATGGCGGGCATCAAGGGCATCAAGGGCAGCGAGGGCACGGAGTGATCGGAGTGATCGGAGTCCGCCCGCGAGACGTTGAGGGCGGATCCAGGTTCATGCGTTAGCGTCGGGGCGTTCCGTGCCCACGCCACGTGACTGGCTCGCCCAGACCGGGCGACCCATCCCCGGTCCCCCACCCAGGAGTCCCTCCATGCGGATCACACGTTCCCTCCTCGCGGCCTCGGTCGCCGCCGTCATCGTGCTGGCCGGCTGCAGCCCCGAGGCCGACGGCGGCGAATCCCCGGAGGCCTCCGAGAGCGCCTCCGCCGGCGCCACGGACGGCAGCGGCGAGAACGCGCTGCCCGAGGCCGACCTCGACGGCATCCCGGACGTCGTGGCCCAGGTGAACGACACCGAGATCTCCAGCGACGACTTCGTGCCCGCCTTCGAGGCCCGCCTCCAGCAGGCCGCGCAGCAGGGCGGCGAGATCGACCAGGACCTGCTCAAGCTGCAGGTCGCCGACCTGCTCGTGGACAACGAGCTGCTCATGCAGGCCTCCGCCGACATCGAGGTGACCGACGCCGACATCGACAGCACCCTCGCGGAGCTCGCCGCCCAGTTCGGCATGGGCTCCGCCGACGAGGTGATCGCCGCCTTCACCGAGCAGGGCATGACCGAGCAGGAGATCCGCGACGAGGCCTCCTCCCAGTTCCGGGTCGGTTCCTACCTCGAGTCCGAGGTCTCCGTGCCCGAGCCGACCGAGGAGGAGCTGCGGGAGCTCTACGACGCCGTGGTGGCGCAGATGGGCGAGAGCACGGAGGAGATCCCCACGTTCGAGGAGACCCGCGAGCAGCTGGCGAGCCAGGCGACGAGCGAGAAGCAGAACACGGCGATCGAGGGAGTCCTCGCGAAGCTGCGCGACGCCGCGGACGTGACGATCAACCTGTGACGCTCCTGCGATAGGCGCGCTGCGCCGTCCCCACGCGAACGCCCACCGGACCACTCGGTCCGGTGGGCGTCGACGTATCCGCTCGCGGCGGTCGGCTAGTCGGTGGCGCGCTCGTCCACATCCTGACGTTCCGCGACGTGGTCGGCGTACTCGGGATGATGGCGCACGTAGGCGGCCACGTAGGAGCAGGCCGGCACGATCACCCCGCCGACGGCGACCGCCTGGTCGAGGGCGTACCGCACGAGCCGGCCCGCCAGGCCCTGCCCGCCGTGGGCCGGCTCGACGACCGTGTGGTCGAAGACCCAGCGGTCCGTGCCGGGATCGCGGTGGTAGGCCGCGACCCCGACGTCCTCGCCCTCGACGGCGACGACGAACCGCGACCGCTGCGGGTCGTGGCGCACGGTCACGCCGTCGCTCATCCCTGCGAGTCCTCGCTCGGCTGGTCCGTCGGCTGGTCGGTCGGCTGCTCGTCGCCCGCGGGCGGAGTCGTGCCGGTGAGCTCGGCCTCGGCGGCGAGCGCATCCTGCAGGGCCTGGTCCAGTGCCTCCTGAGCGGTGCCGTAGGCGGCCCAGTCCCCCGCGGACATCGCCGAGCTGGAATCCTCCATGGCCACCCGGGCGCGCTCGAGCGCGGCCGTGAGCCGGGCCTGGGCATCGAGGGTGCCGGTGTCGCCACCGGAGGACCCCTCGCCCGAACCCTCGCCGGTGCCCTCACCCGAGCCCTCGCCGTCCGGCTGGGCATCGGGGGTGGTCACGCCCGAGTCGCCGCCGAAGACCTGGTCGAGGGCCTCGTTCAGGGTCGAGGCGTACCCGATCGCGTCACCGAAGGAGACGAGCACCTTGCGCATGAGCGGGAACTGGGTCCCGCCCGAGGCCTGCACGTACACGGGCTGCACGTACAGCAGGCCGCCGCCCACAGGCAGGGTCAGGAGGTTGCCGTGGATGACCTCGGAACCTCCCCGGGCGAGGATGTTCAGCTCGTTCGCGGCCGGTGCGTAGGAGTCGAAGTTGTTCTGGACCTGCCCCGGACCGGCGACGGTCTGATCGCGTGGGAGCTCGAGCAGGCGCAGTTGCCCGTAGTCCTCGTCGATCTTGCCCGGCTCGGATCCGGGTTCGGCGTTCACCGCGAGGAACCCGCTGAGCACGTTCCGGTCCGAGGTGTCGAGGATGAACGAGCTCGTGAGCGAGAACTTCGCGCTGTCCTGGCTGGGCATCCGCAGCGAGAGGTAGTACGGGGGCTGCTTGACCTCCTGGGTGCCGCTGGCGACCGGGTCGTTCGGCACCCGCCAGAAGTCGCCTCCGGAGTAGAAGGAGCTCGCGTCCGTCACGTGGTAGCGGGTGAGGAGCTCGCGCTGCACCTTGAACATGTCCAGCGGGTAGCGCAGGTGACTCATGAGGCTCCCGGAGATCTCCGAGATGGGCTCGAGCGAGTTCGGGAAGATCTCGTTCCACGTCTGCAGCACCGGGTCCTCGGTGTCCCAGGCGTACAGGGTGACCGACCCGTCGAAGGCGTTGACCACGGCCTTGACCGAGTTGCGGATGTAGTTGACCTCGTTCGGCTGGGTCGCCTCGACGACCCCCATCCCGGGCCGGCCGTCGGCGGTGAGGGAGTCGGTCACGGCCGAGGAGAGCTGCTGCCGGGCCGAGTACGGGTACTCGTTCGAGGTGGTGTAGCCGTCGACGACCCAGACGACCTGGTCGATCTCGCCCTCGTCGCCCGCGACGACCGCCGGGTACACCTTCCCGTCGAGGGTGAGGTAGGGCGCGACCGCCGCGACCCGCGCGACCGGGTCACGCTCGTAGAGGATCTGGGACTCGGGGGTCACGCGGTCGGAGAACAGGATCTCCGGCGAGCCCATCCGCGCCGCGAACAGCGCCTGATTCCAGATGTTGCCCACCGACGGTCCGCCGTCCCCAGTGTAGGTGCTGAGCACCTGACCGTTCGGGGCGTCGTCGTCCGGGTAGTCGAGCTCCCACGGGTCCGTGCCCTCGGGCGCGCCGACGATCGAGTACTCGGGCGCCTCCGGGGAGAAGTAGATGCGGGGCTGGTACTTGGGCAGGTCGCCCTTCGAGGGGATGCCCCCCTCGAAGAACTTCGGGGAACCGTCGTCGGTCACCGTGTTGCCGTAGGCGGCGACGACGCCGAAGCCGTGGGTGAACACGGTGTGGTCGTTCACCCAGCTGCGCTCGCTGCCGGAGGAGAGGTCGAGCTCGCGCACGGCGATGACCGTGTCGGTCTTGCCCTGAGTCTCCCCGTTCAGGTCGTAGCGGTCGACGGCCAGCTCCTCGGGGAACTGGTAGTACTGCTTGTTCTGCTGCAGCTGCCGGAACGTCGCGGACACGATGGTCGGGTCGAGGAGGCGGATCGAGGCGGTCGACTCGGCGTCCTCGCGCAGCTGCCCCTTCTCGGTCTCCGTGCTCGCCGCATAGGGCTGGGTGTCCAGGTCGTCGAGTCCGTAGGCGTCCCTCGTGGCGTCGATGTTGCGCTGGATGAACTCGCTCTCGAGCACCTGCGCGTTCGGGTCCACCCGCACGCTCTGGATCACGGCCGGGTAGATTCCGCCGACGACGACCGCCGAGGCGACCATGAGCGCCACGCCGATCGCCGGCAGCTTCCAGCTGCCGCGGGCGCTCGTGTAGAAGAACAGCACCGCCACGAGCACGCCGACGACGGCGAGGATCGCCTTCGCGGGCAGCACGGCGTTGACGTCGGTGAACGAGGCGCCGTCGAAGCGGTCGCCCTGCTTGGCGAGCAGCGAATACCGGTCGAGCCAGTAGTTCACGGCGATGAGGAGCGTGAACACCCCGGCGAGGACCGCGACGTGGATCCGCGCGGCCCGCGAGATCCGCTCGCCCCGGTTGCCGCTCACCTGCAGGCCCCCGTAGAGGTAGTGGGTGAACACGGCGACGAGCGCACAGAAGAACGTGATCGTCATGAGGAAGGTGATGGCCATCCGCACGGCGGGCAGCGTGAACAGGAAGAACGACAGGTCGATCCCGAACTGGGGATCCTTCTCACCGAAGGGCTGGCCGTTGAGCGCCACGAGCACGGTCTTCCACTGGCCGCTGATCGCGGATCCGGCGAACAGGCCCGCCACGATCGGCGCCGCCACGAACACGAGCCGGCGCACCGGATCGAACGCCTCCCGGTACCGGTCCAGGTCGTTCTGCTGCGTGGTCACCGGCACGTACATCGGCCGGTTCTTGTAGGCCAGGTGCAGGTTGAGCCAGATGAGCGCGCCGCCGATCCCGCCGGCCACGAGGAACAGCAGGCTCCGGGTGATCCACTCCGTGCGCAGCACCTCGGTGAAGCCGAGCTGACCGAACCACAGCCATTCGGTCCAGAAGCGCGCGAGCACGAAGAACACGATCACGAGCCCGACGATGATCCCGATCGTCGGCAGCAGCGGGCCGCGAGGGCGGGTTCGGGCGGGGGCGGGGTGGGGAGCGTTACTCACGGACGGGGCACCTCAAGACCTCGGGAAGGGACGCGGGGGAACACGGCTGGGCGGGACGTCTTCCAGGTCGCAGTTTCGCACAGTTATCTGAACCTGGTTCCATGGAGCCATGACTACCAGTCCCGAACACCCCGCCGACGCCTCGACCGAGCACGCCGAGGCCACCGACGAGAACGGACGGCGACGCGCACTGGCGAGCGCCGTCGTCGACCTGGAGCGCCACGCGGCCGCCGCCGGCTGGGACGGGCCGGTCACGGTGTGCGCCCTCGTCAACACCGCGGCGGCGCTGGCCCAGAACCCCGGACTCGCCGACGAGATCCCGCCCGAGGCGCTCACCGCGGCCGGGCTGGACGGCCACCACCTGCTCACGATCGAGCAGGACGGCCTGCCCGAGGCCGCCAACCTCGAGGAACTGCTCGCCCAGCTCGCCTGGCCGGACTCCGTCGACGGTGCGGCCGTCGTCGTCGAGCGGATCGTCGTTCCGCCGGAGGCGGAGGCGGATCTGCCCGCGGACCCCTCCCAGCAGCTCGAGACCCTCCTGGCCCATCCCGGCCGCGAGGACGTGCGGATCGCGGTCGGGGTGCTCCGCAGCGGGGAGACGTGGTGCGCGCTGCGCTCACGCGCGCACGACGCCGACGACCAGGTGGCCGGCTCCCCCGACGCCGTACCCGGGCTCGTGGCGGCCCTGACCGCGACGCTCGCGTAGCGGAACTGCCGGAACCACGGGGACTAGCGGGAGCAGCCCGGCAGTTCCCGCCCGTCGCCCGCGGCGATCGCCTCGACGGCGTCACGCGCCTCGGCGGCCGTGCTCACGGCGGCGACGTGCAGGCCGTCCGGGACGTTCCCCACGACCTCGGCGCAGTTCGCCACCGGCGCCAGGAAGAATTCGGCGCCGTCCCGGTGCGCACCCCACAGCTTCTGCACGATGCCACCGATGGGGCCGACCCGCCCGGTGAGGGAGATCGTGCCCGTTCCGGCCACGACGTGCCCACCGGTCAGGTCCCCGGGCGTGAGTCGATCGATGATGCCGAGCGTGAACATGGTGCCGGCCGAGGGGCCGCCGACGTCCTCCACGTCGACCGTCACCTGCACGGGCAGATCGAACTCCGGCTGGAGATAGACCCCGAGTGTGCTGCCGCCGTAGCCGTCGTCTCCGGTCATGACGACCAGGTCCGTGGCCACCCCGTCGCGCTCGACGGTCAGCGTGACCGGGGTGCCGGGAGGTGTGGCCGCGAGCGTGTCGGCGAGGTCCGCATACGTGTCGATCGCGGTCGTCGACTGTCCCCGGGGGGTGATCGCCGTGAGCACGTCGCCCTGCTCGACGATGCCCTGGGCACCGGTTCCGTGCACGGCGCCGGTCACCGTGAGCACGGCCGGCACGTCGTAGCCGAGCGCGGTCAGGGCGACGACGGTCGCGTCCTCCTGCGACCGGCGCATCTGGGCCTGCCCCTGCTCGGCGACCTCCTCCCGCGTCTGCTCCGGGGAGTAGACGGCCTCGCGCGGCAGCACGGTCGAGTGCCCGGAGATCCAGCCCCGCAGCACCCCGGCCGGCAGCACGGGGTAGCCGGGCCCGCCGAGCGCCACGACCGTCGTCAACCGCAGCTGGCTGTCCGGGTCCTCGACCGGATACGTCGGCGCCCCCTCGATGGTGATGAGCTGGACATCGCGGTACTCGCCGAGGGTGTCGATCGTGGGGCCGGGGGATTCGACGGCGTAGGGCGCCGCCGAGAAGAGCATGGCGCCGAGGCCGATGAGGAACACCGCACCGCTCGCGACGGTCGTGACTGCACGCGGCGTGATCCCCTCACGCCACCCCCGGGTCTGCATCGGGTGCTGCTCCTCCTGTTGCTGCGCCATGAGCGAAACGGCCTGGGTGCACCCTACTCTGCCGTGCCGGCGCACCGTACGGTGTGACCATGAGCCAGGAACCCCAGCCGCACGATCAGCCTCGCGACCAGTGGCGCAAGATGCTCGAATCCATGCTGGGGCCCGAGGGCGCGCAGGAGGCGCTCGAGGCGCTCGAGGCCAGCGGGGTGGACCTGGAACAGCTCGCGGCCTCCGGCGTCCTCGACAACCCGGCCCAGGTGCAGGCCGCGATCGCCCAGATGCAGCAGGTGCTCAGCGCCGACGACGGCGGCCGCACCCGGTGGCGCTTCGCCCACGATGTCGCCCGGCAGGTCGCCCACACCGGCGGCGACCCGATGGTCACGGCCGCGGAGGCCGCCAAGGCGCGCTCGATCATGTCGACGGCGGATCTGTGGCTCGACGTGGCCACCGAGTTGCCCCCGGCGCCGGGTGCGGTCCGGGCGGTCTCGCGGGCGGAGTGGGTCGAGGCCGCGCTGCCGGCCCTGCGCACCGTGGCCGAGCCCGTGGGCACGAGCGTGGCGGCCGCGCTGTCCACCACCCTCGCCCAGCAGTTCGGCGACGAGATCGCCCCGCCGACCGCGCTGCCGATGGGCGGCATGGACCTGCCGGCGATGATGACCGGGCTGGGCGAGCTGAGCTTCGCGATGCAGGTCGGCCAGGCCGCCGGCACGCTGGCCCGGGAGGTCTTCGGCGCCACCGACACGGGCCTTCCGCTCGCGGACGAGGGTCGCCTGTTCGTGCCGGCCAACGTCGCCGAATTCGCCCACGGGCTCGACGCCCCCGAGGACGAGGTCTGGCACTTCCTCGCCGTCCGGGAGACGGCCCACGCCCGCCTCTTCGCCCATGTGCCGTGGCTGCGTTCGCACCTGTACGGGGCGGTCGAGGCGTACGCCCGCGGCATCGAGATCGACCTCGGCCAGCTCGAGGAGAGCCTGCGCGACATCGATCCCACGAATGTCGATCAGCTCCGTGACGCGCTCTCCGGGGGGATCTTCGCCCAGCACCGCACCGAGGCGCAGTCCCGGGCGCTCGAGCGCCTCGAGACCGCGCTCGCGCTCGTCGAGGGTTGGGTGGAGGAGGTCACCGCCCAGGCCGTCGCCCCGCACCTGCCGCACGCCGTGCCGCTGCGGGAGATGCTGCGGCGCCGCCGCGCCGCCGGCGGGCCCGCCGAGGACACGTTCCGCACCCTCGTCGGCCTCGAGCTGCGGCCGCGGCGGGCGCGGGAGGCCGCGCGGCTGTGGCAGCTGCTCGCCGCCGACCGCGGCGTCGAGGCACGCGACGAGGCCTGGTCGCAGCTCGACCTCATGCCCACCGCCGCGGACCTGGACGATCCGGCGGCCTTCGTCCGGGGCGGCGCCGCGAGCGAGGTGAGCGGCGACCTCGAGACCGAGCTCGCGAAGATCCTCGGCCGGGATCCGAAGGCCGGCGACTCCCCGGACACTCCCGACACGCCGGACACTCCCGACACCCCGGACTCGGCCGAGTCCGGCGACCCGGGGCCGCAGGCGCCCTGAGCCGGCCCCTCTGGTCGACCGCCAATCGACCGCTAATCGACGTGGTCGGTCGGCTCCCCGTCGCCGTCGCCGCGGCTCTGGCTGTGCGACACCCCCTCGAGGAAGCCGCGGGCGCGCTCGGTGCGCGGGTATTCGTCGACGATCCGCCAGAACCGCTCGGAGTGGTCGGAGACCACGAGGTGGGCGAGTTCGTGTACGAGCACGTAGTCGAGCACCCAGGCGGGCATGCCCTGGACCCGGCGGGAGATCCGGATCACCCCGGTCAGTGGCGTGCACGACCCCCAGCGGGTGTTCTGGTTGTCCACCCACGTGACCGCGGCCGGCACCACCCCCTCGGGCAGGTACTCCTCGGCGAGTTCCAGCGCCCGGGCCAGGAGTCGGTCGGCGGAGACGCGCCGACGGGCCTCGCCGCGCCGAACGCGCTCGGCCATGCGCTCGATCCACTGGTCCTCCTCCCGCCGGGTGAAGCGGGCCGGGATCGCCACGACGAGCACGCCGGACTCCCGGAAGGCCGAGACGGTGCGCCGCCGGCGCGCGCTGCGGCGCACCTCCACCGGCCCGATCCCATCGAGCTCCCTGATCGTCGACGTGCGCCCGTCCATGTCAATACTGTGGCAGGTCTCACCCGCGGTCGCGACTTGTCCACAGGTTCGCCCATCCCGTGGTCGGCCCCGCCCCGACGATGCACAGTGGAGGCCGGACCTTCGAGGAGGGGGCGACGATGCGATGGCGACCGGGTCTCACGGTGTACTGGCGGGCGCCGGGCGAGTCCCAGGTGGGGATCGAGGGCGCCCACATCCTGACGGGCCTGAGCCCCGGTGAGCAGGAGCTCCTCGACCTCCTCGCCGCGGGCGCGACCGAGCCGCTCGAGGTCGTCGCCGCCCGCCGCGGGTGGACGGGCCGCCAGGTCGCCGCACTCGTGACCCGGCTGCCGTCCTGGGCGCTGATCGAGGACGGCGCCCCCGTGGTCGCCTCTCCCCCGGCCGCGGCCTGGTCGCGCTGGGAGGCCGCGGGCGTCGAGCGCCCGCGTGACCGTGCCGGCGTGTGCCTGCAGGTCGACGGCCTCGACGCCCTCGGACTGAGGATCGCCTGCCTGCTCGCCGAGGGCGGGATCGGGCGGCTGGTGCTCGCGGACGAGGAGCCGGTGCGGCCGAGCGACGTGCGGCCCGGCGGGTATCGCGGCAGCGAGGTGGGCGGGCCGCGCGCGCCGGCGGCCCTCGCGCTGCTGCGGCGGCTCTTCCCCCACCTCCCGCTCGCGTCGGCGGACGCCGCGGGCACGCCCTGCGGCGACGAGGGGGCCGCGGACCTCGTCGTGATGATCGACCACGGCGTGAGCGATCCGCTGCGGTACCGGCGGTACCTGCACACGGACCTGCCGCACCTGGCGGTGGTCGTGCGGGAGCTGGACGTGTGCGTGGGGCCGCTCGTGCGTCCGGGACACGGCCCCTGCCTGCGATGCATCGAGCTCACCCGCACCGATGCCGACGATCGATGGCCGGTGCTGGCCACGCAGCTGCGCGGGAGCGGCTCGCCGGTGCCGCTGGAGTCGGCCTCGGCCGCGCTCGCAGCGGCGCTGGCCGCGCATCAGGCGCTCGCCTTCGCGGACGCCCGCCCGGTGGCGCTCGCCGCTACGTCGTACCTGGTCGATGCGATCCATCCGGTTCCCCGGTTCCGGACCTGGCCGGTCCACCCGGCCTGCGGCTGTGCCCCGGAGTCGCTCGACTCCGGGGCACAGCGGGCCGGTCACCGAGGAGGCTGAGGAGATCGAGGACCGGTATAGCAGCCCGAGATCATCGCGGCCTCCCACGCGGCCCCGCCGAACGCCTGCGGGATCGTGTGATGGGCCAGGTGCTGCTCGGTGAGCGGATCGAATCGGCCGGGGTGACGCCGGCGGCGCCAGTTCACGGGCTTCATGCCGCCTCCGTATCGGTCGGTGTCGGGTTCTTGCGTGGCCGGCCCCGTCCGCGCTTTCGGGCGACGACACGCCCGTCGACGAACGCCTCGCCGCCCCAGACGCCCCACGGTTCCGCGCGGGAGATCGCACCGTCGAGGCATTCGGAGCGGATGGGGCAGGCCGCGCACAGCGCCTTGGCGGCTTCGACGTCGGCGGTCCGCTCGGCGAACCACAGGTCGATGTCCGCCGCGCGTTGGCAGGGCAGATCGAATGCCTCGGAGGCCGGGACCTCCGGCAGCGACATGCCGGGTCGGCCGGGTCGCTCCGGTCGGGTGAATCGGGTGGGTTGGATGTCCTGATCGGACAGTGTCATGGACGAAGACACGGGAATGCTCCTGCAGCACTCGTGATGGTCAGCCGGTCGGTCGGCCGTCGCACTCCGTGGTGGAGGTGCGGGCCGGACGAGGCGCCGCCTCCACCACAGCGGTGGTCAGCGGAGTCTCAACGCGTGGCGGCGATGCCTGCGGCGCGGCACCCGATCGAGAGGGGCAGCCGCAGCCGGAGATCGCTCGACGTGGCTCGAATCTTCATCTGGGGCTCACCTCCTTCATGATCGGGACCGGATGGTTGGCTAGACCGTGGTCCATTGCTGTCAGGGACGTGCGTCACCCTACGGACCCGACGCGGACCTGTCGAGTTGTTTTCCGATCGTTTCTCGAATCGGTCCGACGTGCCTCAGCCGCGCAGGGGGTCCTCACCGCGGACGACCGCGAGGATCTGGGGACCGTAGGCGTCCAGTTTCGTGGGGCCGATGCCGCGCAGGATCGCGAGCTGGCGCAGCTCCTTGGGCTGGGCGGAGGCGATGGCGGCCAGGGTGGTGTCGTGCAGCACCGTGAACGCGGGCTTGTCGAGCCGGCTCGCCACCGACACCCGCCATTCGCGCAGCCGCGCCAACAGCTCCTCGTCGATGTCCTCGTCCTGCTCGATCTCGCGGCGACGCCGCGTGGTCGCCCGGGCCCGGCGCTGCTCGGCGGGCCAGATTCCGTCGAGGAACCTCGAGCGCTTGCGGGTGCCCCGGCCGCCGTTCGAGCGGGACCGCGAGTAGGAGAACTCCAGGTGCTCGCGGGCACGGGTGACGCCCACGTACAACAGCCGCCGCTCCTCCTCGATCGCGGCGGGCGTGTCCGCGAACGAGATCGGCAGCAGCCCGTCGGTCACGCCGACGAGGAACACGGCGTCCCACTCCAGCCCCTTCGAGGCGTGCAGCGAGGCGAGGGTGACACCCTGCACGGTCGGCGCGTGCTGGGCGTTCGCCCGTTCGAGCAGCTCGTCGACGTATCCGGCCATGTCGACGCCCCGAGCCTGGAACAGGTCGTCTGCGAGGGTGGCCAGGGCGTTGAGGGATTCCCACCGGTCACGCAGCGAGCCGCGGTTCGGCGGCGGTTCGGGCGTCCAGCCGGCGCCGGTGAGAACGTCTCGCACGTGCTGCGGCAGGGACAGCTCCGTGGTGGCCCGCACGGCCCCGCGCAGCAGCACGATCGCCTCGGTCACCTCCCGGCGGGAGAAGAACCGCTGCCCGCCGTGCACCTGGTAGCCGATCCCCGCCTCGCTCAGCGCCTGCTCGATCCCCTCGGACTGGCCGTTCGTTCGATAGAGCACGGCGATCTCGGCCAACGGCACACCGGCGGCTCGGAGCCGCCCGATCCGGGACGCGACGCCGCGGGCCTCGGCGGCGTCGTCGTCGTAGGAGGTGTAGGCGGCCGGCGGGCCCGGCTCGCGCTGGGCCACGAGTTCGACGGCGCCCGCGGCACGGTGGTGGCCCGCCGCGGCGAGCACCTGGTTCGCCACGCCGACGACCTGCGGGGTGGAGCGGTAGTCGCGCACGAGCCGGACGACGTGCGCGTCCGGGTAGGTGCGAGTGAACTCGGTCAGATACCGCGGGGAGGCGCCCGTGAAGGAGTAGATGGTCTGGGAGACGTCCCCGACCACGCAGACCTCCTCGCGGCCGCCGAGCCACAGGCCGAGGAGCTGGTGCTGCAGCGGGGAGACGTCCTGGTACTCGTCGACGACGAAATGGCGATACTGGCTGCGGACCTGCGCGGCGACGTCCTCGTGCTCGGCCAGGATGCCGACCGTGAGCAGCAGCACGTCCTCGAAGTCGATCACGTTGCGTTCGGTCTTCACGTCCTCGTAGACCGAGAGCAGTCGGGCGATGGTCGTGGGGTCGAAGCCGGCCACGCCGCCGCGGCCGGAGCGCGTGGCCGCGGCCGCGTAGTCGTCCGGGCCGAGCATCGAGACCTTGGCCCATTCGATCTCACCGGCGAGGTCGCGGATGGTCAGCCGGTCGACCTTCATCCCCAGGCGCCCGCCGGCCTCGGAGATCAGGGTGGCCTTGTGCTCGACCAGCCGCGGAAGCGGGCCGCCGACGACCTTGGGCCAGAAATAGGACAGTTGCCGCAGCGCCGCCGCGTGGAACGTGCGGGCCTGCACCCCGGGGACGCCGAGCCCCCGCAGCCGCGAGCGCAGCTCGGCCGCCGCCCGGGCGGTGAAAGTGACCGCGAGCACCTGGTTGGGCCGGTATCTGCCGGCCGCGACGCCGTGGGCGATCCGGTAGGTGATCGCCCGGGTCTTGCCCGTGCCGGCGCCCGCGAGCACACACAGGGGGCCGGTGAGCTGGGAGGCGACGGCACGCTGATCGGCATCCAGGGCGGCGAGGAGTTCGTCGGCGGACGGGGGCGAGGGGGGAGGAACAGACATCGAGGCGATTGTCTCAGGGGCGGCCGACATCGCCCTCGGCCGGCGACCGGACGACCGGAAGATCGTCGCCGAACCAGTCCCGGATGAGGGAGTGGGCGATCGAGGTGGCGGTCGGGAGGGTCAGCTCGCCCCGGTGGACGCGGTCCCGAAGGCCGCCCCGGTCGACGAACTCGGCGGCGGTGAGTTCCCGACCGTCGGGCACCGGTTCGGTGGTCAGGGCACGGCCGCGGAAACCGACCATGAGCGAGGCCGGGAAGGGCCACGGCTGCGACCCCTCGTAGGCCACGTCGCCGACGACGACCGCGGTCTCCTCGAGCACCTCCCGGCGCACGGCGGCCTCGAGGGACTCCCCGGGTTCGACGTAGCCCGCGGGCACCGAGTATCGGGTCGCGGGCCAGAGGGCGTTGTGGGCGAGCAGGAGTCGGTCCGCGTCGTCGACGATCGTCATGATGACCGCCGGGTCGGTGCGCGGGTAGTGCTCGGATCCGTCCTCCGGGCAGCGCTGCACCCATCCCCCTGGGTCGAGGTGGTGCGGGCACCGCACCGGGGGCAGCGGGTGTGGGTCAGGTGCCAGTTGTGCAGCGCGATCGCGGCGGTCGCGGCGCCGGCGTCGCGCGCCGACAGGAGGGAGCCGACGTCGCGCAGGGAGAGCCATCGTCCCGCCCGGGCGACGGCTTGGTCACCGTCGTCATCGTCGTCATCACGGGTGCCAACCGATCCACCGGAGGAGGCGACCTCGGCCACGAGGGGGCCGTCGCCGTCCTGGCCGAGGTAGTACCGGATTCCCGGCGCCGGCGCCCGCTCCCCCGCGCCGACGGCGGTGAACACGAGCCGGTCCGCCGCGGGGTCGACGAGCACGCGGCCCGAGTCCACGTGCAGGATCCGCCCACGCGGATCCGCGAGGGCGGCGCGGAGCGCGCGCGGGTCGGCGCGGGTCGTGGTGTCGCGATCGAGGGTCGTTCGGGAGAGCGGGAGGTCATCGGTGCGCACTCCCCTACCGTAGCCACGGCCGTGACCGGGGCGGGCAGATCCTCGACGCGCCCGCGCCATGATGGCACCTTCGGTGCGGGTGTCCTACCGTGTGTCCGTGCCCTCCATGCCGCGTTCCCCGCTCGCCCTGGCAGCCCTGGCCACCGTGGCCGTGCCCGGATTGCGGCCGGTCGCGGCGCGCGCACCGCACACGGCCGGAGCGGACTTCGACGTCGCCGGCGTGCTCGATGCCGACGGCGGCCGGTGGATCGTCCGGGCACCGCGCAGCGACGCCGCGGGTGCGGCGATGGAGGGTGAGGTCGCCCTTCTCGCGGCCCTCGCCGCGGCTCGGGACGACGGGCGGCTGGCCGTCGACGTGCCGCGCCCGAGCGGCTTCGCGCCCCTGCCCGAGCACGGGCGCGCGATGGTCTATCCCGAGATCCTCGGCGACGAGCTCCGGGTCGACCGGCTCGGGGCGGGGCCGGGGATGTCCGCCCAGGTGGCCCGCGCGATCGCCTCCCTGCACGAACTCCCGGTGGCCCTCGTCGCGGATGCCGGCCTGCCCGCCTACACCGCCGAGGAGTACCGGCGCCGGCGGCTCTCCGAGCTCGACGAGGCGGCCGCGACCGGGCACATCCCGACGCGCCTGCTCGGCCGGTGGGAGAGCGCCCTCGAGGACGTGCGGCTCTGGCGCTTCAGTCCGACCCCGGTCCACGGCGACCTCGCGGCCGAGCACGTGCTCGTGCGGGAGGCGCGGGTCGTGGGCATCATCGACTGGTCCGATGCGCGGGTCGCCGATCCGGCCGACGACCTCGCCTGGCTCCTGGCCGCGGCCCCGGAGCAGGCGCTCGACTCGATCCTCGAGGCGTACGCGCTGGCCCGCACCGAGGGCGCCGACGAACAGCTCCTGCCCCGCGCTGTGCTCGCGAGCGAGCTGGCCCTCGTTCGCTGGCTCATGCACGGCGTGCGGGTCGGCGACGACGAGGTCGTGGCCGACGCCGTCGCGATGCTCGCCGATCTCGACGCCGCGACGGCCGGCGCCGCCCCGATCTCCGGCCTGAGCCGGCGACACGCCGACCCCGCGCAGCCCGTGCAGCCGGACGAGCAGCTCGGTGATCCGGATGTGGCCGCCGAGCCGGCGGCGGTGCCCGGGCCGAAGACTGCGTCCGAACCGGAGGCGCTCACCGCGGAGATTCCGGTGCGCGCGGGGGACGACACCCCGACGACCGAGTTCGAGTTGCCCCCCGCCTCGGCGGACGAGCCCGAACCGGAGCCCCCGGCCGGGCCTCAGTCCCCGGCCTGAACCGGCTCACCGAGCCGGGCGAGGACCTCGAGGATCGCGTCCTCCCCGAGGTCGGAGCCGGCCACCGTGCGGTTCGCCGCCACGTAGTGGTAGGAGGCGCGCACCCGGTCCAGGGGCAGGTCGTGGGCGCGTGCCCACGCGAGTCGGTACAGCGCCAGCTGCAGGTCGCGTGCCTCCTGCTCCTCGGCCGTGCGGGCCGGCGCGCCCGTCTTCCAGTCGACGATGTGGTCGGCGCCGTCCTCGTCGCGGAACACCGCATCGATCCGGCACCGGATGATCCGGCCCCCGATCGGCGTGTGCAGGTCGGCCTCGACCCGGATCGGGCTGCGCGCGGCCCAGGCGGAGGCGTGGAAGGCCGTGATGAGCTCCTCGACATCGGACTCGCCCGCGGTCTCGTCGTCCGCCCCGGGCAGCACCTCCCAGTCGAGCAGGGTCGAGGCACCGAAATAGCGCTCGACCCACGCGTGGAAGGTCGTGCCCCGGCGGGCGTGGGTGCTCGGCTCCATCGGCACGGGCCGGCGCCGATTCCGCTCGAACGTCTCGGCGTCCTGGGCGAGGCGCACCACGGCCGAGGCGCTCAGGTGGCCGGCGCCGGTCGCGGCCGGCGGTGCGGCGGCGTCCCGTTCGGCCAGCAGCAGCTCGGCCTCGTCGCGCCACGCGTCGATGAGCGGATCGGCCGCCGGCGCCTCGCCCGCGAGGAGCCGCTGCCAGTAGTCGCGGGACGGCCCCGGGCCGGGCCAGCGTGCCTCGGCCCCCGCGGACGTCGCAGGGTCGCCCTCGTGGACCGAGGCCACCGGCCACGGTCCCCCCGTGTCGGCGCCCGCACGCACCGCCTCCCCCAGGAACAGCGAGGGCGTGTTCGCCTCCTTGCGCCCGCTCCAGAAGGAGCCGGTGAGCAGCAGGTGATCGCGGGCCCGGGTGAGCGCGACGTATGCCAGTCGGCGGTCCTCACGCACGAGGCGGTCCCCCTCGGCATGGAGGAAGTCCGCCCAGACCCCGGCCAGCTCGCCGTGGGTGAGCGCCTGTTCGTGGTCGAACGCGGGCAGGTGGTCGACGTCGCCGCGCAGTTCGTACGGCAGCAGCGAGGCGTGGGTCAGCCAGCCCTTCGAGAGCCGGTCGCCCTGCCGGTTCGGTGCGGTCTTGGGGAAGTCGCCCTCGTTGAGCCCGGCCACGACGACCGCATCCCATTCGAGCCCCTTGGAGGCGTGGATCGTCATCACCTGAACGGCCCTCGGGTCGGGTTCGATCTCGGCGGTCGCAAGCCCCTTCTCCTCCTCGTACGCGACGTCGAGCCACGCGAGGAAGGCCGCCAGCGTGCTGCCGCCGCCCACGTGCATGGAGGCTCCGGCGAACCGCTGGAAGTCCGCGGCGACGGCGACGAACTCGTCGAGGTGGGTCCGCGGGTTCCGCGTGCCGGCGGCGGCGTGGGCGAGCACCTCGATGTCCAGGCCCAGAAGCCGTTCGGTCGCGAGCACCAGTTCCGGCAGTGGGAGCTGGGCCAGCGAGCGGATCGCCCGGAGCACACCGGCGAGGTCGCCCAGCCGATCACGGGCGGGGTCGGAGAGGTCGTGCCCCGCCGGAGAGACCCATCCGGGTGGGGGCGGGTGCTCGATCGCCTCGACGATGCTCGCCTGCTCGGCCTCCTCCCGGTCGGTGTGCTCGCGCGCTCGATCGACCTGCCTGCGCGACCAGTGCGACAGCGCCATGAGGTCACGCGCGCCGATCCCGACGCCGGGCCCGGTGAGCAGCCGCATGAGCACGTCGCCGCGGCTGGGATCGTGGGCGACCTGCAGGGCCGCCCACAGGTCGTTCACCTCGGGGGTGTCGAGGAGCCCGCCGAGGCCGCCGACCTGGAACGGGATCCCGGCGGCGGCGAGGGTCCGGGTGATCTCCGGGAAGAAGGCGCGCTTGCGGCACAGGATGGCCGCGGTCGGCGGGGCCGAGCCGCCGGCTCGCCCCCACCCGAGGCCGGTGAGGAAGCGGGTGATCGTCTCGGCCTCGTCGGCGGCCGTCTCGGGGTAGCGGGCGTGGACCTCCCCGGCGGGGGCGTCCGGCCGGGGCCGCAGCGCGGGCACGACGGCCGCGAGCTCGGGTGACGCCTCCTCGGAGCGCAGCGGCGCGGCCACCTTGTTCGCCACGGCGAGGACGGCCTCGGCGTTGCGCCACGCGGTGCTCAGGGTGGCGATGTCGGCGGCAGCCCCGTCCGCCCGGGGGAACGCGCGCGGGAAGTCGAGCAGCGTGCCCGCGGCCGCCCCCCGCCAACCGTAGATCGCCTGGTTCGGGTCGCCGACGGCGGTCACGGGATGACCGCGGCCGGTCTCGACCTCCCCGGAGAACAGCGCCCGCAGGAGTTGCACCTGCGCGATCGAGGTGTCCTGGTACTCGTCGAGCAGCACGACCCGATAGTGGTCGCGTTCCGCCCGACCGACGGCCCCGACGCGCTGGGCGATGGTCGCCGCCGTGCGCACCTGGTCGCCGAAGTCCACGACGTTACGCTCGTGCTTGAGTCGCTGATACGCCTCGACCATGGCGAGGATCTCGATCCGTTCCCCGAGCGAGGCGATCAGGTGGCGGATCTCGGCGCGGGGAGCGCGCTGACGGCCGGCGGCCTCCTTACCCGACAGGTCGGTGGCGAGGGTGCGCAGATACGCCGTCGCCTCCCGGGTGGTGAGCCCGTGTTCGGCGAGTTCACCCGAGAGCGCCGTGACCGCGGCGACGAGGGTTCCCGGCGCGGCGCCGCTGCTCAGCGGCTCCGCCCAGGTCTGCACGACCTCGGCCGCGAGCTGAAAGGTGCCCGCCTCCCCGATGAGGGTGGTGTCGGGGTCGATCCCCGCCCGGAGCGCGTGATCGGTCACGATCCCGGCGGCGTAGGAGTTGTAGGTGGAGATGCGCGGCTGGTCGTCCAGGTCCAGCTCCGGGTCCAGGTCCCGCACGGAGCGCAGCCGCCGCCGCACCCGGTCGGCGAGTTCGGCCGCGGCCTTGCGGGTGAACGTGAGGCCGAGGATCTGCTCGGGCGCGACGAGTCCGTTGGCCACGAGGTAGACGACCCTCGAGGCCATGGTCGCGGTCTTGCCGGAGCCGGCTCCGGCGATGACCAGCTGCGGTTCGAGGGGAGCCTCGATCACCGCCTGCTGTTCGGGCGTGGGCGGGTGCTCCCCGAGCGCGACCGCCAGCTCGAACGCGTTCCAGCGCACCATCAGGCCTCCTCCGTCGTGCCGGGGCGGCCCAGCCGGGCGCCCGCGTCCTGCACGGGGCAGGAGCGGCGCACCGGGCACGACCGGCACGTGTCGTTCACGCGGGCCGTGAACTCGCCGCCCGCCATCGTCTCGGCCACGCCCTCGACCATCTCCCGCGCCCAGCCGGGGTCGACCGCATCGGCGAGCGGGCCCTGTTCGCGCACGGACGCGCTCTTGTGGGTGCTGCCCACGTAGACCAGGGAGGCGCCGGCGGCGGGCCGGTCCGCGTCGAAGGCGCCGGCGTCCACGGCGAGCTGGTATGCGCCGAGCTGGGGATGGTGGGGCACCTCGTCCGCCGGGACCACCACCTTGCCCGTCTTGAGATCGACGATGTGCGGGCCGTCCGCGCGGTGCTCGATCCGGTCGACCCGCCCCCGCAGCACCGTGGCGGGCTCCGTCGGCAGCCGCACCTCGAAGGCCCGCTCGGTCTCGACCTCGTATCCGTGCGAGGCGACGTACCCGGCGAGCTTGTGCATCATCACCTCGGCGCGGGCGCGCTCGCGGCGTGCGAGGGCCGTCTCGGGCAGTCCGAGCTCGGGCCATCGCCGCTCGAGTTCGGCGAGGAGCTCGGACTCCGCCGCGCGGGGCAGGTCGGCGGCGATGTCGTGCACGAGGTCGCCGACGTGCTGGGCGTTGCTGCTGCGCGCCTGCCCGCCCGCGGCGGTGAGGAACCACCGCAGCGGGCACGTCACCGCGGTCTCGATCGCCGACGGCGAGACCGTCACGTGCGCATCGGGCTCGCCCGTCACGACGAGCGGGAGGTCGCTGCTCCAGGGCACGAGGCCCGGCCAGCGGGCCGGATCGGCCTCGCGCACCTGTGCCCGGGCCAGGTCGCGCAGCAGTCCGCCCGCCGCCCGGGCCCGCGCGCTCGGCACCCCCGTGGTGGCCCCGACGGCGCCCTCGGCGGGGCGGGCGGCGGCCCGGAGCCGGCCCACGAGGCCGCGCAGATCGAGCGGCGGCTCGACCCGCGTGATCGGCGGGGCGTCGCCCGCCGGCAGGAGGGTGTCGAGGAAGCCGGAGGGGCGGGTGTCGGTGTCGAGCACGCAGGTGAGCAGGAGCCGGGAACGGGCACGCGAGCAGGCGCTGACGAACGTGCGCAGCTCGTCGTCGCGGACCTGCCTGCGGGCGAGGCGCCACCGGTCGACGTCGGCGGTGGCCGTCTCGGGTCCGTGCCGCTGCGAGGCGATATCAGCCAGGTGCGCGGCCCCGAGCACGGTGTCCCGGATGCGCAGGTCGGGCCAGACCTCGTCCTGGACGCCCGCGACGATCACGACCTCCCACTCCCCGCCGGCGGCCGAGGCGGCCGTGTGCACGGCGACGGTGCGGCCCTGGGTCGCGCGGGCCGCGAGCGTGTCCGCGGGGAAGTCCTGGCCGGCGAGGTGGTGCAGGAAGGCCGAGGGCCCGGCCCCGGCGGTGCGGTCGGTGAACTGCTCCGCCGCCGTGAACAGCGCGACCATCGCGTCGAGGTCGGCGTCGGCGCGGTCGGCCCCGGCCCCGCCGGCGAGCGCCCGCTCCTGCCACGTGTCGGCCAGGTCGAGGGCCTGCCACATGCGCCACAGCACCATCTCGGTGCCGAGCCCGCCGGCGTGGGCGGCCCGGCCCGCGGCGAGCATGGCGGCCATCGCCGCCGGGGCCGCGCGCACCGTGGGCGGCAGCCCGGCGAGCAGGTCCGGATCGGCGAGGGCGGCGGCGAGGAGGTCGGCCGAGTCGGTGGCGCCGGCCGCGCGCAGCTCCCGTCGCAGGCGGCGCAGCCCGACCGGGTCGACGCCCCCGATCACGGAGGTGAGCAGGCCGATCGCCTCGGGCCCGGTGAGACTCGGTTCCTCCCGGGTGACGACTTCGAGCGCCAGCAGGAACGGCAGCACCGCGGCCTCCTCCCGGAGCGGCCGGTCGGGCGCCTGGGTCTGCAGCGGGATCCCCGCCAGCCGCAGCTGCCGGCGCACGGGGACGAGCTGCTGATGGCCGCGCACGATGACGGCCAGCCGTGACCACGGCACGCCCTCGAGCAGGTGCGCCTCCCGCAGCCGGCGCGCGATATAGGCGTGCTCCTGCGCCGGGGATCCCAGCACGCGCAGCTCCACCGCACCGCCCGCTCGCTCGACGCCGGCTGTCGCCCCGGCCTCGGCGCCATCCGCGGCATCGCCGGTATCGCCAGTATCGGCGGTATCGGCGGTATCGGCGGTATCGGCGGCATCGCCGGGGGGCCCGACGGGAGGCCGGCGCCGAGCGGGCACGGCGATCGGGGGAAGCGGCAGGCTCAGCCGATGCACGAACCCGGCGAGTTCACCGCCGTGCCGGTGCCGGGTGGCGAGCAGGTGGGTGCGCGCCCCGAGGGCCCCCTCCCCCGAACCGACCGGCCGGGTGGCGGTGTGCACGAGGGCGGGCACGGCGCCGCGAAACGACTGCACGGCCACATCCGGTTCGGCGAAGGCGGCGACCCGCGCGCCGGTGCCGTCCAGCTCGCCCAGGAGCCGCGCGGTGGCCAGGGTGGCGTCCTGGTAGTCGTCGTGGACCACGAACTCGAGGTCGCCGAGGGGATCTCCGGCTCGGGCGAGGACCTGCACCGCCTGGTCGAGGATCGTGGACGCGTCGTAGCGGGCCCCCCGATCGGGGGTCAGCTCTCCGAGGACGGTCACGTCGGTGTACTCCGCGAGCACCCGCCCGGCCGCGACCCATTCGGGGCGGTCGTGCCGGTGGCCCCATTCCTGCAGGGACGGCCCGTCGAGCCCCGCCTCGGCGGCGCGCATGAGCAGGTCTCGCAGTTCGTCGCGGAAGGCCCGCAGCCGCTGCATCTGCGGGGTGATCGCATCGGGCCAGCCGACCCGCGCCCCCTCCCCCGACAGGTGCCCCTCGATCAGGTCGCCGAGGATCTGATCCTGATCGGGACCCGTGAGCAGGGTCGGCGCGGGCCGGCCCGCCCGCTGGGCGGCGAGCCGCAGGATCGTGAAGGCGAGCGACGCCGGCGTGCGCACGAGGGTGCGCGAGGTCGTGCGGCCCAGCCGGGCGGAGACCTCCTCGCCGATGAGGGCGGCCGCCCGTCTCGAGGGCACGAGCAGCACGGCCCGGTCGGGGTCGTTCGCACGGCACCAGTCGAGGAACACCTCGACCGCCGTGGTCGTCTTCCCCGATCCGGGCGGGCCGAGCACCACGTGGTTCCCGCCCGCGAGCACCGCGTCGTGCACCTCCTGCTGGGCGGCGTCCAGCCGGAGGCCGGATCTCGGGGGGGCGAGCTGCGTGGTCATGTGGACATCACAGCAGACCCCGCCGACACGGGCTCGACGGCACGGCAGCACCGTCGCTATGGCTCACGGGCGGCTCACGGGCGGGGCCAGCCGTTCGGCTCGCAGCCTCCCAGGGTGATGGTCTGCTGCACCATGACCGGCGCGAGGACCCCGGCGGCGGGGCAGGTGCGGTGCTGGTGGCCGAGCAGGTGCCCGACCTCGTGGTTGACCAGGTACCGGCGGTACTCGGTGATCGAACCGCCACCGTCGGCGAAGGGCTCGGCCCCGTCGATCCACCGCTGCGCGTTGAGCGCGGCGTGCCCGTAGCGGCCGCACGAGTACAGGCTGTTCGTGGCGAGTGGGGCGCACAGGTCGTCGACGGTCCCCGGACTCGCCACGAGCACCCGCAGGTCGGGGTCCTCGCCGTCGGTGCGGGCGAAGCTGAGCGAGCCGTCCCCACCCCAGGAACGGTCGTCATTGAGCGTGTCCATGACGAAGTCGCCGAAGTCGGACAGGAGCATCGGCAGGCCCCACTCCATCTCGATGCGCACGGTGCGCACCTCCCGGTCCGGGTGCGGCGCGGGCTCACTGCCCGGAAGCACGACGAGCTCGCCGTCGAGCCGGTCCGGCACGTCGTGGGTGAGCACTCCCGCGAGCTCGTCCGGGGTCGGCGGCGGGGGCGTCGTCGGGCTTGGGGACGGCGTCCGCTCGCCCGCGCTCGCCCGTGCCGTGGGCGAGCGGGTCGGCTCGGGCGTACCGGTGGGCTCGGGCGTTCCGGTGGGCTCGGAGGTCGCCGTGGGCTCGGCCGCCGTGCCGGCAGTGTCGGACGTGCCGGCCGTGTCGGCAGTATCGGCAGTATCGCCCGTGTCGGTGTCGGAATCACGCCCGAACGCGAACCACGCGAGCACCACCGCGAGGACGACCGCGAGGGCGACCACGAGGATCGTGCGGGGGGTCCGTCGAGTCGGCATGACTTCCATCGTGCCATCAGTTCGGGGGCAGCACCGCCGCGGGCCTACGATGGGGACTCGTGCGCCGAGCGGCGCACGGATTCGAAGGAGCCGAGGCAGCCATTCCTGCCGGCCAGGAAGCGATGAAGGTGGAGAGCGTGCGGATCACTATCGGAGTGCAGAACGTCGCCCGGGAGCTCAACGTCGAACTCGACGACTCGACCGGCGGCGCCACCGACCCGGCGGCCGTCGCGGCGCAGGTGAGCGAGGCGGTCGCCACGGAGGACGGTGTGCTCGACCTCACCGACGCGAAGGGGAACCGCATCATCGTTCCGGCGCGCTCCCTCGCGTACGTGCACGTCGGGGTCGACGAGCAGCGGTTCATCGGCTTCAGCGCCTGAGGCCGTCCAGCCCGCATCCGGGCCGAATCCGGGCCGCATCCGGGCGACACCCGGCCAGACAGACCGCCCGGGTCACGCCGCACCGGTGGCGGTGGGCCGGGCCACACTTACCCGCCGTCCGGGCTATTTCGGTGCGCCCGCGCTACAGTGGACCCGTACGGGTTGCCCGGTCGCAACGGTCGAACACGTCGCCACTATGAACTCCCGCCTCCCCCGGTCCCGTCCGGACGGCGCGGAGAGCTCGGTTCCCTTCTCGATTCTTCGCTCGCTCCTGGAGCACATGAAGCACACGGAGCACACGGAGAATTCCGCGGAGCAGGAGCCGGCAGGAAATCTCGCGATCGGCTGCCGGCAGCAGCACGCGTCCGACCGGGCGCGTCCCAGCGTTCCGAGGGACTATGACCGATACCGATCTGCAGGCGAGCGAGCCTGCCACCACCACCGTCGCCGATGACATCCTCGCGCGCCTCGACGAGGCCGCCGTGACCGAGTCCGTCGACGTCACGACCGATTCCGACGCCGTCGAGATCAGCCAGGACGGCGACCTGCCCGAGCGGTCGTTCGCCGACTTCGGCGTGAGCGAGCCGATCGTCACGGCGCTCTCCGAGGTGGGCATCACCCACCCCTTCCCGATCCAGGCGCTCACCCTGCCGGTGGCGCTCGCCGGCCACGACATCATCGGCCAGGCCAAGACCGGCACCGGCAAGACCCTCGGCTTCGGCATCCCGCTGCTCGAGCGGGTCGTCGGCCCCGGCGAGGAGGGCTGGGACGACCTGCCGGACGCCGGCAAGCCGCAGGCGCTCATCATCGTGCCGACCCGCGAGCTCGCGGTCCAGGTCGCCGGCGACCTCGTCACCGCCGCCCGCAAGCGGCCCGTGCGCGTCGCACAGGTCTACGGCGGTCGTTCCTACGAGCCGCAGATCGAGGCGCTCACCCGCGGGGTCGAGGTCGTCGTCGGCACTCCCGGCCGGATGATCGACCTGCTCAAGCAGCGTTACCTCGTGCTCAATCAGGTGCAGGTGCTCGTGCTCGACGAGGCCGACGAGATGCTCGACCTCGGCTTCCTGCCGGACGTGGAGACCCTGCTCTCGCGCACCCCGGCGAACCGGCACACGATGCTGTTCTCCGCCACGATGCCCGGGGCGGTCATCGCGATGGCCCGGCGCTACATGACCCGGCCCACGCACATCCGCGCCCAGGATCCCGAGGGCTCCGGGGCGGCCGTCGACCTGGTGAGCCAGTTCGTCTACCGCGCCCACGCGATGGACAAGACCGAGATGCTCTCGCGCATCCTCCAGGCCGAGGGCCGGGGTCTGACGATCGTGTTCACCCGCACCAAGCGCACCGCGGCCAAGGTCGCGGACGAACTCGTCGACCGCGGCTTCGCGGCGGCACCGCTGCACGGCGATCTGGGCCAGGGAGCCCGCGAGCAGGCGCTGCGCGCGTTCCGCCACGGCAAGGTGGACGTGCTCGTGGCCACCGACGTCGCGGCCCGCGGCATCGACGTCGACGACGTCACCCACGTCGTCAACTTCCAGTGCCCCGAGGACGACAAGACCTACCTGCACCGGATCGGGCGGACCGCCCGCGCCGGCAACACGGGCACCGCGGTCACGTTCGTCGACTGGGACGACGTGCCTCGCTGGACCCTCATCGACAAGGCCATCGGCCTGAACAAGGGCGAGCCGGTCGAGACCTACTCGTCCTCACCCCACCTGTACACCGACCTGTCGATCCCGGAGGGCACGAAGGGCCGGCTCCCGCGGCAGGCCCGCACCCGCGCCGGGCTCGAGGCCGAGGTCCTCGAGGATCTGGGCGAGACCGGCGGCGGGGCGAAGGGCGCCGGCGGCCGGGGACGCCAGGACCGAGGCGGGCAGTCCGGCCGTCAGGGCGGCCGCTCCGGTCGCCAGGGCGGCCAGTCGGGTCACCAGGGTGGTCAGTCGGGTCGCCAGGGTGGTCAGGGTGGTCAGGGTGGTCAGGGTGGTCAGGGCGGTCAAGCCCAGCGCCGGCAGGCCCCCGGCGAGGGCCAGGGCCGCTCCCGGCGCCGTCGTCGCACACGCGGCGGCAAGCCCGTCGCCGACTCGGGCAGCTGAGACCCACTCCTCCGCGGGTTCCCCGCAACCACACCGAAGCACACCGGATCACACCGGTCCCCGCCCGGGGCGCCCATGCGGCGCTCCGGGCGTCGCTCGTTCCGGGCCGTGCTCGGTCCGGGACCCGCTCAGGCGAGGGTCGCGTCGAACCACTCGCTCACGGGTGCACCACGCCGAGACGCCCCTGGGCCGTGATCGCGGCGAGGACCTCCGGCGAGGTGGTGTTCTCACCGAGCCGGTTCGGTTTGCCCGCCCCGTGGTAGTCGCTCGATCCGGTCCGCAGCAGGCCGTGGCGACCCGCGAGGGCCACGAGTTCGGCCCGCTCGGCGGGAGTGTGGTCGCGGTGGTCCACCTCGAGTCCGGCGAGCCCGGCCTCGACCATCCGCGCGATGACGGCGTCGCTCACCACCCGCCCGCGGCCGCTGGCGCGCGGGTGGGCCATGACCGGCACCCCGCCCGCCGCCCGCACCGCGGCGACGGCGGCGACGGCCTCGGGCGCCGTGTAGCGCACGTAGTAGGGGCTGTGGGGGCTGAGCAGCCCCGCGAACGCCGCGGTACGATCGGGCACGATGCCCAGTCGCACGAGTGCGTCCGCTATGTGGGGCCGCCCGATCGTCGCCCCCGGCGCGGCCTCGGCGAGCACGTCGTCCCAGGAGATCGGCAGGTCCCGGCCGAGTCGGGCGACCATGTCCGCGGCGCGGGTGGCCCGATGGCTGCGGGAGTCGGCGAAGACGCCCGCGAGCGCCGGGTCGGCCGGGTCGTGGAGGTAGGAGAGCAGGTGCACGCTGATGCCCCCGGCGGTGCAGGAGATCTCGGTCCCCCGCACGAGGCTCACCCCGGAGCCGGGCACGGCGGCCTCGGCCTCGGCCCACCCCGCGGTCGTGTCGTGATCGGTCAGCCCCACCACCGTCAGCCCCGCCCGCGCGGCCGCCGCCATGAGCTCGGCCGGGCTCTCGGTGCCGTCCGAGGCGCGCGTGTGGGTATGCAGGTCGATCACTCCGTCAGGGTAGGGCACCGGTTCGCCCGGCGTGGCGCTCGGGATGAGACGATGGGGGCATGTCTGGCGAACACAGCGAGGACGATCCGTCGGCCGATCGCGGTGGCAACCGCTCCCAGCGCCCCGAATCGGCGGCGTTCCGGGAGTTCATCGCGGCCGACTGGGCGCCGCCGGCGAGCACGGTGAGCACAGCCGCGGGCCCGGACGAGGTCGCGGCCTACGCCGCCGCGCGCCGGCGCCGCCTGTCCGAGCAGTTCCCCGGCGAGCGGCTCGTGCTCCCGGCGGGTGGGCTCAAGGTGCGCTCGAACGACACGGACTACCGCTTCCGGCCGCATTCCGCGTTCGCGCACATGACCGGGCTGGGCACGGACGAGGAGCCCGACGCCGTGCTCGTGCTCCATCCCCAGCCGGCCGAGGCGGGCGAGCCGGCCACGGAACACGAGGCGGTGCTGTACTTCCGCCCCCTCGCCTCCCGGGAGAGCGAGGAGTTCTGGGCCGATGCCCGCTACGGGGAGTTCTGGGTGGGCGCCCGCCCGACGTTGGCGGAGCTCGAGACCCGCCTGGGCCTGCCGTGCCGGCACATCGACGAGCTCGCCGACGCCGTCGGAAAGGACGCCGGCGAGGTGACCGTCCGCGTCGTCCCCGGGGCGGACGAGGCGGTGAGCGCGCTCGTCGAACGCATCCGCGTGCAGAACGGCGTGACCTCCGACAGCGAGCACGGCGCGGACGCCGTCCTGGCCGAGTCGCTCTCGGAGCTGCGTCTGACCAAGGACGAGTGGGAGATCGGGCAGCTGCGGGCCGCGGTGGCGGCCTCGGTCGCGGGCTTCGAACAGATCGTGCGGGCGCTGCCCCGTGCCGCCGGGCACCCGCGCGGCGAACGGGTGATCGAGGGCGCCTTCGCCGCCGTCGCGCGGGCGGAGGGCAACGGCACGGGCTACGAGACGATCGCGGCGGCGGGCAACAACGCCACCACCCTCCACTGGATCCGCAACGACGGCCCGGTGCGCGCGGGCGAGCTCGTGCTCGTCGACGCCGGCGTCGAGGCGGACTCGCTCTACACCGCCGACATCACCCGCACGCTCCCGGTGAGCGGGGAGTTCTCCGGCGTGCAGCGCCGCGTCTACCAGGCGGTGCTCGATGCGGCCGACGCCGCGTTCGCCGTCGCCCGCCCCGGGGTGAGGTTCCGCGAGATCCACTCGACCGCGATGGGCGTGCTCGCCGCCCGGCTCGAGGAGTGGGGGCTGCTGCCGGTCGGCGCCGAGGCGGCCCTCGCGCCGCGCGGCCAGCAGCATCGGCGCTGGATGCCGCACGGCACGAGCCACCACCTGGGCCTCGACGTGCACGACTGTGCCCAGGCCCGCCGGGAGATGTACCTCGACGCGGAGCTCGCCCCGGGCATGGTGTTCACGATCGAGCCGGGCCTGTACTTCAAGGAGGACGACCGGGCGATCCCGGCCGAGTACCGCGGGATCGGCGTCCGGATCGAGGACGACGTGCTCGTGACCGGCGACGGCGTGGTCAACCTGAGCGGAGCGCTGCCGCGCCGGCCCGACGACGTCGAGGCGTGGATGGCCTCGCTCCGGCGCGGGTGAGCGCGCCCCCGGCGCACCCGGCGGCCCTCGTGCGGGCGCGGGCGGCGGTTCGAACGACGTGGCCCGCCTGGTCCGTCGGTGCGCTCATCGCCGCGATCCACACGGTGTGGTCGTGGCGGCAGTGGGCCCGCTTCGACTCCCCGAGCTGGGATCTGGGCATCTTCACGCAGCTGATCCAGGACTATTCGCGCCTCGAGGCCCCGATCGTGCCCATCAAGGGCGAGGGCTATTTCCTGCTGGGCGATCACTTCCACCCGCTGCTCGTCGTGCTCGCGCCGTTCTACCGGATGTTCCCGTCGGGCTTCACGCTGCTCGTCGCCCAGAACGTGCTGCTCGGGATCTCGGCCGGGATCCTCACGTGGCTCGGCGTGCGACTGCTCGGTCGCTGGTCCGGGATCGCGATCGGTCTCGCCTACGGCGCGTCGTGGGGCCTGCAGACGGCGGTCGCGAGCCAATTCCACGAGGTCGCCCTCGCGATGCCGCTCCTCGCCGCCTCCCTCACGGCCCTCGTGCTCCGGCGGCACCGGGCGGCCGCCCTGTGGGCGCTGCCGCTGCTCGGGGTCAAGGAGGACCTGGGGCTCACGGTGGCCGCCATCGGGGTGGTCATCGCCCTCCAGGGGGGTCGCCGGCTCGGGGCGGCGCTGGCCGCCGGCGGTGTCGCCGCCTTCGTGCTCGTCACCTCGGTCGTGCTGCCCGCGCTCAACCCCGACGGGGTCTGGGCCTATGCCGAGGATTCCGTCCTCTCGCGGCTGCTGAGCGACCCGGCGGCCACGCTGGCCGGGTTGACGGACGGCGCCGGCACGAAGGCGGGGATGGTCACGCTGTCGCTGGCGATCACGGCCTTCCTCGCACTGCGCTCGCCGATCATCCTCGTCGCGGTGCCGACGTTCGCGTGGCGGCTCACCTCGGACGTCCCCTACCACTGGGGAACCGATTGGCACTATTCCGCCCCGCTCATGATCATCGCGATGGTCGCCCTCGTCGACGGACTGCACCGGCTCGCCGAGCGCACCGAGGCGAGGAGGCGGGCGGGCGGGGCACCGGTCCCCGCCACCGGCCCGGGCGGGAGGTTCCTCGCGCTGCGCGCCCCCGTGCGGGTGCGGGAGGTCGCGACCGGGGTCCTGCTCTTCGCGATCGTGGCGAGTTCCCAGTTCCCGTGGTCGCGACTGGTCGAGCCGGAGTTCTACCGACCGAGCCCGACCGCCGCCGGCGCCCGCGGCGCCCTGGCCACCGTGACTCCCGGCGACCGTGTCGTGACCGACATCACACTCATGGCCTACCTCGTGCCGACGGCCCGCGTCTACTGGCTCGGTCACGACAACCCCGTACCCGACCTGATCGTGCTCGACCGCCATTCGGGCGTCTGGGGCGGCGAGCCTCCCCGGGATGCCGCGGAATGGGGCGAGGATCGGTTCGACGGGTCGACGTTCACCCAGATCTACGACCGGGACGGCTTCCTCGTCGCGGAGCGCGACGGGTGATCGCGGCCGCCCCGAGAAGGGCCGGTTCCATGCCCACCGACCCCATGCAGGTTTGTGCTCACTAGACATTCTTATGTGTCATCTACAATCATGGGTGCCATGACTCAGACTCCAGACACGACAACGACGGTCAGCGGCGCCCACATGGAGGCCGAGCTGATGAGCCAGCCCGACACCTGGGCCCGGGCCGTGGAACTCGCCTCCGACCATGCCGACCTCTTCCCCACCGCCGGACAGCGCGTCGCCGCGATCGGCTGCGGCACCTCCTGGTTCATGGCCCAGAGTTACGCCGCGCTGCGCGAGCGCGCCGGCCTCGGGGAGACCGACGCCTTCGTCGGCTCCGAGCCGCTGCTCGAGCGCGACTACGACCTCGTCGTCGCGATCTCGCGCTCCGGCACCACCTCCGAGATCATCACCGCGATGTCCGCCATCGCCGGCCGTATCCCCGTGCTGGCGATCGTCGGCGCGGCCGACACCCCGATCGGGCGCGCCGCCGACCGGGTCATCGAGACGCCGTTCGCGGACGAGACCTCCGTGGTGCAGACGCGGTTCGCGACGACCGCGCTGACCCTGCTGCGCGCCTCCCTCGGGGAGGACCTCGGCGCGGCGATCGCGGACGCCCGCACCGCCACGACCGCCCCGCTGCCCGAGGCGGCCGTCACCGCCGAGCAGACCACCTTCGTGGGCCTGGGCTGGACCATCGGGCTCGCCCACGAGGCGGCGCTGAAGAACCGCGAGGCCTCCCAGTCCTGGACCGAGTCCTACCCCGCCATGGACTACCGGCACGGCCCCATCGCCATCGCCGCCCCCGGCCGGGTCACCTGGAGCTTCGGCGCCGCCCCCGAGGGTCTCGCCGCCCAGGTGAGCGCCACCGGAGCCACCTTCGTCGAGCATGCCGAACTCGACCCGCTCGCCGATCTCGTCATCGCCCAGCGGGTGGCGCTGGCCCGTGCCCGGGCCGCCGGCCTCGACCCCGACCACCCCCGCGGCCTCACCCGGTCCGTGGTCCTGGACGGCTGAGACCGCCTTGCCCGCCCCCGCGCACTCACCGGCCGCCGCCACCCCGACCGGGGCGGCCGGTGACGTGACCCCGCCGCCGGTCGCCGCCCGCACCGGCGGATTCACGTTGCCCGGACCGGTCGCGGCCTTCGACGTCGGCGGCACCGACATCAAGGCGGGCCTCGTGCACCCGGACGGCTCCATCAGCCACCGCTCGACCACCCCGACCCCGCGCGATCCCGCCCGTCCGGCCGCCGCCGTCGTCGATCGGACGACGCAGCTCGCCGCCGCGATGCCGGGGGCGGTCGCGCTCGGGGTCGTCGTGCCGGGCCTCGTCGACGACGTCCGCGGCGTCGGCGTCTACTCGGCGAACCTCGGCTGGCGCGACGCCCCGTTCGGCGAGCTCCTCGCGGCCGCCACCGACCTGCCGGTCGGATTCAACCACGACGTCACCGCGGCGGCGATCGCCGAGACCACCTTCGGGGCCGCCGCCGGCATCGCCGACGCCGCGGTCGTGGCGATCGGCACGGGCATCGCCGCCGGCCTCATCGTCGACGGCCGCCCGCACCGCGCCCGCGGCTATGCGGGCGAGCTCGGGCACACGGTCGTCGATCCGAGCGGTCCGCTCTGCCCGTGCGGCGCCCGTGGCTGCCTCGAGGCGATCGCCTCGGCCGCCGCCCTCGCCCGCCGCTACACCGAGGTGAGCGGCCGCCCCGCCGCCGGGGCGAGGGAGGTGCTCGCCGCCCGCGCGGCCGGCGACGAGACCGCCGCCCGCATCTGGCAGGAGGGGATCCGGGCACTCGCCGCCGGCCTGCGACAGCTCTCGGCGCTGCTCGCCCCCGAGATCGTCGTCATCGGCGGCGGCCTCATGCGCGCCGGCGACGACCTCTTCACCCCGCTGCGCCGCGAGGCCGAACGCACGTTCACGGTCCATCCCGTGCCGCCGATCGTCGCCGCCACGACCGGACCCGACGCCGGACTCCTCGGCTCGGCCCTCATCGGAGCCGGCGCCCTCACCGGGGACGCCGCATGATCCTCACCTTCACCGCCAATCCGGCCCTCGACGTCACGTACTCCGTGCCGACCTTCCGGCTCGGCTCCTCGCACCGGGTCGACCCGCCGCAGGTGCGCGCGGGCGGCAAGGGCGTCAACGTCGCCCGCGTGCTGCACGAGCAGGGCCGGACCACCTGTGTCATCGCGCCCGCGGGCGGTGGACCGGGCGTGCGGTTCCGGACCGACCTGGACGCGGCCGGTCTGCGCCACCACCTCGTCGAGGTCGCCGCCGACACCCGCACCACCCTCGCCCTCGTGGGCGAGGACACGACGAACATCAACGAGTCCGGCTCGCCGCTGAGCCCGGCCGAGTGGGCCGCGCTGTCCGGGGCGGTCGCCGCCGAACTGGGCGCGCCGGCCGGCCCGGGGGTCGTGCTCGTCTGCTCCGGCTCCACGCCGCCGCACACGCCGCTCGACCTGTTCCCGGGCCTCGTCGAGGCCGCCCACGCCGCCGGGGCGACCGCGATCGTCGACACCTCGGGCCCCCATCTGCTCGCCGCCGCCGACGCCGGGGCCGACGTGCTCAAGCCGAACGACGAGGAGATCCTCGCCGCCCTCGGGGGCACGGACCCGATCGTCGCGGCCCGGCGGCTCGCGGCCCGATCGGGCGGGCTCGTGCTCCTGTCGATGGGACCCGACGGTCTCGCCGCGGTCCGCGACGACGGACCCTGCCTGCACGCCCGCCCCGGACGCCGCCTGCGCGGCAATACGACCGGCGCCGGGGACGCGGCCGTCGCCGCCACCGCCGCCGCGATCGCGGCCGACCCGGACGCGCTCACCACCGGCCTCGACGAGCTCCTGCGCCAGGCGGTCGCCTGGTCCGGCGCCGCGGTCCTCGCCCCGCTCGCGGGGAGCATCACCGACCCCACCCCCCTCCTGCCCGGTATCTCTATCACGGAGTTCTGACATGCCCCTCGTCACCACCGCCGAGTTGTTCACCCGCGCCCGGAACCGGGGGCAGGGCCTGCCCGCGTTCAACGTGCTGCACCTGGAGACCGTCGAGGCGATCGCGGCCGGCGCCGAGCGCACCGGGACGGGCGTCGTGCTGCAGATCTCCCAGAACTGCGTGCGCTACCACGGCGGCCTCGCCCCCCTGGCCGCGGCGAGCCGCGCGGTCGCCGAGTCCTCGAGCGCCCCGCTCTCCCTCCACCTCGACCACGCGGAGGATCTCGACCTCGTGCGCGAGGCCCTCGACCTCGGCTTCTCCTCGGTCATGTACGACGGCGCCACGCTCGACTACCCCGAGAACGTCGCCCGCACGGTCACCGCGGTCTCGGCCGCGCACGCGGTCGGGGCGATCGTCGAGGCGGAACTCGGCGAGATCGGGGGCAAGGACGGCGCCCACGCGCCCGGCGTACGCACGGACCCCGCCGAGGCGGCCCGGTTCGCGGCCGACACGGGTGTCGACGCCCTCGCCGTCGCCGTCGGCAGCTCCCACGCCATGCTCGAACGCACGGCGGAACTCGACACCGACCTCATCGCGGCCATCGCCGCGGCCGTTCCGGTGCCGCTCGTGCTCCACGGGTCCTCGGGGGTGCCGGACGCGTCGATCCAGGCGGGTATCCGGTCCGGTATGGTCAAAGTGAACATTTCCACGCAGTTGAACAAGATGTTCACCGCCGGGGTTCGGGAACGGCTCGGGGCGCAGCCCGACCTGGTCGATTCCCGCAAGTACCTGGGCGCCGGGCGGGACCGCCTTGCGGACGAGGTGGCCCGGCTCGTCGATGTGCTGACCATGGTGACCACGGCTTGAATTGGAGCTGAATAGATGAATCGAGAAGATCGTCTCATTGCGATCCTCGACCTGCTGGGCGAGAGCGGAAGCCTCGGGGTCGGCGACCTCGTCGACACCTTCGGCGTCTCCCCCGCCACGGCCCGCCGGGATCTCGACGTGCTCGCCGATCGGCAGCTCCTCAACCGCACCCACGGCGGGGCGAGCGCGCAGTCCGTCGCCTACGACCTGCCGCTGCGCTACAAGCGCGGGCAGGCCGCCGAGGCGAAGACGGCGATCGCGATCGCGGCCTCGGAGCTCGTCCGGCCGGGGGCCCGGATCGGCCTGACCGGCGGCACGACGTGCACGGCCATCGCCACCCAGCTGAGCCGGCGCAGCGATCTCGAGGACGCCCGCCCAACCGTCGTGACGAACGCGATCAACATCGCCGCCCAGCTCGTGCTGCGCCCGCACATCAAGGTCGTCATGGTCGGCGGGGCGGTGAACCCGCGCTCCTACGAGCTCGCCGGGCCCCTCGCCGAACCGATCCTGCGGCAGATCCGGCTCGACATCGCCTTCGTCGGCATCAACGCCCTCGACCTCAAGGACGGCCCGTTCGTGCACGACGAGAAGGAGGCGCGGGTCAACGCGCTCCTGGCGGGCCGGGCCGGCGAGGCGTGGATGGTCGCCGACTCCTCCAAGCTCGGCAACCAGGCCTTCGCGGCCGTCGGTCCGCTGAGCGACTTCCGCGGCCTCATCACCGACGACGGCATCGCCGATGCCGAGCGCGACGCCCTCCGGGAGCGGGGGCTCGAGGTGCGGATCGTCCATCCCTGAGGGAGTCGTGATGTGGGCCACGGACGAGGCCGCGGGCCCGCCCTAGACTGGCGCCATGACCAGCGTGACCGTCGAGACCATCCGCAGTGCGCTCGAGGGGGTCCTCGACCCCGAGATCCGCCGACCCATCACCGAACTCGACATGGTGCGCGGCGTCGAGCTCTCCCCGACCGGCGCCGCTCGCATCACGATCGCCCTGACCACGGCGGGCTGCCCGCTGCGCGACACGATCACGCGCGACGTCACGAACGCGGCCCTCGGCGCGGGCGCGACCGAGGTCCACGTCGAGATGACGGTCATGACCCCCGAGGAGCGCACCGACCTGCGCACGAAGCTGCGCGGCGGGGTCGCCGAGCCGGTCATCCCGTTCAACGAGCCGGGCAACCTCACCCGCGTGCTCGCCGTCGCCTCCGGCAAGGGGGGTGTGGGCAAGTCCTCGGTCACGGCGAACCTCGCGGCGGCCATGGCGGCCGACGGTCTCAAGGTCGGGGTGCTCGACGCCGACGTCTACGGCTTCTCCATCCCCCGGATGCTCGGCGTCACGATGTCCCCGACGAAGGTCGACGACATGATCCTGCCGCCGCTCGCGGGCGACATCAAGGTCATCTCGATCGGGATGTTCACCCAGCCCGGCCGCCCGGTCGTGTGGCGCGGCCCCATGCTCCACCGCGCGCTCCAGCAGTTCCTCGCGGACGTCTTCTGGGGCGACCTCGACGTGCTCCTGCTCGACCTTCCGCCCGGCACCGGCGACATCGCCATCTCGGTGGCGCAGATGCTGCCCGGCGCGGAGCTGCTCATCGTGACCACTCCCCAGCTCACGGCCGCCGAGGTCGCCGAACGGGCCGGGATCATGGCCCGCCAGACCCAGCAGCGCATTGCCGGGGTCATCGAGAACATGTCGTGGCTCGAGCAGCCCGACGGCTCCCGGCTCGAGGTCTTCGGCTCCGGCGGCGGGCAGCGCGTCGCCGACCGGCTCTCGGAGATCCTCGAGACCGACGTGCCCCTCCTCGGGCAGGTCCCCCTCGAGGTGGCCCTCCGCGAGGGCAGCGACTCCGGCGTGCCCGTGGTCACGAGCGGATCGACCGCCGGCGACATCCTCACCGAGATCTCCCGCAGCCTCACCCACCGGGCCCGCGGACTCGCCGGCCGCAATCTCGCCGTCACGCCCCTGTAGCCGGGTCGCCTGTAGTCGGGTCGCCTGCAGTCAGGTCGCCTGCACAGTCGGGTCGCCTGCAGTCAGGTCGCCTCGGAGTCGAACGGCGCGGGCGGGAGGTCGCTCAGGTCGAGGCCGGCCGGCTCAGCGGGCACCGCGGGCACCGTGGGCGCCGTGGGCTCCGCGGGCTCGGCGAGGAGCGCCGTCGCGACCCCGCCGCCCGCCGGGGCCGTCTCCACTGCGGCGCCCCCCGCTGCGACAGCGGAGCCTCCCGGGGCCGCGCCCACGGCCGGCTCGGGCGGCGGGAGCGGCGCGGACGGTGCCGATGCCGCAGCGGCCTCGCCTGCGTCCGCATGCGTCCCCGGGCCGGTCACCGCGGCGGCTCCGGCGGCTCCGGCAGCCACGGCGGCTCCGGCGGCCCCGGTACCCGCGGCCCGAGCGGCCTCCGTCGCCGCCACGTGCTGGGCGGCCGCGGCCCGGGCCGCGCGCCGCTTCTCGGCCTCGGGGTCGGGCTGCGCGTCGGCGCTCTTGCTCGACGGCAGCACGTCGTCCAGGAGCGCGTCGCGGACGATCCGGCGGGGGTCGTACTGGCGCGGATCGAATTTGGAGAAGTCGAGGTCGGCGATGTCGTCGCCGAGCTCCTCCCGGAGCGCGGAGGTCGCGCCCGTGGCCATGTTCTTGAGGTTCTTCACCAGCCGTGCCAGCTGCTCGGCGTAGTGGGGAAGCCGTTCCGGTCCGATGACGACAACGGCTAGGACGAGGAGGATGAGAATCTCGTCACCGCTGATGTTCATGCGCGTCAGTCTAAGCGATGCGTGCCCGGCTCGGGCGCGCTGCCACCGCCGGGGGCCCCGGTGGCGCTACCATCGCCCCTGACGGCTCAGCCACGACACGGGAGGCCTACCATCGCTGCCGACAAGATCCAGAGTTGGGCCTACACCGAGGAGTTCGCGCTCGAGGATTCCGACGCGCTCGCCGCGGCGCACGCCCGGTCCGCCGAATTCGGCCTCGACCCGGTCTCCGCGGGCACGGGTGCGACGCTGCGACTCATCGCCGCCCTCCTCGACGCCCGGGCCGTGGCCGAGGTCGGCACGGGCACCGGCGTCTCGGGGCTGTGGCTCCTCGGAGGCATGAATCCCGAGGGCGTCCTCACCACGATCGACGCCGAGATGGAGCATCAGCGCGCCGCGAAGGAGGCGTTCGCCGCCGCGGGCGTCAAGTCCACCCGAACCCGCACGATCTCCGGGCGGGCGCTCGAGGTGCTCCCCCGGCTCGCCGACGCCGCCTACGATCTCGTGGTCATCGACTGCGACCCCGACCGCGCGGGCGACTATTGCGAGCAGGGCCTGCGGATGCTCCGCCCCGGCGGGGCGATCGCCGTGGTCAACGCCCTCTGGCACGATCGGGTCGCCGACCCGGCCCGCCGAGACGAGTCGACCGTGGCCATGCGCGAACTCGGCAGGCAGTTCCGTGCGGACGAGCGCCTCGTCACGGGACTCCTCCCGGTCGGCGGGGGCCTCCTGACCGCCGTGCGTCAGTAGTCGCGCAGGAACCGCAGCAGGGTGCGCGCGCCGAATCCGGTCGCGCCCTCGGTGAGGATGCCCGTGGTTCGCGCCGCCCGCCCCGGGCCGGCGATGTCGAGGTGCGCCCAGGGCACGTCCCCGGCGAAGTGGCGTAGGAACAGGGCGGCCGTGATCGAGCCGCCGCCCACGTGCCGGTCCCGGCTGATGTGGCTCAGGTCGGCCACCGGGGAGGTGAGCGCGGCGGCGTAGTCGTCCACGAGCGGCATGCGCCACAGCGCCTCGCCCGTCTGCTCGCCCGCGCTCTCGAGGCCGTGCGCGAGTCGGTCGGCGGTGGCGTACAGGGCGCCGTGCTCCTTGCCGAGGCCGAGGCTCGCCGCCCCCGTGAGGGTGGCGACGTCGATCATCGCCTCGGGCTCGTAGTGTGCGCGCGCCCAGGCCATGCCGTCGGCGAGCACCATCCGGCCCTCGGCGTCGGTGTTCCCGATCTCGACCGTGGTGCCGTCGGCGATCGTCACGATGTCACCGGGGCGGTAGGAGCCGCCGGAGAACGCGTTCTCGGCCATGGGCAGCACGCCCACGACCGAGGTGGCCACGCCGGCCTCGGCCGCGCCGAGGACCGCGGCGAGCACCGCCGCCGCCCCCGCCATGTCGGTCTTCATCGGGACCATCGCGGCCCGGGGCTTGATGCTGATGCCGCCGGTGTCGTAGGTGATCCCCTTGCCCACGAGCACGATCCGGCCCGGCTCGGCGCCGGCGGGGGTGTATTCGACCACGACGAGCCGCGGCGGCGTGGCCGAGCCGTTCCCGACGGCCGCGAGGCCGCCGAGCCCGTGCTCGCGTATCCACTGCTCGTCGTGCACGCGCACCCGCGTGGTGGCGGCACTCCCCCCGGAGCGCCGCCCGAGGGCCTCGACCGCGTCGACCGCCTGCTCGGCGAACCACTGCGGGTTCTTGACGTTGCTCGGCGTCGCGGCCCACCGGCGGGCGACGACGGTCGCCTCGGCCGAGCAGAGCCCGCCGGCGAGCGCGTCCGGGTCCACGCCGACGAGCCGGAACTGGTCGGCGGGCCCCGTCGGGCCCGGGCCCGCGCCGCGGAACGGGTGCCGGTAGGAGGCGAGCACGAGCCCCTCGACCAGGGCCGTGGCCGCCGGGTCCGTCAGCCCGGCCAGGTCGGCGATCGCCACCACCTGGCCCGGGCGCGCCGCCCGGGCGATGGCCGCGCCCGCCCGCCGCGCGTCGACGGCGGAGCCGTCCCCGACTCCGGCGAAGAGGAGCAGGGGCGGAAACTGGGCCCAGCGGTCGTCGTCCGCAATCACGGGCAGGGGCAGTGAGACCGCCTGCCCGGCCGCGCCCGTGACCTCGAGCCGCGCGAGCGTGCCCGCCAGGTCGAGGCCGAAACCGGCCGCGAGATCGGCACCCGCGCCGGACCCCGGCAGGAGCTCCGGCGCGTCCTCGCCGGGCGCGACGAGCAGCACGAGCGCGTCGACGCCGTCGAGGGCGCCGAACGCGTCCGTCGCACTCAGCAGCGGCAGAGCCGCCGTCATCAGGGTGCGACCGCGCTGAGCGCCTCGCTGAGTTCGGATGCCTCCGTGGCGTTCAGCTCGACCACGAGTCGCCCTCCACCTTCAAGCGGTACGCGCATGATGATGCCGCGCCCTTCCTTGGTCACTTCAAGGGGTCCGTCACCGGTCCGGGGCTTCATGGCCGCCATGTGCTCATCCCTGTCTGTCGAGTTGGTCGTGGCCGACCGGACGGCGGCTCGGGGCCTCCTGCCGGTCGCGTGTCCACGGGACGGTCCCTATTCTATGTCAGCGCCGGGCCCGGTCTGCTCTTCGGCCGGGCGAGGCCCGGGATTCCGCGGCATTCCCGCTGCCGCGGCGCTGGGTGCGGGGGCCCGCTCGGCGGGCGGCGGTTCGAGCGAGAGCCCGACCCGGCCCCGGCCGGCCGCGATCGCGCCGACGACGACGGCCGCCGCCATGACGGCGAAGGCGGCCATGACCCACGCGTCGGCGCTCATCCCTCGACCGGCTCCCCCCGCTGCTGCGCGACGGCCTGCTGCTCGCGCAGCACGGCGTCGGCGTTGGCGATATAGGCCACGGCCTCGACCGGATCGTCGGTCATGTGCATGAGGTCGACGTCGGTCGGCCCGATCGCCCCCCGACCGCCGGGAGCCGAACGCAGCCAGTCGAGCAGGCCTCCCCAGTACTCGCTGCCCATGAGCACGATCGGGAACCGGCGCACCTTGCCGGTCTGCACGAGGGTGAGCGCCTCGAAGAGCTCGTCCAGGGTGCCGAAGCCGCCGGGGAGCACGATGAACCCCTGGGCGTACTTGACGAACATCGTCTTGCGGGCGAAGAAGTAGCGGAAGTTCACTCCCAGGTCGACGTAGGGGTTCATCCCCTGCTCGAACGGCAGCTCGATCCCGAGGCCGACCGACGTGCCGCCCGAGGCCTTCGCGCCCTTGTTCGCGGCCTCCATGACGCCCGGCCCGCCGCCGGTGATGACCGCATAGCCCGCCGCGACGAGTTCGCGGGCCACCCGACCGCCGAGCTCGTACTCGGGGGAGCCGTCGTGGAACCGGGCCGAGCCGAAGACGCTCACCGCCGGGCCGAGGTCGGCGAGGGCGCCGAAGCCCTCGATGAACTCGGCCTGGATGCGCATGACCCGCCACGGGTCCGAGTGGAGCCAGTCCGGCTCCTCGTCCGCCGGCTCGAGGAGCCGTTCGTCGGTCGTCTTCTCGGGGATGAGCTTGCCGCTCAGCCGAACGGGGCCGCGCTGGTGGTAGTAGGCGGGATCGTGCGTCATGGAGGGTCCTCGGTTCAGGCGTGGGTGTCGTGCAGGATGCGGGCCGCTTCGGCCAACGACCCCGACAGGGATGGATAGACGGTGAAGGCGCTGGCCACCTGGTCGACCGTCAGCTGGTTCGTGACGGCGAGCGTGATCGGGTAGATGAGTTCGGAGGCGCTCGGGGCGACGACCACCCCGCCGAGCACGAGCCCCGAGGCGCGGTGGGCGAACAGCTTGATGAACCCCTCGCGGATGCCCTGCATCTTCGCCCGCGGGTTGCGGGCGAGGGGCACCATCGCGACCTGGCCGCGGACCCGGCCGGAGGTGATGTCGGACTCGCTGATCCCGACCGTGGCGATCTCGGGGGCGGTGAAGATGTTGGCGCTCGCGTGGGCGAGGTCGAGGGGCGCCACCGCGTCGCCGAGGGCGTGCCACATCGCGATCCGGCCCTGCATGGCGGCCACGGAGGCGAGGGCGTGCACGCCGGTGCAGTCCCCCGCGGCGTAGATGCCGCGGGCGGTCGTGCGGGAGACCCGGTCGACGTCGATGTGCCCGGCCTCGGTCGTGCGCACCCCGGCCTCGTCGAGCCCGAGGTCCTCGGTGTTCGGCACGGACCCGACGGCGACCAGGCAATGGGATCCGGCCACGACCCGGCCGTCCGCGAGTTCGACCTCGACCCCGTCGCCGGCCCCCGAAGTCACCCGGCGCACGGCGGCGGCCCGGGACCGGGAGAGCACGGTCATTCCGCGGCGACGGAACGCCCCCTCGATCACCTCGGCCGCATCCTGGTCCTCCCCGGGGAGCACCCGGTCGCGGGAGGAGACGAGGGTGACCTTCGCGCCGAGTCCCGTGTAGGCGCCGGCGAACTCGGCCCCCGTGACCCCCGATCCGACGACGATCAGGTGTTCGGGCAGCTCCGTCAGGCCGTACACCTGGGTCCACGTGAGGATCCGTTCGCCGTCCGGCTCGGCGGTGGGCAGCACGCGGGGCCGGGCCCCGGTCGAGAGCAGCACGACGTCGGCCTCGATCACCCGCCCGTCCGCCACGACCTCGCCGTTGGCGTCGAGGCGGCCGTGGGCGTCGACGATCGCGACCCCCTCGCGTTCGAGGCGGGTGCGGATGTCCCTCGACTGGGCCGCCGCGAGCGTGAGCACCCGCGAGTCCATGCGGGCGAAGTCCACGGTCAATTCGCCCTCGTGCCCGCACGCGGCCTCGAGGCCGAGCTCGTGCGCGCTCTCGGTCATCGTCGCCTGTTCGGCGGTCGCGATGAGCGCCTTCGAGGGGACGACGTCGGTGAGCACCGCCGAGCCGCCGATCCCCTGCCGCTCGACCACGGTCACCTCGGCGCCGAGCTGCGCCGCGACGAGGGCCGCCTCGTACCCGCCCGGTCCCCCGCCCACGATCGCGACCCGGGCGTGGTCGCGGAACCCGCGCCGCCCCCCGCGTTCCGCCGTTCGGGTGGCCGTCGGTGCCGGTGCGGCGGCCGGTGCGGTGGCCGGTGGATTCGGGGTGATGGGGATCGGTGCGGTGGCGGAGAGCGGAGTGGTCACGGCTGCCATTGTGCCGTGCATCGACCGATGCTCACGATATCTTCGGTGGATGACTCCCGCCGCCGAGCCCGACGAGGCCGCCTCCCCCCGCCGACTCGCCCAGGACGCGGCCCGCGTGATCCTCGACGCCGCCGGACTCGACCGGGTCGACATCGCGCTCGTGCTCGGCTCCGGCTGGGGCGGGGCCGCGGACGTGCTGGGCGAGACCGTCGCCGAGCTGCCGGCCGGCGAGGTTCCCGGCTTCGCCGCCTCGGGCGTGCCGGGCCACAGCGGCACCCTGCGGGTCGTGCGCTTCGCGGCCGGCGCGGACGGGTCGCCCAGGCACGCGCTCGTGCTCGGCGCCCGCACCCACTTCTACGAGGGCCGCGGGGTGCGGGCCGTCGCGCACGGCGTGCGGTGCGCGGCCGCGGCCGGCGCGCACACGGTCGTGCTGACCAACGGCTGCGGCGGCCTCGACCCCGAGTGGGCGCCCGGCACCCCGGTGCTCATCAGCGACCACCTCAACCTCACGGCGGCCTCCCCGCTCGAGGGGGCGACGTTCGTCGACCTGACCGACCTGTACTCGTCGCGGCTGCGCCGGGCCGCCCGCGCGATCGACCCGACCCTCGCCGAGGGCGTGTACCTGCAGATGCGCGGCCCCCACTACGAGACCCCGGCGGAGGTGCGGATGGCCCGCACGCTCGGGGCCGACCTCGTGGGCATGAGCACCGCGCTCGAGGCGATCGCGGCCCGGGAGGCCGGGCTGGAGATCCTCGGCCTCTCCCTCGTGACGAACCTCGCCGCCGGGATCTCGCCCACCCCGCTCGCCCACGACGACGTCGTGGCCGCCGGCCGGGCCGCGGCACCCCGGCTCGCCGGGCTGCTGGCCGAGATCGTCCGCACCATCGCCTGAAGCCACCCGCCCACGACCATCACGACGCCGAAGGAGAGACATGCCCACGCCGACCGAACTCCACGAACGCGTACGAGCCTGGATCGACGACGATCCGGACCCGGGCACGGCGGCCGAGCTGACCGACGTCCTCACGCGTGCCCGGGCGGGCGACGCGGGCGCCGAGGCGGATCTCGCGGACCGGTTCGCCGGCCTCCTGCAGTTCGGCACGGCCGGCCTGCGCGGGCGGCTCGGGGGCGGTCCGGCGCGGATGAACCGGGCCGTCGTGATCCGGGCCGCGGCCGGGCTCTCGGCCCACCTGTGGCGCGTGCTCGGGGCGGCGCCGACCGTGGTCATCGGATTCGACGCCCGCCACGGCTCCGCGGTGTTCGCCCGGGACACCGCCGAGATCGTCGCGGCGGCGGGCGGGCGGGCGCTGCTGTTCGATGCGACCTGTCCGACGCCGCTGCTCGCGTTCGCGGTGCGGCAGCTGGAGGCCGATGCGGGGGTCATGGTCACCGCCTCGCACAATCCGCCGCGCGACAACGGCTACAAGGTCTACCTCGGGGGGCGGGCGAGCGACGTGGCCGGGCGCGGGGTGCAGATCGTTCCGCCCGCGGACGCCGAGATCGCCGCGGCCATCGCGGCGGTGCCCTCGGTCGCCGCCGTGGACCGCAGCGAGGAATCAGCCCGCGCGAACGGCGGGAGCATCTCGATCGTCGGCCCGGAGCTCGTGGACGCCTACGTGGCCGCGGCGATCGGGAGCGGCGGGGACGCCGCGGCGACCCCGGCCGGGCTGCGGATCGTGCTCACCCCGATGCACGGGGTGGGCGGGGCGGTGGCCACGCGGGTGCTCGCGGAGGCCGGCTTCGAGAACGTAACGCTCGTGGCCGAGCAGGCCGAGCCCGACCCGGACTTTCCCACCGTGGCCTTCCCGAACCCGGAGGAGCCCGGCGCCCTCGACCTGGCCATCGCGACCGCCCGGGCCGCGGGCGCGGACCTGATCATCGCGAACGATCCCGACGCCGACCGGGTCTCGATCGCCGTCCCCGCCGGCGACGGGTGGCGCCAGCTCACCGGTGACGAGGTGGGCGCCCTCCTGGGCGAGTACCTCGGATCCCGCACCGAGACGGGGGTGTTCGCGAACTCGATCGTCTCCTCCCGCCTGCTCGAGCGGATCGCGGCCGACCACGGCCTCGAGCATCGCACCACCCTCACCGGCTTCAAGTGGATCAGCCGCACCCCGGGGCTGGTCTACGGCTACGAGGAGGCGCTCGGCTACTGCGTCGACCCCGACCGGGTGCGGGACAAGGACGGCATCACCGCCGGCCTCGCGATCGCCCGGCTCGCCGAGGAGTCCGCCCGGGCGGGCCGGACCCTCGCGGACCTGCTCGACGACCTCGCGCGCCGGCACGGCCTCTACGCGACCGCTCCCCTGTCGGTGCGGATGGCCGACCTCGCCGACATTCCGGCGGCGATGACCCGGCTGCGGGGACAGGGGCCGGCGACCCTCGCCGGTTCGCCCGTGACCTCGGCCATCGACCTGGCGGGCGGCGGCGACCTGCCGCCCACCGACGGCCTCGTCTACCTGACCGAGTCGGGCGACCGGGTGGTCGTGCGCCCCTCGGGAACCGAGCCGAAGATCAAGTGCTACCTCGAGGTGGTGCTCCCGGTCACCGGTGAGGTCGCCCCCGTCCGCGAGCGCGCGGCCGAGCGGTTGGCACGGTTGAGCACGGACATCGCGGCGGCGGCCGGGATCGGCTGAGCCTGGATCCACCGTTCGGGTCGTGGTGATGGTGTGAGGTCCGGGTTCTGGCGGGTCGGGTCGTGTGGGCATGGCGGGGCCGCCGGTCTGCCCGGCTTTTCCACTTGTGTTCCGGTCGTGCCCGTGGGGGCCGGTGGTCAGGTCCTCGGGGCTGGGGGTGGCCCGCAGGCAGCGACATAGAGCGCTTCCCAGGGGCCTTGATGGGCCC
>NZ_WHMT01000002.1:0-361012 GCF_009372055.1 Pseudactinotalea sp. HY160 | reverse complement strand
GGGCGAACCTGGGGACCTGGATGGTGGACTCGGCGAACGTGCCACGCCCGCACAGCTCTTCCCGGCAGAACCAGCGCCGCTTGGCCCACCACACCTCGACCGCACCCGCGATCGGCAGATCACGCAGACGCTGCCGGCGCCGGGAATGGATCTTCACCGCGATCACACCACACGCCGGGCAGCCAGGCGGGGCGAGTGACTCGATCACGACCCGACGGCCTCCGCCGGGAAGATCGATCGCGTCGATGACACGGTAGTCAGACAGATTGAAGATCGTGCTCGCAGCATCACGCTGCGAGCCAGTAAACTCGTCCATAGCTCGTGGTCCTCTGCTCTTGTGGATGTCTCGCAACACCCATCACAGCAGGACCACGAGCCCTCACACGCCTACGACGCGCGGGCCACTTTCACCACGAACCACGAAGAGCCCCTATACCGCCGTCACGGAGGCATATCGACTCCTCAAGTGGGGTGGTTTCAAGCGCATCCTTTTCCTCGTGGATCGAAACAACCTCGCGGATCAGACGATGGGAGAGTTCCAGAACTACCGCACGCCCGACGACGGCCGCCGTTTCACCGAGCTGTACAACGTGACGAAGCTCGCCAGGGGTGGGATGCCGGATTCGACGAAGGTCGCGATCTCGACGATCCAGCGTGTGTTCAAAGCGATCAAGAACGAGGACGTGCCCGAAGGTGACGACCAGGGTCTCGACGAGTTTCGTCCCGACGAACCCGTGACGGTCGGCTACAACCCCGAAATTCCGCCGGAGACCTTCGACCTAGTCATCGTCGACGAGGCACACCGTTCGATCTACGGGGTCTGGCGCGGGGTGCTCGAATACTTCGACGCGCACATCGTCGGGCTCACAGCCACGCCGGGGAAGCAGACCTTCGGCTTCTTCCAGCAGAACCTGGTCTCGGAGTACACCTATCCACAGTCGGTTGCCGACGGCGTGAACGTCGACTTCGACATCTTCCGTATCCGGACCGAGATCACCACGAACGGTTCCACGATCGAGGCCGGAACCTACGTTCCGACGGTCGATCGCAGCACCCGGGAGCAGAAGCTGATCCGGCTCGACGCCGATCTCGACTACACACCCGGCCAACTGGACCGGGCGGTGACGTCGAAGCACCAGATCCGACTCGTGCTGGAAATCTTCCGCGACCGGCTCTTCACCGAGATCTTCCCGGGACGCCACACCGTGCCGAAGACGCTGATCTTCGCCAAGGACGACAACCACGCCGAGGAGATTGTGCAGACCGTGCGGGAAGTGTTCGGGAAGGGAAACGACTTCGCTGCGAAGATCACCTACTCGGCGAAAGACCCGAAGGGTCGTCTGAAGGCTTTCCGCACCAGTCCCGCCATGCGCATCGCAGTGAGCGTCGACATGATCGCGACCGGCACCGACGTCAAGCCGCTGGAATGCGTCATGTTCATGCGCGACGTGCGCAGCGGTCAATACTACGAGCAGATGAAGGGCCGCGGTGCCCGAACCATCGCACCGGCCGACCTCAAGGCGGTGACCGACGACGCCGATGCGAAGACGCGATTCGTGATCGTGGATGCCATCGGCGTGACCGAACACGACTTCGTCGAACCGCCCCTCAACCGTGAAAAGTCGATCAGTCTGAAGAAGTTGCTCGACAAAGCCGCGGCGCTCACTCTCACCGAAGACGAGGTCGCCACACTGGCCGGCCGACTGGCGGCTCTCGATCGACAGCTGACTCCCGCCGAGCGGAACGAACTCGACGAAGTTGCCGGACTGCATGATGCAGAAGCATCGATGCATGACATCGTGCGGGCACTCGTAGCTGCAGTCGACCCCGAGACCCAGGCCGGCGCCATTGCCGCAGAAACCGATCGCGCTCCCGCCGACGTGGTGCAAGTCCTTCTCGACACGGCCGTCGAACCGCTGGCCGCCAACCCCGAACTGCGCACGAGGATCATCGAACTGCGCCACGCGAAGGATCAGATCATCGACGAGGTGAGCCGCGACGAGGTGCTCGAAGCGTACGGGGTCGTGGACCCCGACAAGGCGAAGCACACGATCAACTCGTGGCGGGAGTACCTCGCCGAGCACCGTAACGAGATCAGCGCAATCGAGCTCATGTTGGAGGCAAAGGGGCGAGGCATCCGCTTCGACCAGATCCAGGAACTCGCCGACAGGATCGCACGTCCTCCGTACAACTGGACCGTCGATGTCATCTGGAACTCCTACCTCTCCCTCGGAATCGAGTACCAAGGCCAGGCCGAGAACCGCAACCGGCACGCGGCAACCGACCTGATCTCCCTGCTGCGGCTCGAGGCTGGAGTGGACGAGGTACTCGTGCCGTACGCCGATCAAGTCGAGGATCGCTACGAGAACTGGCTCCTCCGCCAAGAGCAGGCAGGAGCCACGTTCACCGAGACTCAGCGGTGGTGGCTCGACCGGATGATGCGGATCATCGCGTCCTCCGCGGGCATCGACGCCGACGACCTCGACAACGCGCCCTTCAACGAGCGCGGCGGCGTCGACGGCGCCCTCCGTGACCTCGGCGACAACGCCGGCGACCTCATCGAAGAACTCAACCGGGAGCTCGCCGCGTGAGCGAGGTCAGTTGGACTCGCGAACGAATCGGTGCGGTCCTGAAGGTTCGGTATGGCAAGGCGTTACCAAAGGACCAGCGGGACGACTCTGCGCCATTCCCAGTCCTCGGTTCTGCGGGGCGGATGACAGGTACCGCAGAGCCGCTCGCGTTCGATCCCGTCGTCATTATTGGCCGAAAGGGCAACGTCGGGCAGGTTCAGCTTGAGACGGCGGGCTGCTGGCCGATCGATACCACCTACTACGCCGCGATTCCAGAGCGCCTGGATGAGCGCTTCCTGACTTGGCAACTGCGCTCCCTACCACTCGGGAAGCTTGATAGCTCAACGGCGACCCCCAGTCTTCGCCGAGAGGACCTCGAAGCGCAGGAGATCCTTGTCCCGCCGCTCGAGGAGCAGCGCCGGATCGTCGCGATCCTCGAAGACCACCTCTCTCACCTCGATGCGGCCGATTCACAACTTGATGCCGCGGCAATGAGAATATCGGCTCTCAGCGCCCATGTGCTTGCCCACGCGTTGGCAGATGCGACCTGCGATGAGGTCCCGTTGACAAGTCTGCTCGGCCGCGATCTCGCCAACGGGCGCTCGGTGAAGACTTGCGAAGGCGGATTTCCGGTCCTTCGGCTTTCGGCACTCACCGACGGCATGGTCGATCTTCGAGAGCGCAAGCCGGGCGCGTGGACAGCGGACGAGGCGGAGCGATTCCTTGTACATCAAGGCGACTTTCTCATCTCGCGGGGAAACGGAAGTCTGCATCTGGTAGGTCGAGGCGGGCTCGTTGCGGAGGACCCCGATCCTGTCGCCTTCCCAGATACGTTGATACGAGCGCGCCCGCGTGCTGACCTAGTCGACGCAGGATTTCTCGCGCTCGTGTGGAACTCGACGAGCGTCCGTCGCCAGATCGAGCAAGTTGCCAGGACAACTGCCGGAATCTATAAGGTCAACCAGAGAGATCTGGGTCGCGTTGTCGTCCCGGTTCCGTCATTGCCGGATCAGCGCCGTATCCTCGCCGAGGTCGCAGCGGGACGCGAGGCTCTCGGACGGCTCACACAGGCTACGGGTGCTGCACGTGAACGCTCCGGTGCTCTCCGCCGCTCCCTCCTGGCAGCTGCCTTCTCGGGTCGCCTCACGGGATCCTCGTCGGACATGTCAGTGGTCGAGGGGAGGGTTGAGGCATGAACGGCAAGCAGGTCAAGCTCTTCCTCGTAGACGGCACTCGCGGTGGTTTGACGGCGGCGGAGATCACGAATTGGACGGGCAGCGTGCTCTCCGCGCGCCGTTCCGACCTCGCCGAGCTCCTGCGGCGTGAGGAGGCCGAGCGCACCGGCGCGTACCTGTTGCTCGGTGAGGACGAAGACGCGGTCGGTGATACACGCTGCTATGTCGGCGAGGCCGATGTCGTGGCGACGCGACTCCGCGCTCACGTCAAGGAGAAGTCGTTCTGGAACCAGGCGGTGCTCATCACCTCGAAGGACACGAACCTCACGAAATCGCACGTGCGCTACCTGGAGTCGCGATTGATCGAGCTCGCCCAGCAGGCCGGTCGCGTCACGCTGGAGAACGGTACGGCACCGCCGAGGCCCCGACTGCCCGAGGCCGACGTGTCTGACATGGAGTACTTCCTCGGTGAGCTGCAGATCGTGCTTCCCGTGCTCGGGGTGAACGTCATCCGTGTGCGCCCCGCGATGTCGCAAGTTATCGCCTCGTCAACCTCAGAGTCACCGGTGTTCACGTTGACGAACAAGCACAGGACCGTTGACGCCCGCGCTCAGCAGATCGACGGCGAGTTCATCATGCTCAGCGGGTCCGTCGTCGTCCCCACGTGGCACGGTGTGGGGCATGCTCGTAGTACCCAGAAGGCATACGCGAGCTACCGCGCCCAGCACGAGGGCTTGGTCGCCGATGGTTCCATCGTCGTTGAGGGGGGTGCTGCTCGCACGATGCGCGACATCGTCTTCGGTTCACCCTCGACGGCGGGAGCGGTAGCGCTCGGCCGGTCGTGCAACGGGCGCGTCGAGTGGGCCAGTAGCGAGGGGTCGTTCGGTGCGTGGGAGAGCCGCGGGGTCGAGGATGATTGAACCTCGAGGCACTTGGTCAACGACCCGGGGCGGGGTTACACTCGGGTCAACAGTTCAGCCCGCCCAGTCTCCTGGTGTGGGCTGGATCTCTGTTCGGGGATGGTTCGAGTGACGCGCCGTGTCAAGCCGTACGGCTCGCCCGATGAGCACCTTGCCAAGCTGGAGCAGCGCGGCATGACGCTCGAGCGTGAGTTCGCGGCGCAGTGGCTGGGGAGCGTCGGCTACTACCGGCTCAGCGGCTACTGGTATCCGTGCCGCGTCCTGAATGGAAGCCGACGCGGCGACTCCTTCGAGGCGGGCACGTCCTTTGCCGACGTGGTTGCCCTGTACGAGTTCGACCGGAAGCTCCGGACGCTCGTCCATGACGGCGTAGAGCGGGTCGAGGTGATGCTCCGCACGCGGCTCAACGAGTCCGTCGGTGCGTATGGTGCTTTGGCGTACCTCGACCGAGCGCACTTTCGCCCCACGTTCGATCACGCGGCATGGCTGGATACCGTGCAGAGGCGCGTCGCTCGTTCGCGCCGCCGCAACGATGCCGTGCGACATCATGATGAGCACTACGGTGGGCGGTTACCGATCTGGGTACTTTCGGAGGTGCTCGACTTCGCGGACGTGTCCCGCCTCTATGAGGGGTTGCCCGCGAGAGTGCAATGGGAGATCGCGGAGCAATTCGGCGTGCAGATCGACCTTGGCGCGCTGAGCAAGAGTCAGGCCGACCGGGCCAAGAAGAACCATCCACTCGTGCGCTGGTTCGAGCAACTGGCGATCGTGCGTAATACGAGTGCACATCATGCGCGGCTGTGGAACCGATCCTTCGCGCCGGCCAGCACCGCGGCACTGAGGATGGTTCCAGCCCTCGTCTCCCTCCCCGACGGGCAAAGCGAGCGGGTCTACGGTGCGCTGTGCGTCATGGGTCTCCTGCTCGAAGCCGCTTCGCCGGGTACTACGTGGCGCGCCAAGGTCCGGGAGCTTGTCGATACATCGTTCGCTCAACTCCATGGTCGTCACGTCGGAGAGATGGGCTTCCCCGAAGCATGGTGTGACGATCCGTTCTGGTCGAGGAGGCCGCAATGACCGATTCCCGTCGTCTGGTCGATAAACTCGACTCGTTCCGGAACCTGCTACGTGACGACGGGGTGGGGGTGCTCGACTACATCGAGCAGCTCACCTACCTGCTGTTCCTCAAGATGGCGCACGAGCGTGCGACGAGGAAGCTCAAGCCGCAGCAGATCGTGCCGCACGAGTACTCGTGGCAGCGGCTTCTCGACGCGGAGGGGGTGGCGCTGGAGTTCGAGTACACGCGCATCCTGGTCGGCCTTGCTCAGCAGCCGGGAACTCTCGGAGTCATCTTCCGCAAGGCCCAGAACCGCATCCAAGACCCGGCGAAACTCAAGCGCCTCATCGTTGACCTGATCGATAAGGAGCAGTGGTCCGCCTCCGGAACCGATCTCAAGGGTGACGCCTATGAGCAGCTTCTCGCAAAGGGTGCCTCTGACAAGGGCTCGGGGGCCGGCCAGTACTTCACCCCTCGCGATCTGATCCAGGCAATCGTCGACGTCATCCAGCCGTCGGCCGACGACTCGGTGATCGACCCCGCGTGCGGCACCGGCGGCTTCCTCCTCGTCGCCCATGACTATGCATCGAGCCACGCCGAGCGGCTGACGCCGATCCAACGTGATCGCCTGCGCGACGACTTCGCTCACGGCACAGAACTCGTGGACGGTACTGCACGGCTCGCCGCGATGAATCTCCTACTTCACGGCATCGGTACGCCCGACGGAGACTCACTGATCGACGTGCGCGATGCGCTCATCGCCGACCCTGGCAACCGCTACAGCGTGGTGCTCTCCAATCCACCCTTCGGGCGGAAGTCGTCGATGACGATGGTCGGTGCCGATGGACGCGAGTCCAAGGAAGACACCGAGATCGAACGGGCTGATTTCGTCACCACCACCTCGAATAAGCAACTCAACTTCCTGCAGCACATCATGACGATCCTCGACATCAACGGGCGCGCCGCCGTCGTGCTCCCCGACAACGTGCTGTTCGAAGGTGGGTCAGGTGAAGTGCTGCGACGCAAGCTCCTCAATGACTTCGACCTGCATACCATCCTCCGTCTCCCGACCGGCGTCTTCTATGCCCAAGGTGTCAAGGCGAATGTGCTGTTCTTCGACAAGAGGCCCGCGAGTGAGACTCCCTGGACTCGGAAGCTCTGGGTGTACGATCTGCGCACGAACCAGCACTTCACTCTCAAGCAGAACCCGCTGCGCAGAGCCCATCTGAACGAGTTCGTCGAGTCGTACCTGGCAGGCTCATCACGCGACGCGCGCCTGGAATCAGAATGCTGGAAGTCGTTCGAGTACGGCGAATTGATCGCCCGCGACAAGGTCAACCTCGACATCACCTGGCTGCGCGATGACTCCCCCGACGATCTTGACTCGCTGCCTGCCCCCGACGTCATCGCCCGCGAAATCGTCGAAGACCTTACTGCTGCCCTCGCTGAGTTCGAAGCGGTTGCCGCGGCCTTGGAATCTTCTTCCGCAGATTAGGCCAGGAGGGCTGGATCGAGTCGCCCAACGAAGGGAAACGGCGATGGTGGCGGATTACCGCTTCCACCCCGCCGCCTATTGAGAGTTCAGGAAATCTCGCCTGAACGCGTTGATGAAGTACCCGTATTCGTCGAAATCGAGTGCCAGCGGTCTCATGAGATTGAACAATTCAGCCCCGGTTCCCTGGAGCCGCAGCTGCGACGGATTGATGTCGGCAACTCCAAGTATGTAGCTCGCTCCAGAGTCCGCCACCAGATCGAGTCTTACCAGTTGATAGAGCTCGAAAAGAACGCCGACCTGGAGCGGTTCAAGAGCTTCCCCGCCTCGGAAGTCTCTTGCTCTCACCATGTTTGATAGCTCACCACTGCCGATGATGAAGATGCCAGTGAGCTGTCTGTAGGTCAGCGACTCCATGAGCGACAAGATGTAGTTGGCGTGTCCAGAGTCAAGATCATTCCGGAACACCACGTTGGTGTAGAAGTTCGCGAGAAGCGCTACCTTGCGCTCTTCAAAAGCCTTCCGCGCGGCGAGAAAGGCTCCTTCGAGTAGCTCATCTGCCTCGGAGCGAAGCTTCTTTGCATTCTTTCGCTCGCGCGGCCTGAAGAACGACTCTGACCGCGGTTGCTCGCCTCCGTTCAGTCGTTGCACAATCTGGTTCTGAGCAAGCACGTACAAAGAGCCCATACGATCCTGCTCGGTCTGTGCCGTAAACCGCGCCGCGACATCGCCTGCGACGGCCTTCATGCCGTCCTGAAGAAGCGCACCGGCCGCAGCTCCAGCAACTGCTCCGGGAGGGCCAGCCACCGCCGTGCCGAGCACCGCTCCCGCAGCTATGCCGAGTGCACCAGCACCCGAAGTGATCATTCTCGTCAGAGCGTCGTCTATGTTTCCGTTCTCGTGCATCCCTGTCCTCGTTGTGCCGTCGTCGCGCTGGCCTGCGTCGACTTTGGGGAGGTTTCCGCATCGGGCGATTCAACATTCCAACCGCGGCGAGGTGATAGCCGACCCACCCGGGCTGCGGCCACGCGTGTCGAGCATACGGGTGAAGACCGTTCAAAGCTTGGTGACGCCCCGACTGCGCACTCTTTGGAGCATTACCCGCGCGTCTTCGCCCACACCGTGCCCCGGTGAACCCCGAAGTGATGCGCCAGCATGTTCACACCCACCCCTTGCGCACGGGCTTTTCGTATAGCGTCCACTTCCTGGTCCGTGAGCCGTGTTCGAGGTCGTTGCTTTGGTTCCGCTGACGCGCCGATCAGAGGGTCATCGACCTCGCCGTCAGACTCGGCATCGGCGCGGATCTCTTGATTCCACACGGAAACAAGCCTCTCAACCCGCTGTCGCGTGTTCCCGCAGCGCTCCATTGCGCCCACGATGGGCGAATCGCGCCCGCGCGCGGCGCAATCCTGGACTGTGAAGAGCCCGCAATCCGGCGGCTCAGCCGTGGATCGCGCCGACCGGCTCCCGCTCGGCGATGTGTGCGGTCTCGATCTGGATGGTCGAGTGTTCGACGGCGACCGCGAAGTGCTCGGCGACGCATCCCTTGATGGCGCGGAGCAGCTCGGCGGCATGACCGTCCCCGAAGCAGCCGTCCTCGACGACGACGTGGGCGGTGAGGGTCGGCAGGCCGGTCGCGACGGTCGTCGCGTGCAGATCGTGGACGTCCGTGACGTGATCGAGCGCCAGGATGTGGTCGCGCACGGCGTCGAGGTCGAGCCCGGCGGGGGTGAACTCCATGACCACGCGGATCGTCTCCCGAAGCAGGGTCAGCGCGCGCGGCACGATCAATGCCACGATGAGCAGACTCGCCAGGGCATCCGCCTGCTCGTACCCGGTCGTCGCGATGACGACGGCGGCGACGATCACCCCGAGTGAACCGAGGGCGTCGTTGAGGACCTCCAGGAATGCCGCCCTCATGTTGAAGTTCGCGGCGCGGCCGGAGGAGAGCACGACCATCGCGACGATGTTGGCCAGCAGGCCGATGACGCCGAACAGCAGCAGCTCCCCGCCCTGGACCGCCGGTGGATCGACGAGCCGCCGGATGCCCTCGATCGCCGCGTACGCACCCACGGCGAGGAGCAGGGCGGCCTGACCGAGCGCGGCGATCACCTCGACGCGGCGGAACCCCCACGTTCGCCCCGAGGTGGCGGGCCGATGCATCAACGTCGCGGCGACGAGGGCGATGAGCAGCCCGGAGGCGTCGACCGCGGCGTGCACCGTGTCGGTGAACAGCGCCAGGCTCCCGGTGAGCACGGAGCCGACGGCCTGAGCCACGACGACCAGGGTCGTGATCACGAACGCGATCCACAGCCTCGTGCGGAAGTCCCCGACCCCGTTCGCGGAGGACCCGCTCGCCGTGGCAGCGGGCGCGTGCGAGTGTCCGGCGCCCACGGTCACGCCCCCTCGGCCGCGGCCGGCGTGGCGTCGTCGTGGCGCAGGTGGACGCACAGGGTCGCGGGATTGCCGGTGGCGTCGAGCATCCGCTCGGCCGCCGCGACGAGGATGCGCAGGAGCGCCGGTTCCGCGAGGGCGTACCAGCTCGACCGTCCCTCGGGGCGGGCCGTGACGATCCCGCATTCCAGCAGGAAGCCCACGTGCTTGCTCACCGTCGACTGCGCCAGGCCCAGGTGCTCGACCAGGTCGCGTACCCGGTGCTCCCCCGAGGCCAGGTGCTGCACGATCTCCAGGCGCGCCGGCTCGGCGAGTGCCTGGAAGAGGTGCGCGTAGGCCACCGTGGCCGCCTCGTCGACGGCGGACGCCGTTCCTCGATTCATCGTCATAACACGATGGTATCGATATGGGGCGATGTTGTCGAGGGTGGGTGCGAGGGAGGCGGGACGTCCGCGGCGACCCGGGCCATTCGGCACGACCCGTCGGCGGGTGAGGACCGAGTAGCCCGGGTGCGGCGGCTACGGAAGCCGGGCGGCGCCGTCCGTGCGCTCGTACTGGCGGGCGCGGCCACGCACGCCGGAGAAGCGGAACGGTGCCCGGGTCACGTGCGAGGTCTCGAGGTCGTTCATGCTCGAGTGCTCGAGCGCGTGGAGAGACCGGTAGGAGGGGACGTCGAGCGGCACCCGGGTGTCGAGGGCGGCCCGCACCCGCGCCGATCGGTCGGCGTCGGCATAGCCGGGCCGGACGATCCCGGTGATCAGCTCGCTCACGCAGCCGGACCCGTAGCTGAACAGGCCGAGGCGCTTGCCGGTGAGGTCCTCCTCCTCGTGGTCGAGGAGGGAGGCGAGTGAGGAGTAGAGCGAGGCCGTGTAGGTGTTGCCGAGCCGGCGGTTGTACACCGACCCGGAATCGAGGCCGAGCGTTCCGAGTGACCCGCCGGCGTGACGATCGAGGCGCTGCTGGGCCTTGCGGGCCATCTTCGTGAACGGCTGGTGGTAGACGACCCGGTCGATGTCCCCGATCGCGGGTCCGCCGCGGCCGGCGAGATCGTCCCAGGAGCCGGTCATCGCGTCGAGGTAGGCCCGCACCGAGACGGCGCCGTCGACCACGGCGGTCGAGGAGTCGTTCGGGCGCCAGAAGTCGTCGACGTCGGCGGTGTGGATCCCCGAGGGCGGCTCGATCTCGAGGATGGCGGGATCGGCGCCGATGAGCATCGCGACCGCGCCCGCCCCCTGTGTCGGCTCCCCGGGGGAGTCGAGCTCGTAGCGGGCCACGTCGCTCGCGATGATGAGCACGCGCTCCTCGGGGAATCGCGACACGATCCCCATCGCCGCCTGGATCGCCGCGGTCGCCGAATAGCACGCCTGCTTGAACTCGACCACGCGCACCTGGGAGGGCAGCCCGAGCAGCTCGTGCACCCACACCCCCGCCGCCTTCGACTGGTCCAGCCCGGATTCGGTCGCGAACAGCAGGGTGCGGATCCCGTCGGTCCCGTGCCGGCGCAGGATCTCCCAGGCGGCCGAGGCCCCCATCGTGACGATGTCCTCGTCCGGTGCGGGCATGCTCATCTCGTCCTGGCCGAGCCCGACCCGGTACTTCGCGGGATCGATGCCCTTGGACTCGGCGAGCAGACCGAGATCCAGCACATGGTGGGCGGTCGCGACCTCCAGGTCGTGGATGCCGATGCTCGTCATGCTCGAGGTCCGTTCCGTCGTTCGTATCGCACGTGCGCCGCCATGAGTTCGCCCGGGTTCGTCTGAGCCGCGAGCAGCGACAGCTCCCCGCAGAGCACGGTGGCGGCGATGAGCGCCGCGAGCCGGCGGGCATTCGCGCCGCCGGCACGCTCCTCCCGGCAGCCGAGTCGCTCCAGGGCGTACTCCACGTGCGGCAGATGCTTGCCGTTACCCACCGTACCCACGATCAGATGCGGCAGGGTGCAGGCGAAGTAGAGCCCGTCGGCGCGGTTCTCCGCCGAGGTGATCCCCTGGGAGCCCTCGACGATGTTGGCCGCATCCTGCCCGGTGGCGAGGTAGAACGCGAGCAGCATGTTCGCGTAGTGGGCGTTCGCCGAGCGCAGGGCGCCGGCGATCGTGCTGCCGATGAGGTTCTTTCGGAGCACGAGATCGCAGACCTTGGCCGCGTCGGTGCGCAGCCGGGTGCGCACGATCTCGTGCGGGATGAGGATCTCGGCAACGACGCTGCGGCCCCGGCCGAGGATGCCGTTGACGGCCGTGGCCTTCTTGTCGGAGCAGTAGTTGCCCGAGATCGACCCGTACTCCAGGCCGAGCTGCCATGAGAGGATCCGCTCCATCAGCGCATCGGCGGCGTTCGTGACCATGTTGTGGCCCGAGGCGTCCCCCGTCGTGAGCGCGAACCGCACGAACAGCAGGTTGCCCACGACCTCGGGATGGATCTCCTCGAGGCGCGCGAACCGGCTACCCGTGGTCACGACCTCGGCCAGTTCCCCGAACCGGTCCTCGATCTGCCGGGCGGCCGCGTGGGCGATGGCGGCGCCGTCGGCCACGAACAGGGTCGAGCGGCTCATCCGCTCCCCGATCGAGACGGTGCGGATGCCGCCGTCGATCAGCCGGGAGATCCGCGCGCCCCGACCGACCGAGGGCCACAGCGGCGTCTCGTAGGTCGCCAGCGGCACCTCGATCTCCCCCTCGACGGCGTCGCCGCTCACCCGGAGTGGGCCGACCCAGCGGGTGGGGATCGTGGTGGTGGGAGGCTCCTCACCGGTCATGGTCGTCCTTCGTGTCGGGGTGGCGGGCCGCGCGGGTCGCCGTCACGGCCGGCGCTCCGTGGAACGCCGGGCGAGCGCGCCGGTGTCGACCCCGCGCAGCTCGAGGAATTCGCGCAGGCGCCCGCGCACGAGCAGATCCGTCGCGCCGAGGTCCGCGACCCGGCCGGCGCCGAGGAGGGCGATGAGCCCGCGGGTCTGGTCGAGCCAGCCGGTCACGAGCTCCTCGAACGCCTCGGGCCCGCCGTCGAGCACGGTCTTGAGGAACACTCCCGCCACCCCGACCGCGTGTGCGCCTGCGGCGAGCGCCTTGACGACGTCGTAGGGGTTGCGTACGCCGCCCGAGGCGAGCAGGGCGGGGCCAGCCGCGGGGGCGTCGAGCAGGCAGGCGAGCGCGGACTGACCGAAGCCCGTGAGGAAGGAGTAGTCGGGGCCGGTGCGGCGCGCGTTCTCGATCGCCAGGAAGTCCGTGCCGCCCCGGCCGCTCACGTCCGCGAACTGCACGCCCAGGTCGGCCAGCTCGGTCAGGGTGGACCGGCTCAGGCCGAAGCCGACCTCCTTGACGATCACCGGCACGGGGGAGGCGGCCACGATCTCGGAGACCGAGTGACGCCAGGTCGAGAAGTCGCACGATCCCTCGGGCATCGCGGTCTCCTGCACCGCGTTCAGGTGGAGCTGGAGCGCGTCGGCCTCGAGCAGGTCGACGGCGCGGCGGGCGTCGTCGCCGCTGCGGCCGACCCCGAGGTTCGCCATGACGAACCCGCGCGGGTTCTCCTGCCGGATCACGGTGAAGCCGGCGGCGGCCTCGGGCTCGTCGAGGGCCACGGAGACCGAGCCGCAGGCCATCGGCATTCCCGTGCGCGCGGCCACGATCGCCAGGTCCCGGTTGATCCGGGTGGTCGTCTCGGTGCCGCCGGTCATGCCGTTGACGTAGAACGGCGTGGGCCAGCGCCAGTCGCCCACCGTGACGCTCAGGTCGACCCGGTCGGGGTCGGTGGTCGGCAGCGCGCCGTGGACGAAGTCGAGGTCGTCGTACTCGTTGCCCCGCACCGCGCCCTCCTGCTGCGCGGCGGCGAGGCGCACGTGATCGTCCTTGCGCTGGGCCCGGGTGGGGGCGGATTCGTCCGTCATCGTCGCGCTCCTTCTCCTCGGTGGACCGACAGTGCGAGCGGGCGGACGTCGCATGAGTCCCACTCCCGCAGGATACCGGCCGGGTCGACGTGCGCCGGCGCCAGCGCGATCCCGCAGTCGCCGCCGCCGGCGCCCGAGGACTTGGCCGCCGCGCCGTGGCTCTCGGCGATCTCGCACAGCAGCCGCAGCTGCTCGGTCTCGATGGCGATCCCCGCCTCCGAACCGAGGCCGACCAGCAGCCGGCGCGCGCGGCGGATCACGTCCGGGGCGCCGCGCCCGCCCGCACCGAGCGCGGACACGAGATCGTCGACGCACGCGCGGGACTGCGCCACGAAGAGCCGATACCCGGGCGCGTGCCGCGGACGAGGCGAGCGGACGCCGTCCACAAGCGTGTCGGTGGCGGCGGGCGAACCGGTCCAGCCCACGAGCAGCGACAGCCCGGCGGGCGGGGGCAGCGGGGTGATCGAGCAGCCGGCCCACGGCGCATCCGCGAGCGTGGCGGTCAGGCCGTGCTCGGCGCGATGGCGGGCAAGGGCGTCCCGGTCGGGCGAGGTGTAGCGGATCCAGCCGCCGAACGTGCTCGCGGCCACGTCGCCGCCCGAGGCGCGCGGGGAGACCGTGATCGTGGCCAGCAGCGCGAGGCGGAACCGCTCGAGCGGGGTGAGACCGAGTCCGTAGAACTCGTCGAGTGCGGCGACGACGGCGACGGTCACCGCCGCGGAGGAGCCGAGCCCGTACTTGCGTCCGCTCGGGTCGTCGAGGTCGCTCGCGATCTCGAGGTCGACATAGCGGGGAGCCCGTCCCCGGTCGTGGCGCAGCTCCTCGATCGCGGAGATGGCGGCGAGGACGTGGTCGCCGGGGGGGCCGGTGGCGCGGATGCGCGGGCCGTCGTCGCTGCGGACCCACCGCAACGGTTCCGGGCCGTACTCGCCCGAGTGCACCCGGCCGGCGCCGGTCGCCTCCGTCAGGCGCACGGTGAGATAGCGGTCGACCGCGATGAGCACGGCCGGCTCGCCGGGGTCGACCACGGCGTACTCGCCGGCGACGAACAGCTTTCCGGGGGCCCGGGTCTCGATCATCGGGGTGCCCCGGGCGGCTCCCCGGTGTCGACGAGCTCGGCGCCGGGGCCGGGGCCGACGTCGTGCACGCGGCCGAAGACCGACAGCCGGGTGGCGACGGTGGCGGAATCCTCCGGCCGGGTGAGCACCGCGATATTCGGCCCGGCGTCGGCGGTCGCGTAGGCCTCGATACCCTCCGAGCGCAGGGCCCCGACGGCGTCGAAGACCGCGACGCTCGCGGGTGAGAGGTAGCGGATCGGCGGATCCGTCGAGGCGATCACCGCGTGCATGCGCAGCGCGTGGGACTCGGTGATCCGCCCGATGCGGGTGAAGTCCCCGGCGCGGCAGGCCGAGACCATCGACTCCAGGCTCGCCTCGGTGGCCCGGATCCAGCCGTCGTAGAACGGGGAGGTGAGCGCGGTCAGGCGCATCGCGTCCCGGCTCGAGATGGCCTTCTTGGTGCCGTCGAGGATGACGATGACCATGCGCATCTCGGGGGCGGCGATCGGCTCGGCGAAGGAGGTCTCGTCGCCGTCGCCGGCGTGCCAGATCGCCACGCCCGGGATGATCGAGCGGGCGGCCGAGCCGGATCCCCGGCGGGCGAGGCGGCTGCGGGCGGCCGGATCCGAGGGCAGCCCGTACGCGGCGGCGGCGGCCGTGGCCAGGGCCGCGAAGCCCGACGCCGAGGACGCGAGCCCGGCGCCTGTGGGGGCCTCGTTCGTCGACGTCACGTGGGCGTGGGAGGCGTTGCCGCTGCGCTCGCGCACGAGGTCGAGGAAGGCGCGCACGCGGTCGCGGGCGTCGCCGGTGTTCTCGGCGCCGTCGAGCTCGAACGCGTCCTGCCGAAGCGAGGGGTCGAGGGTGACGGTGGTGCGGGTCTCGAAGGTGTCGAGGGTGAGCGAGAGGCTGCCGGCGGCGGGCAGCATGAGGACCTCGTCCCGCTTGCCCCAGTACTTCACGAGGGCGAGATTGGGGAAGGCGCGCGCGGTGCTCATGCCGCCGGGACCGTGGTCGTCCACGTGCGCGGGGCGCCCGCGGCCCGCAGCGCGGCGGCGATCCGATCCGCCTGCGCGGGCGAGTCGGCGAGGGCGAGCACGCAGCCGCCGATGCCGCCGCCGGTCAGCTTGGCGCCGAGGGCGCCGGCCGCCGCGGCGTCCTCGACGAACCGATCGAGGACGGTGCTGCTCACCCCGAGCTCGCCCAGGGCCCCGTGGCCGTCGGTCATGCGCCGGCCCAGCCGGTGCAGGTCCCCGGTGGCCAGGTCGTCGACGGCGCCGAGGGTCGCCTCCGTGAGACGGCGGATCAGGCTCTCGACGGCGGCCGGGTCCTCGCCGAAGCGCGCGCGCACGGAGCGCACGGCGTCCATGGTCGATCCGTGGACGCCGGAATCCGCGATGACGAACGTGAGCGACTCGGCGATCGGCAGGGTGGTGGCATGGCCGCGCTCGAACCGGATGGCGTGGCCGGCGACGACGGCGCGGGCATCGAGACCGCTGGGGTTCGCGTGGGCGACCCGTTCGGCGACCTGCACGATGTCGTAACAGGTGTCGGGGCTCAGGTCGTGACCCGTGAGGTCCGCGACCGCCCGCGTCACGGCCGCCGCGACGGCGGCGCTCGAGCCGAGGCCGCGCCCGTACGGGATGGCGCTGCTCACGTGCACCTCGATCCCGGGGGTTCCCGCGAGCATCTCGGCGAGGGCGGCATGCAGGGCGGTGACAACGGGCTGGATCGCGGCCGGGGCATCGGAGGTCACGCCGCTGTACAGGTCGGTGAGGATGTGGATCCCGGGCACCGCGCTCGATCGGACGGTCACCTCGGCCCGCAGGTCGGGCAGCGGCAGGGCGATCGCGGGCGCGCCGTAGACCACGGCGTGCTCGCCGAGGAGGATGGCCTTGGCATGGGCCGCGCCCGTGGCGACGGGCCGTGCCGCCGGTGCCGTCGCTCGAGGCTTCGCTGCCGGGGACGGCAGCGCGGAGAGCATCGAATTCATGGAGATCCGTTCGGTCATCGATGGCTCAGCATACGCGGATCCTTGCGGGAATATGACATCCCGACAGGACCCGCGTCAGACCTTCACACGCTGATCGGATGTCGGGTGTGGCGCTTCACGGGCACGGGTACTAGCAGGTCTTGACAGCCCCAGCCTTCGAGGATACGGTCTCGGTTGTGCCCCAGGGGAGTGTGGGGCACGTGTTTCGATCCAAGTTGATTTTTCTGATCATCGGTGGCCAACGTCGGCCACCGTAGTCGAAGGAGACTGAATTGGCTACGATGACTCTCAGGAAGAGAATTCTCTCGCTTTTAGCCGTAGTGGCTGTGGCGGTAACGGGGACATTTGCTCTCGCCGCGCCAGCACATGCTGGAACAGGGTGCGCCGGGGGGTGGGTATGCCTGTTCAACAAGCCAGGAAACACCAACGGTTATGAGCGTGGGTACCAGTTCAGTGTTGCTAATCTGAATACTCACCAGTGGGGTATCTACAACAACGGCGGATACATCACTCAGCCCGGTACCAGCGTGGGTAATAGTAAAACGGGCGCGATCAATAATCAATTCCGCATCGACACACTCAGGCTGTATTCAGAAACGAACTATCGAGGGGATTACAGGACCTTTTACCCCCGCAGCGGCTACTGGAAGGCGCCCGCCTATACATCGAATATCGGTAATGGTGGATATTCCGGTAATTGGGTCGATTACGGCTTCGTTAAGTCGCTAAGGGCGTACTGACGATGCGCGTGGGCAGGCGGTGGCAGTCTGGCCGGCTATTGCCTGGCACCGTCGCCCTCACTCTCGCGGTCCTCAGCGGGTGCTCTGGCGCGTCATCATTGCAGCCGTCCCCGCCAACGCTGTCACAAGCAGATGGTCCTAGCAATCCTTCAGCCGGGGAGGGGTCGCCGGGTGGGGGGCCTGGTGACGAACCGGGACTGCTGGAGTCGGCCTTGTTTCCTGGGGCATTTGCGACGCCGTTGGACTCGGTCATCAACCCCGACCCACTTCAGTTCAGCGCAATCGAAGAGGCACAAGCGCGCGCGATCAACGAGTGCATGGCAGAGAAGGGCTTTCCGGCCTTCCGTTGGGAGGTGGATGAGCCGTTCGTGAACGAATGGTACGGCGTTACCGATCCAGAAGTAGCAGCGGTGTGGGGCTACCGGAACTCTGGCGCTCCCGAGTCTTTTGAGGGCCTTCCCGACGATGGACCTCAGGTCATGCAACCAGAGCCGATGACTGATGAGCTTGAGGCGCTGGTGGGTGCGGACGAGGATTTGACCGCGGAAGTTCTCAATTCAGAGGGCATCATCGTCTATCGTTACGCACCCGATGCCTGTATGAACATCGGCATGCTCTCAGTGCGGCCGAACTATTTCGAAGGTATCGAACTCGAGGAGCAGTTGGTTTCTCTAGCCGGGGAGGCGAGCCGGCAAGCACAGGACACCGAAGAGTTTGAGTCTGCGTTCACCCACTGGAACGACTGTGTGGAATCTAAGGGCGGGATCAGAACCAACAATTATAGAGAGCTAGTCGGAGGGCGCGAAGGCTTCCTGATGGAAGGGCCGCCTGGCGCAGCTGAGATAGCCGCCGCTACTATCGACGCTGAATGCAAGCGAGACACTGGACTCCTGAGAACATGGTCACAATTGCGGGCAGAAGCCGAAGCGGGGCTTCTTGCCCAGCATCCCGGCCTCCTTACCACCTATCTTGAGTACATGCAACCGAAGGTGACAAAGTCTGGCTAAGGAAGCCGGTAGAAGGGCTGGGACAGGTGCGTGGAGGAGATGGGAGTCGACAGTGGCAGGCTCAAGTGGTGAACAGTCAGGATGGAGGTTTCGTGTGCCTGTCATTACTGCACTCGCTCTCGCCTTGGCCAGCGGATTTGGGTTAAGTCGTCTCACTGTTACACCGGAGAATGCCATTGTACCGGAATCGATTCCAGAGCCTGTATGGGCTGAAGTGACGAATGGCACCTTGTCTGGGAGCCACACCGGGACTGGCACGGTAGTCGCGCCTGAGCAGGTCCCTATCAATATTCGCGCGGGTGAGAGAACACCAGTTGTCACTTCTCAAGCTTTGGCTCCGGGGGAGCAGGTTCGGGCGTGCGGGATCCTCGTCGAAATTTCGGACCGTCCACTGTTCGCACTCCCAGGCGAGATCCCTGCATACCGGGATCTGGTGCAGGGCGACGGAGGTGAAGACGTAGCTCGCCTCCAAAGCGCGCTGCGTGAATGCGGATATCAGATCGCTGCAGACGGTGTGTTCGGTCCCGAAACCGCCGCCACGGTACGTTTGTGGTATCGGGATAACGGGTACCGCGTGGTGGAGCGCGAGGAGATGATCGAGTTATCCGAACCGGCTATGGATGGCGTGGCAATCGAAACAGACGATGCTCCGGCCAGCCGAGCATCCGCGGCGCGAAAACTCGTCGTCGTCCCAGCGAACGAAATCGAATACATCCGCGAAGGAGCGGTCGTTACTGAGGTCGTCCCGGTTGGGACTGTCGTGGATGATCCAGTCCTTCACGTATCTGACGGTTCATACCTCTTTGAAGTCGAGCTGAAACCAGCTGTTCGTTTTGACCTCCAAGAGGGTCAAGAGACGGTGCTCGATCTTGGCGGCACCTCGATCACGGTTCCACTTCCCACGCTGCCCTCAGAGCCAACCACGGGTAGCGCCGGCGAGCCTGTCTTCGTACTACGTTTGCAACTACCGCAAGAGCTTGATCCAGGCTCGGTAGGTTCGACTGGGACCTACACGGTAGCCACCGGTACAGATGAAGTCTTCGATCGGATCGTTCCGGTGACCGCTGTCCGAACCGATCCTTCTGGGCGAACCTATGTTGTCAAGGCAGTGGCAGGATCCGATCCTGTCGCAGTGGAGGTGACCGGCGTTGCGGCTGAAGGCGGGTACGTGGCAGTCGACGGCGACTTGCAGTACGGTGACCGGCTCTGGCTTACTAACGAGATTCATTAGCAGTGGGGCCGATCCGAGCGGGCTTGTTTGCCAGGCAGGGAGTGCCTGAAGGGGTGATGATACAAGCGCCTGAGCTTATGCTGAGGGGGGTTGGTCGAAGCTATTGGCAAGGTGATACGCAGGTCAAGGCCCTCGAGAGTGTCGACCTTCGGATTGAACCGGCCGATTACGTAGCAGTGACTGGTCGTTCCGGTTCTGGAAAGTCGACACTTCTTAACCTGATCGGCCTTCTGGACCAGCCGACTGCGGGAAGATACTCGGTAGCGGACCGTGAGACGACTACGATGAGCGTACAGGCTACTGATGTGCTTCGCAGTCGGGTTTTTGGCCTGGTGTTCCAGTCCTTTCATCTGGTGGACTATCTGACCGTTTCTGAGAATGTGGAAGCCGGTCTCACGTACACCGGCTGGTCGAGATCGACGTGCCAAACGCAGATTTCCGAATCGATCATCAATGTAGGACTGCAACACCGAAGTTCAGCGAGAGCGAGCACCCTTTCCGGTGGCGAGCGTCAGCGTGTTGCCATCGCCAGGACCCTCGCCCGGTGCCCAAGCGTCCTTCTAGCTGACGAACCAACAGGCAACCTCGACCAGGCGAACGCTGACATAGTGCTTGACCTGTTCGAGATGATTCGGGCGAGTGGCGTGACAGTGCTCATGGTGACGCACGATGAAGAGACGGCGGCACGGGCGGATAGACGCCTGCGGATGCGCGACGGGCGAATCGACAATGACGCATGAGGCAAGGAGGTAATACTAGGAGACCGCGACGGATCTACTCGGCGATATCACGCCTGAGCCTGCGAACGGTCACCAGGAACCCCCTGCGGACGCTCCTTGCGACACTCGGGGTTGCCCTTGGGGTTGCCGTGTTGGTGGCATCTGTCGGGATGGCAGCGACTCTCAACGCACAGGTGAACGCCACCTTCGACAGCCTGCGTGCAACACGGATCGTGGTCCAGGACAACCGCGTGATCGTCAGTGACCCGCTCTTCGATCTTCACGGTGTTGACGATCAGCTCGCCGGGGTGCCAGGAGTTATTGCGGGCGGGTATCTGAGCACCGATCAGCAATCTGCATCAGTGCCGGTGAGCTCAAGCCTGTTTGGGCCACGGGAACAGTTCACCATCGTCTTTGCCACACCGGGGGCGTTACCAGCGTCCTTGGCAACCTTGAACGCTGGAATCTTCTACGACGCGACCTCCGCAGCTCTTAGCCAGCCGATCGTTGTGCTGGGCCCTGTGGTAGCTGAACGGCTCGGCATTACCGAAGTGACCGCAGACTCAGGTCTCATCGTTGCGGGACAACCTGTTGCGGTGGGAGGGATTCTTGCCAGTACCGGCTCTGAGCCTCAGCTGTCCGAGGCAATTATCGTGGATCCGCGTGTGGCTGCCGAACTTGGACTCCGGGTTCCGGAGGAGTATACCGCTTTGGTGCGCACCGAAGTTGGGTCAGTACGGGCTGTTGCACTTTCGCTGCCACTCACGTTGCGACCGTTTGACCCTGTGAGCGTCGGGATCTCCTACCCGCCCGAGCCCCGCGATTTGAGAGGGGGTATTCAAGAGTCACTCAACACCCTGGCGCTCGTCGCCGCAGGGTTGGCGATCTTCATCGGCGGTGTTGGCATCATGAGTGTGATGGTATCGGCTGTTGCACAGCGCACCGGTGAGATTGGTCTACAGCGCTCCATCGGCGCTCGCCCGCGTCACATCGCGGTGCAGATTCTTCTCGAAGGAAGCCTTATTGGTCTGCTCGGTGCCGTGACTGGAGCAATCTTGGGTGTCGCGGTACTTATCTGTATCTGCTTGATCAACGGGTGGCAGGCTGTTGTGCCCACCTGGGCGTGGTGGGCACCCACGTGCGGGGGCTTCCTGACTGGAGCTTTGGCCGGTCTCTACCCGGCATCCCGTGCCGTGAGGCTTAGCCCGGCGGAAGCACTTCGTACGAACTAGCGTGCGTCGCGATCGAAACACGGGGGCGCTGGTAGTACCGGGGCAAGGGAGCGGGTGCCTAACACATTCGGTGGGGTTCTCGTGCAAGGCTGTGTCGCCCAACTTGATCACAATTGGTCTTGCCCCGGCGTGCTCAGCGCTCCGGCAGGATGATGAGGGCGAGATAGTCGGCGAGGCAGCCGGCCATGTCGATCGCGGGGTCGAGGAGCCACTGATCCTGGAGGCCGTCCCACATCGCGATGATCGTCGCGGCGGCGCGCTCGGGGTCGGTGCCGGAGCGCAGCCGGCCCTGGTCGCGGAGCTCGCGCAGTTGGTCGGCGTAGGCGGTGCGCAGCCCGGCGAAGCGGGCCGTGAAGTAGTCCCGGGCCGGGTGCCCCTCGGTCATGGCCTCCCCGCACAGCACCGAGTAGAGCTCTATGAGCGAGGGGGTCGCCTCGTTGATGCGGGCCCGTCGCACGAGCGCCGAAGGGAAGTCGTGTGCCTCCTCCTCGGGCAGGCGCTCGCCGTCGATCTCGTCGCGCCGGTCGAGCACCGCGACGAGTAGATGGCGCTTCGTGGGGAAGTGGTGGAGCAGGCTCGTCTGGCTCATCCCGACCCGGTCGGCCACCTCCTGCAGGGATCCGCCGTGGTAGCCGCGGGCCGCGAACACGTCGAAGGCGGCGTCCACGATGCTGCGTCGGCGCTCGGCCGACTTCGCGTACGGTCCACGCCTGCGCCCCGTCACCCGAGTCTCCATGGCGACCACGCTACCCGGGACATGTGATCCATTCGAATCTTGAGTACTCACTCGAAATTGACGTAGGGTGGGTGCACGGGCCACCGCAGGGGGTCCGAAACCGAACGGGCTCCGGGATCACGCACCTGGCCGATGGGCAGCACCGATTCCTCCGCCCCACAACGAAGTGGCCTCACATGACATCACTGACACGAAGGCAGTTGTTGACCTTCGGCCTCGGTGCGACCGCAGCCGGCGCGCTCGCCGCCTGCGCGACCCCCGGGACGACCTCGGTCAACGCCGCACCCACGATCCCGCCGGAGCCCTCCGGCGATCCCGTCCGGCTCACGTACTGGGCCTGGCTCAAGGACCTGCAGCAGGTCGCCGACATCTGGAACGCCCAGAATCCGCACATCCAGGTCGAGACCGTCTGGATCCCGGGCGGCAACGAGGGCGGATATCAGAAGCTGTACTCCGCGCTCGCCGCCGGCGGCGGCCCGGACCTCGCCCAGGTCGAGCTGCGCGCCGTGCCCGAGTTCATGCTCGTGAACGGGCTCGTGGACCTCTCCCGCTACGGCGCCGACGCCGCCGCGCCGACCTTCGATCCCACGCTGTGGAATCAGGTGTCGTTCACCGGCGGGGTCTACGGGATCCCGCAGGACTCGGGCCCGATGGCGACGTTCTACCAGACCGAGCTGTTCGAGAAGATCGGCGCGAGGCCGCCCGACACCTGGTCGCAGTGGGCGGAGGTCGCCGCCGAGTTCCGCACGGCGGGCGCCTATATCGACGTCTTCCCGATCGCCGATCCGAGCTCATTCGTGGCGTATGCCACCCAGGCCGGCGCGACCTGGCTCACCCCGACCGACGACGGCTGGGTCATCGACATGACCGGGGAGGCCACGCTCACCGTGGCCCGCTTCTTCGACCACGCGATCGACTCCGACCTCGTGACCACGGACTACGGCCTCTACTCCCCGCCCTGGTTCGCGGCCGCCGCAGCCGGCGGGCTCGCCTCGCTCACGGACGCGAGCTGGGCCGACGCCCTCCTCGAGGGCGTCTCCGGCGCCGAGGGGAAATGGCGGGTCGCGCCCATGCCCCGGTGGGAGCACGGCGGCTTCGGCTCGAGCTTCCGCGGGGGATCCACGACCACCGTGCTCGCCCACAGCGCCCACCCGGCCGAGGCCCTCGAGTTCGCCACCTGGCTCAACGGATCGCGCGCGGGCATCGACGGGCTGATCGAGCACTGCGGCATCGGCTGGTCGGCGAATCCCGACTACATCGGCGCCTCCCGCATGCAGCCCTCGCCGTTCTTCGGCGGGCAGGACTACAACACCGACGTGTTCCTCCCGGCGTCCACGGAGCAGAACCCCGACTGGTCCTGGTGGCCGATCACCCAGCAATCCCTCAACATCCTCGCCGACGAGTTCCGGCGCAAGCCCTCCGGGCAGAGCCTCGTCGACGCCGTCGCGAACGCCGAGCGGCAGATCATCAGCGCCTTCGAGAACAAGGGCCTGAGCATCCGGAAGGAGACGGCATGAGCACCTCGACCACCACCCGTACCCCGCGAACGCGCACCGGGGCCGCCACGACCTCCGGCGGCCGCAAGCGCGCCCCGTGGCTGCTGCTCGCCCCGTTCCTGGCCGTCTTCGTGTTCACGTTCGTGCTGCCCATCGCGGCCGCGGTCGGCTCGAGCTTCGTCAAGGTCACCCGCTCGGGACTCTTCGGCGAGGCGGGGGTCACGAGCGAGTTCGCCTGGTTCCACAACTACGCCCAAGCCCTCTCCGACGGCAGCTTCCTCGCCTCGATCGGGCGGATGTTCCTCTTCGGCATCGTGCAGGTGCCCGTGATGATCGTGGCGGCAACGGTGCTGGCGTTCCTGCTCGAGTCCGCCTCGGCCCGCTGGCCCAGCGCGTTCCGGGCCGCCTTCTTCCTGCCCTACGGCGTGCCGGGCGTCATCGCCACGATCCTGTGGACGTTCCTGTACGTGCCGGGCCTGAGCCCGATCGTCGACGTCGCCTCCTGGATGGGCGTCGACATCGACTTCCTCGGCGGCGGCACGGTGCTGTGGTCGATCGCGAACATCGTCACCTGGTCCTACACCGGCTACAACATGCTCATCATCATCGCCCAGCTCAAGTCGATCCCGGTCGAGCTGTACGAGGCGGCGCGGGTCGACGGCGCCTCCCCGCTGCGGATCGCCCGGAGCATCCAGCTTCCGCTTATCGCGCCGGCGCTCATGCTCACGACCATCTTCTCGATCATCGGCACCCTGCAGCTCTTCGCCGAACCGCAGGTGCTCCAGGCGGTCTCCCCGGCGATCGACAGCCAGTACACGCCGAACCTGAGCGCGTACACCACCGCCTTCGCCTACAACGACTACAACGTCGCCGCGGCGCAGGCGGTCCTCATCGCGCTCGCCGCGTTCCTCCTCTCCTTCGCATTCCTGCGCCTGACGAACCGGAAGGGCTGACCCATGAGCACCCTCGAGACCGGCACGAACATGAGCACGACCGCCAGTCCCATCACGCCCCGCCCGCGGCCGGGGAAGGTCCGGCGGATGGCGGGCACGAAGGCCTCGACCACGATCATCGTCACCGCGATCCTGGTCCTCGTCGCGCTGTACTTCCTCATCCCCGTCTACTGGGTCATCGTCGCCGCCACGAAGACGACCGGTGACCTGTTCTCCACGAACGGCCTCTGGTTCGGCAGCGAGTTCTCGCTGTGGGCCAACCTGCGGGAGGTGCTCACCTACGACGGCAGCATCTACATCCGCTGGTTCGCCAATTCGATCCTCTACGCGGGCGTCGGCGCCGTGTTGGCGACGTACTTCGCCGCGGCCGGCGGCTACGCGCTGGCGAAGTACAGATTCCGCGGGAACACGCTCATCTTCGGCACGATCCTCGGCGGGGTGCTCGTGCCCGCCACGGCCACGGCCCTGCCGTTGTTCCTGCTGTTCAGCCAGCTCGGCATGGCGAACACCTACTGGAGCGTGCTCATCCCCTCGCTCGTCTCCCCGTTCGGGCTGTTCCTGTGCCGGATCTACGCGGATGCGACCGTGAGCGACTCGCTGCTGGAGGCGGCCCGCCTCGACGGCGCCGGGGAGATCCGGATCTTCCACGTGGTCGGTCTGCGGATCCTCACCCCCGCGCTCGTGACCGTGTTCCTCTTCCAGCTCGTGGGCATCTGGAACAATTACTTCCTGCCCCTGGTCATGCTCTCCGACACGACGCTGTACCCGATCACACTCGGCCTGAACACGTGGCTGAGCCAGGTGAACAGGCTGCCGGAGTTCTACCAACTCACCACCGGCGGCGTGCTGCTGTCGGTCATCCCGCTCGGCATCGCCATGATCGTGCTGCAGCGCTTCTGGCGCGGCGGCCTCACCGAAGGAGCAGTCAAGGAATGACGTATGTGACCGCGATCGGCCCCGGCTCGGGTCCCCGCCGCCCGGCCCGCTCGTGGCTGCACACCGACGCGCCCTCGCTCAGCCTCAACGGCAGCTGGCGCTTCCGGCTTCTGGACGGCGCCCCCGGCTCGCCCGGGGCGGGCGGCGTGCTGCCCGAGGGGGAGGAGCCGGAGGCGATGGCGCGCGAGTCCTACGACGACGGCACTGCCAACGGCTGGGGCGAGCTCACCGTGCCCTCGCACTGGGTGCTCGACCCCCGCCACGGCGCCCCCGCCTACACGAACGTGCAGTACCCGTTCCCACTCGACGTGCCGCACGTGCCCGACGAGAACCCGACCGGGGACTACCGGCGCACGTTCGAGGTGCCCGAGTCCTGGAGGGATGCGCAGTGGGTCGAGGCGATCGTGCTGCGCTTCGACGGCGTGGAGTCCCGCTACAAGGTGTGGATCAACGGCGCCGAGATCGGGGTCGGCACCGGCAGCCGCCTCGCCACCGAGTTCGACGTGACCGCCCACGTGCGGGCGGGCCGCAACACGATCGCGGTGCGGGTCCACCAGTGGTCGGCCGACTCCTACGTGGAGGATCAGGACCAGTGGTGGCTCCCGGGGATCTTCCGCGACGTCACCCTCCTCGCCCGCCCGGTCGGCGGGATCGAGGACGTGTGGATCCGCGCCGACTACGCCGCGCTGGACGAGGGCGCCGGAACGATCACCCCGGAGGTCACGGCCGGCGCGGGCGCCTGGCCGCTCACCCTGAGCGTGCCGGAACTCGGGATCTCCCAGCGCTGGGAGGGTCCCGGCGACGTGGCCCCGCTCGCGGTCGGCCCGGTCGAGCCCTGGTCGGCCGAGTCGCCCCGCCTGTACGAGGCGAGCATCGCGAGCGCCGGCGAGGAGGTCTCGCTGCGGCTCGGGTTCCGCACCGTCTCGATCGAGGGCGGTCGCCTCCTGGTGAACGGGCGCCGGGTCGTCTTCCACGGGGTCAACCGGCACGAGACCCATCCGGACCGCGGGCGGGTCTTCGACGAGGAGTTCTCCCGCACCGATCTGGCGATGATGAAGCGGCACAACGTCAACGCGATCCGCACGTCCCACTACCCGCCCCACCCGCGCCTGCTCGACCTCGCCGACGAGCTCGGCCTCTGGGTCGTGCTCGAATGCGATCTCGAGACCCACGGGTTCCAGCGCGAGGGGTGGATCGGGAACCCGAGCGACGATCCCGCCTGGGCGGAGGTCTACCTCGACCGGATGGCCCGCACCCTCGAACGCGACAAGAACCACCCGAGCATCGTCATGTGGTCGCTCGGGAACGAGTCCGGCACGGGGGCGAACCTGGCCGCCATGGCCGCCTGGGTCCGCACCCGCGACCCGCAGCGCCCCGTGCACTACGAGGGCGACCACGCCGGCGCCTACACGGACGTGTACTCGCGCATGTACGCCACGGTCCCCGAGGTCGCGGCCATCGGCAGCGACGACGATCGCTCCCTCCTGCTCGGGGCCACGGCCGCGGAGTCGGCGCGCCAGCGCACGAAGCCGTTCCTGCTGTGCGAGTACGCCCACGCCATGGGCAACGGTCCCGGCGGGCTCGACCAATACGAGGAGCTCACGCGCGCGCACGAGCGCGTGCACGGCGGATTCGTGTGGGAATGGCGCGACCACGGGCTGCGCACCCGCACCGCCGACGGCACCGAGTTCCTCGGCTACGGCGGCGACTTCGGCGAGGTCGTCCACGACGGCAACTTCGTCATGGACGGGCTCGTGCTCTCCGATTCCACCCCGACCCCGGGGCTGGCCGAGTTCAAGCAGGTCTCCTCCCCGGTCCGGCTGGCGATCGAGGAATCCGGCGGCCTGCGGGTGCAGGTGACGAACCGTCGCCACAGCACCGACACGAGCGACCTCGAGCTGCGCTGGTTCCTCGAGCGGGACGGGGAGCCGGTCACCGGCGGAACCGTGCACGCCGGCCCGGTTCCCGCCGGCGGCGAGGGCGTGTTCCCGCTTCCCGCCATGCGCATGGACGACGCCGGGCCGGGTGAGTTGTGGCTCACCGTCGAGGCCGTGCTCGCCCGGGCGAGTTCGTGGGCCCCGGCGGGCCATCCGCTCGTGTTCACCCAGCACGAGCTCGCCGCCGACTCCGGCGCCGGGGGCTCGCCCACCGGTCCCTCGGCGGCGGGCGCGCCGGCGGTCGCGACCCGGGCGGGCGCCGTCCATACGCCCGTACCGGAGCTGCTCGAGCTCGGACCGGCCACGTTCCGTCACGGGCGACTCGTCGAGCTCGCCGGCCGGCCCGTGCGCGGGCCGCGGCTGGAGCTGTGGCGGGCGCCGACCGACAACGACCGGCTCACGGGGCTCGGATCGTACGAGCACGTCGATCCGTGGACGAGCCCGCCCGATGCGGACGCCCCGGCTCACGCCGACCGGTGGCGGGCGGCGGGCCTGGACCGGATGAACGCCCGGCTGCTCGAGGCGCGCGCCGGCCGCGACGAACTGGTGGTCCGGCGCCGCTGGGCCGCGGCGAACGAGCGGGCGAGCGTCGAGACGCAGGAGCACTGGCGGCTTGCGGGCGGTGAGCTGTGGCTGCGGGCCGAGATCGTGCCGAGCACCGGCTGGGACATGCTCTGGCCGCGGATCGGTCTGCGATTCGACCTGCCGCGCGAGATCGACGCCGCGAGCTGGTTCGGCACCGGGCCGCTCGAGTCCTATCCGGACAGCCGCCGCGCCGCCCGGGTGGGGCGGTTCAGCGCCGACCTGGCGGGCCTCGCGCCGGCGTACGCCCGCCCGCAGGAGTCCGGCCACCGCAGCGACCTGCGCTCGCTCACCCTCCGGGCGGGGGACGTGGACTGGCTGCGGATCGACGCCGCCGCCGACGCGCGCGGACGTCGCCCCGGCTTCACGCTCACCCCGCACACCGCCCAGGAGCTCGACCGGGCCCGGCACCCGCACGAGCTGCCCGCGCCGGGAGCGACGTACCTGTACCTGGACGCCGCGCAGAACGGGCTCGGCTCCCGCTCGTGCGGCCCGGACGTGTGGCCCGACCACCAGCTGCGGCCGGAGGCGCGCACGCTCACGCTGTGCTTCCGGCCCGCGTGAGCGGAGCGGGGGCTATCGTCGGAGCGAGGAGCCGATGAGCCGACGAAGGGCCACGCCATGCCGGGATTCCAGGGAATCTCCCACCTCGACCTGACCGTGTCGGACGTCGAGGCGAGTGCCGACTGGTACGCGCGCGTGCTCGGCCTGAGGCGGCTCAAGCGGGCCGAGTTCGCCGACCGGATCATGATCGTGCTGCGCCACGAGGCCACCGGCCTGATCATCGGCCTCAACCAGCATGCCGACTCCCGCGCCGACGCCTTCGACGAGCGCCGGCCCGGGCTCGACCATGTGGGCCTCACCGTGGCGGACCGGGCCGAGCTCGACTCGTGGGAGCGGCACCTGACCGAGCACGGCGTCGACCACTCGCCCGTGACCGATGCCGCCTCCGGTGCGGGCACGGCGCTCGTGTTCCGCGATCCCGACAACATCCAGCTCGAGTTCTGGTGGAGCCGGCTCAGTCCATCCTGGCCTGCATTCGCCGCATCGGGCGGGACAAAGAAAAGACCCGGCCCACGAGGGGCCGGGTGAGTAAGTACTACTACGTTAGCGCATGAACAGTCCGGACGCCAGAAGCGGGAAGTTCAGAGCTGAGGCGCTCACTACCAGCCATCGGGTCTCGTCACGTTCCCGACCCGATCTGGAAGTTGATTCCGCGTGAATGTCTCTTCGTTGAGTCTCCACCACCAGTGATCGCCGACCCCATCGGACTTGTGGCCGGCGAGGTCTCCGGCCGTCCTACCGCCCCGCGGATTGACGAGTCCGACCGGGACTCGCTGACGGGCTGCCCTGATAGGAAATGCCAGGTCGCTGTCATTCGACACCACGACGGCGCCATCGATGCTGCCGGAGAGTACGTCGAGTAGCAGGTGTGCTGCGACGTTCACATCGCTGCCCTTCTCCTCGATGTGCAGGTATTGGACCATGAAGCGTGCGTCGTGAACGGACTTCCCGGATGAGTCGCGCACCATCACGGGCCACGCCGATTGCGTCACGACCGGTCGGCGGCTGACAGGGTCATTCGTGGCAAGCAGACCCATCTTGGTGCGAACGACGTAGTTTCCATACTCGATGTGGTCGACGGATCCGCTCGAGACCAAGGCCTTGAGGTACAGATCCTGATCGAAGTGGGCTGATGGATCCAGCTTTGAATCAACGCGTGCCGTGCAGTAGACGATCTTGGTCACGCACGTGTCCTGCCATGCGCCCTGCGTTCGGATCACACTCTCGACGAGTCCTCGGACATCGAGCCAACGCCACCCTTCGGTGCCGCGGCCGCAGGTCGAACGTCCGCCGTAGTACAAGTTGTAGCCGTCGACGTAGACCCCGATCCGCACGGCTCAGTCCATCCCGAGCCGCTCGGCCACGAAGTCCAGATCCTTGTCGCCGCGGCCGGAGAGGTTGACCACGAGCACATCTTCGGGGCCGAGCTCCGGTGCCATCCGGATCGCGTGCACGAGCGCGTGGCTCGACTCGATCGCGGGGATGATGCCGTCCGTGGCGCACAGCAGCTGGAACGCCTCGAGGGTCTCCTCATCCGTCGCGGTCACGTACTCGACCCGGCCGACGTCGCGCAGGTGGGCGTGCTGAGGGCCGACGCCGGGATAGTCGAGCCCGGAGGCGATCGAGTGCACCGGCCACGGCTCCCCGGCCTCGTCCTGGAGCAGGCGGGTCTGCATGCCGTGGATGACGCCGGTGCTGCCGAGGGTCATCGTGGCGGCGTGATCCCCCGGCTGCTCCAGTCCACGCCCCGCCGGCTCGACCCCGTAGATCGCGACGTCGGCGTCGTCCAGGAATGCGCTGAACAGGCCGATGGCGTTCGAGCCACCCCCGACCGAGGCGATGAGCGCGGTGGGCAGGCGGCCCTCCTTCTCGAGCACCTGCGCGCGCGCCTCCCGGCCCACGATCGCCTGGAAGTCGCGCACCATCGACGGGAACGGATCCGGGCCCACGACCGATCCGATCGCGAACATCGTGTCGGCGAAGTCGTTCGCCCACACCCCGAACGCCGAGTCGACCGCATCCTTGAGGCACCGGCCCCCGGACTCCACCGGCACGACCGTGGCCCCGAGCAGGCGCATCCGCACGACGTTGGGGTGCTGCTTGGCGATGTCGATCGCGCCCATGTGGATCTCGCACTCGAGCCCGAGCAGCGCCGCCGCGGTCGCGAGCGCCACGCCGTGCTGGCCCGCGCCGGTCTCGGCGATGAGCTTGCGCTTGCCCATGCGCTTGGCCAGCAGCGCCTCCCCGAGCGTGTGGTTGATCTTGTGCGCGCCCGTGTGGTTGAGATCCTCGCGCTTGAGGTAGATCTTCGCGCCGCCGAGCCGGGCGGTGAGGCCGCGAGCAAGGAACAGCGGCGAGGGCCGGCCCACGAAGTCGGCGAGCAGGGCCTCGTATTCGGCGTGGAAGGCCGGGTCGTCCTTGGCCTGGGCGTAGGCGGCGGCGACCTCGGCGATCGGGGCCTCGAGGTGCGGGGGCAGGAAGCGGCCGCCATAGGAACCGAAGAAGCCGGACTCATCGGCGGTGGTGAGTGACGTCATGGCCGAAGCGTAGCGCCCGGGCGAGCGTCGTCCAGCGGTGGACGTGAATCGGGGATAGCGGTGCCGGGGACCGTGTGCGAAGATTTGCGCGTGGCCACGAGTGCCGCACGTGACCGGTCCGACGGGCCGGGGCGCACGCGCATAATCTCCTTGACGGACGCGATCGTCGCGATTGCGATGACGCTGCTCGTGCTTCCGGTCGTCGACGTGGCGGACCAGTGGGATGTCGCGCATCCGGGACGATGGTTCGCCGTCCACGGGGATCTGATGCTCTCGTTCGTCCTCAGCTTTCTCGTGATCTACGTCTTCTGGGCCGCTCACGCGGCCGCATTGCGCGCTGCCGGAGACCGCTCCACGATGGGGGCCGTGCGCGTGCTCACGATGCTGTGGCTCCTCGTCATTGCGTTCCTGCCGTTCCCGACGGCGGTCGTGGGACATGAGCTCGACACGACCTCGGCCCCCTTCTATATCGGCACCATGTTTGTGCTCTCCGTGCTCACATCGACCATCGTGACCATCGCCGGTCATCACCGGAACGAGGACGACAACATCGGGTCGGATCATCGACTCGGCTGGGCATGGGTCACCACGGCCGTCTTCGGGGCGTGTGCCCTGATCAGCGCCGTGCACGCGGAGCTTGGGCTGTTCGCCCTGCTCATTCTCCTGCTCCTGCGCATCATCGAGGTCGTCGGCAGGTACCGATCGACCGCTATCCGGTTGGCGGAGACCGGACCCCGTGAGGAGGATCCATCATGAGCGTTCAACAACCGGGCTTCATCCGGGAGTCGACTCTCCAGTCACAGCCGGGAACGGCGCCCTGGTGGGTGGGGAGAAGACATCCGGTGTGGCTGGCTGTCGGTCTTGCGGCGGTGACGATGCTCCTGACGGCGGCGATCGGAGTCGGCGGACGGGTCTTTGCTCCGACCGCGGATCCGATATCGGTCCGGCTCGCCGCCGTGCTGTTCCTGGCCGTCGGTGCGTGCGTCGTCGTCGGCGGGGCCGGCGCCTGGCGCCGGGTCGGTGCGGGAGGCCCCGCCGGGTGGCGGCAGCCTGGCCTGCTCATCGTGCCCGGGATCATCGCCCTGGCCCCCATCGTGACCGGAATCGAGCTACCGGGCGGGAGCCTGCTGATTGTGCTTGTGGTCGGCTACGTGGCGACGGGCGTCTTCGAGGAGCTCTGGCATCGCGGCCTGATCCTGGATGTGCTCCGTGGGCTCGGAGTGCGCCGATCGGCCATTCTCGGTGGCGCCCTGTTCGCGGGCACCCACCTGGCGAACGTCGTGTTCGGGCAACCGATCGCCGTCACCTTGGCCCAGGCTGTCGGTGCGTTCTGCTTCGGCGTGGGATTCTCGCTCATGCGGTGGCGCACCAACGCCATCTGGCTGTTGATCGCGATCCATGCTACGGGTGACCTGCTCCTCCACATCACCGGGCTGCACGGCGGACTGCTGTGGGTCTTCCTCGTGGGCCATGACATCGCCATGGGCCTGTGGGGCCTGTGGTGCCTGCGTGGGCTCAGGGATGAGGCGAGGGTTCTCGCCTGATCACGGCTCAGCAGCCGGGCTCGACCTCGTGGGCGGCATGGCCCACGGGTTCGAGCTGGAGGGTCGTGTGGCCGAGGTCGAAATGCTGCTCGAGGCAGGCGGTCACCCGATCGAGCACGGGCCCGCACTCGGCCAGGTACTCCGGTTCGACCACGACGTGCGCCGTGAGCGCGGGCATCCCGGAGGTGATGGTCCACGCGTGCAGGTCGTGCACGTCGATCACGCCCTCGACCGATCGGATGTGCTCGCGCACGCGGGCCAGGTCGAGGCCCTTGGGGGTCGCCTCGAGGAGGATGTGGGTGACCTCGCGCAGCAGCGACCACGCCCGCGGCAGGATGAACAGCCCGATCCCGAGCGAGGCGAAGATGTCCGCCCGCTGATAGCCGGTCGTGGCGATGACGATCCCGGCCACGATCACGGCCACGGAGCCCACGAGATCCCCGAGCACCTCGAGGTAGGCCCCGCGCATGTTGACCGATTCGCGGTGGGAGCCGTGCAGGAACGTCAGCGAGATCGCGTTGGCGACCAGGCCCGCCCCGGCCGCGATGAGCATCGGGGTGGTGGCGACCTCCGGCGGCGAATCCCAGCGCGCCAGGGCCGTGACGATCACGTACACGCCCATGCCGCCGAGGATGACCGCGTTGACCAGCGCCGCGAGGATCTCCGCGCGCATGAGCCCCCATGTGCGCGAATCGGTGGCGGGCCGGCTCGCGAGCGTGATCGCCACGAGCGCGATGAGCACCCCGGTGGCATCGGTGAGCATGTGCCCGGCGTCCGCGAGCAGCGCGAGCGAGGAGGAGACGATCGCCCCGACGAGCTGGAACACCACCACCACGCCGGTGATGACCAGCACGACGATCAGCCGGGACCGGTGCTGCCCGGCGGCGGTCCCGGCTGTGGGAGTGCCGTGCGAATGGGCCATCGACATCCGCCTACATTCGCTCGGGGGCGGCGATGCCGAGCAGGTCGAGCGCGCGCGCCAGGGTCCGGCGGGTCAGGTCCACGAGCAGCAGCCGCCGCTCCCGCACCGCCCCGGAGGAGGCGAGCACCGGGCACTGGTCGTAGAACTCGGTGAACGTGCGTGCCAGCTCGTAGGCGTAGGTGCACAGCGTGTGTGGTTCGAGCGTGCCGGCCACGGTCTCGACCGCGGCCCCGAACTGGTCCAGCTGGAGCGCGAGGGCCCGCTCGGCGCTCTCGAGCGGTTCGGTCAGCGCATGGACGGCGGCGCTCGCCTCGACCTCGAGGCCTCGCTCGGCCGCCTTCCGCAGGATCGATGCGAGCCGGGTGTGCGCGTACTGCAGATAGACGCCGGTGTTGCCGTGGAAGGAGACCATCCGCTCGGGGTCGAACGTGTAGTCCTTGATCCGGTTGGAGGAGAGGTCGGCGTACTTGATCGCCGCGATCCCGGCCTGCTCGGCGATGAGGTCGAGGGCGGGGTCGTCGGGGTCGGCGCCCTTCTCCTCGGCGGCCTCGCGCACGACCGCACGGGCGGCGTCGACGGCCGCCGAGAGCAGGTCCATGAGCTTGGCCGAGACCCCCGCGCGGGTCTTGAAGGGCTTGCCGTCGGCGCCGAGCACGGATCCGAAGGGGACGTGGGCCGCGCCGACACCGTCGTGCAGCCAGCCGGCCTTCGTGGCGGCCTCGAAGACGAGCCGGAAGTGGAGCGCCTGCGGCGCGCCCACCACGTAGAGGATGCGGTCGGCCCCGAGTTCACGCACGCGGTAGCGCAGGGTCGCCAGGTCGGTCGTGTCGTAGCCGTAGCCGCCGTCGGACTTGCGCACCATGAGGGCGGCGGGCTTGTCGTCCGGGCCCGTGACCTCCTCGGAGAGGAACACGAGCGCGCCGTCGGATTCCACCGCCACGCCCGCGTCGGCGAGCTCGGCGGCCACGACGGGCAGCATCGGGTTGTAGATCGACTCCCCGGCGGCGTCGGCCGGCGTGAGCTGGAGCCCGAGCCGGCCGTACACCTCGGAGAAGAAGCGCTGCGACTGGTCCACGATCTCGCGCCAGGTGGCCAGGGTGGCCGGGTCGCCGGCCTGCAGGGCCACGACGCGGGCCCGGGCGCGGTCGGCGAAGGCGTCGTCGGCGTCGAAGCGGGCGCGGGCCCGCTTGTAGAGGCCGTCGAGCGCCGAGACCGGGGAGGTGTCGCTCAGCTCCTCGGCGCGCCAGGCGACGTCGGGGTTCTCGTCGATGAACTGGATGAGCATCCCGAACTGGGTGCCCCAGTCCCCCAGGTGGTTCTGCCGCACGACGTCGGAGCCGAGGAAGCCGAGGATGCGGGCGATGGAGTCGCCGATGATCGAGGAGCGCAGGTGCCCGACGTGCATCTCCTTGGCGATGTTCGGCCCCGAGTAGTCGACGACCGTGCGGGTCCCCGCCCGGCTCGCCGGCACGCCGAGGCGGTCGTCGTCCAGCCGTTCGCGCACCTGGTCCCACAGGGCGGCGTCGGAGAGGGTGAGGTTGAGGAAGCCGGGTCCGGAGATCTCGACCGATCCGATGAGGCCGGCCTGGCCGAGCTCCTCGACGATCCGGGTGGCGACCTGCCGCGGGTTCGCCCCGACCTTCTTCGCCAGCGCCAGGGCCGCGTTGGCCTGGAGGTCGGCGTGATCCGAGGGTCGCACGAGCGGATCGGCACCGGCCTGCTCGGGGTAGGCCGCGGCGATGGCGCGGGCGAGGGTGTCATCGAGGCGCTGGGCGAGGGAGGGCACGGAGGAGGTCACGCGACCATTCTTCCATCGCCCGGCGACCTCGCGCGCTGGGCCGACCTGCCCGTCGACCTGCCGGCCGGCACGCCGGAGGCGGCGGCCCCGGGGGGACCGCCGCCTCGCGGGGCCGGGCCGCGACCTGCCCGGGGTCAGGCCTTCTTGTCTCGGCGGGTGGCCCCGGTCGCCTTGTCGGCGGCGTCCTTCACGTCCGCGGCGGCCGCCTTCGCGTCGCCGGCGACCTCGGCGGCCTTGTCCGCGGCATCGCTGGTCTTCTCCGCCACGGCCCCGGCCGCCTTGTCGGCGGCGTCCTTGGCCTCGACCGCGGGCTCCGCGGCCGGGGCGGCGGGGACGTCGTCCCAGTACTCCTCCGCCCACGGGTCGTCGACCGGCTGGGTGCGGCGCCAGATGAGCACGCCGGCCCCGGCGACGGCCGCGCCGACGGCGGTCCAGCCGAGCACCTTGCCCACGCTGCTCTTCTTCTTGGTCTGCTCGTTCGCGGCCTTCTCCACGATGCTCAGCGCGGACGCGGCCTTGTCGGCCGCCTTGTCGGCGGCGGCGTCGGCCCCGGCCTTGGCCGCGTTCGCGGCGTCCTCCATCGCGGTGACCACGCGCGGAAGCACGGAGTCGACGAGCTTGTCATGGGCGATGTCGACCGCGCCCCTGCTCTTCTCGGCCAGCTCGGCGACCTTCGGGGCGGTCACCTCGACGCCGCTGCGCCACGCCTTGTCGACCCGCGGCCCGGCCCACTCGATCGCGGCCTCCACCTTGGGGCCCGCCCACTCCTTCGCGTCGTCGGCGAACTGCCGAGCAGCCTTGCCGGCCTCGTTCGCACCATCGCGGACCTGATCGGTGGAGAGCTTCTTCTGCGACATATCTGCCCCTTGCGTTGTCCGCCGCGTGGTCGCGGGGAGCGGTCGATTCTGTGGAACTCTCCCTATCGTGCCATCTGGAGTGTTCTTTCGCATACGGCTATCGGCGGATGCCCGCGCAGCGGACACGCGGACCCGAGCGCATCGCGGTGCCGATCGGCGGGGCCGGCGGTGTGTCGCCCGTGTGCCGCTGGTGTGCCGTCCGCGGTGGTGGATGCGAGAATAGGCGGCATGGACGCTATCTTTCACACTTCCGAAGGCGACATCGTCGTCGAGCTGCTGCCCAACCACGCCCCCAAGACGGTGCAGAACTTCGTCGAGCTGGCGCGCGGTGACCGCAGCTGGACCCACCCCGGAACCGGTGTGGAGAGCACCGAGCCGCTCTACGACGGCACGATCTTCCATCGCATCATCCCGAACTTCATGATCCAGGGCGGCGACCCGCTCGGCTCCGGCACCGGCGGCCCCGGCTACACCTTCGACGACGAGATCCACCCCGAGCTCGACTTCACCCAGCCGTACATCCTCGCCATGGCGAATGCCGGCAAGCGGATGGGCAAGGGCACGAACGGCTCCCAGTTCTTCATCACCACCGCACCGACCACGTGGCTGCAGGGCAAGCACACCATCTTCGGCAAGGTGAAGGACCAGGCCTCGACGGCCGTCGTCGACACGATCGGCAACGCCGCCACGGGACGCAACGACCGCCCCGTGCAGGACATCGTCATCAACTCGATCGAGATCGTCGACTGATTCGGCGGATCAGGTGACCGACTACCCCTCCGCCCCCAATCCCGGGTGGCGCCCCGAGCAGCCGGGCCAGGTTCCGCCGCCGTCGGCGGGATGGTCCGGCGGCCCGGGCGGCGGCACTCCGGGGTCCCCGGGGCAGGGGCAGCCGGTCTGCCCGCGTCACCCCGACCGGGTCAGCTTCGTGCGCTGCCAGCGCTGCGGCCGGCCGGTCTGCCCGGAGTGCCAGCGGCAGGCGCCGGTCGGCGTGCACTGCATCGACTGCGTGCGTGCCGCCCAGAAGCAGGTGCCCGCCCAGCGCACGGTGCTCGGCGGCCGGATCACGCCGAGCCGTCACCCCGTGGTCACCCAGGTGATCATCGGGATCAACGTGGCCCTGTTCCTGCTCGGCTACGTCGTTCCCGGCCTCACGTGGAACCTGATGTTCGCGCCCGTGGTCGGTGAGACCGAGCCCTGGCGGATCGTCACGAGCGGGTTCCTGCACGCGGGCATCTTCCACATCGCGTTCAACATGTACGCGCTGTGGATCGTGGGCCCGTTCCTGGAGAAGATGCTCGGGCGTTGGCGGTTCATCGCCCTGTACCTCCTCAGCCTCATCGGCGGCAGCCTCGCGGTCGTGGTCTTCTCGGCGGGCCCCTCGGCAGACAGCTGGTATCAGGGCGTCGTCGGCGCGTCCGGGGCCGTGTTCGGGCTGTTCGGGGCGATCGCGCTCGTGCTGCGCAAGACCGGGCGCAATGCCCAACAGATCCTCGTGGTCATCGGGATCAACGTGGTGATCTCCTTCGTGATCGCGGGGATCTCCTGGCAGGCGCACGTCGGCGGCCTCATCACCGGTGGCGTGCTCGGGCTCCTGTTCACCAAGCTGCCGCGCGAGCGTCAGCACGTCGGCGGCGTCATCGGTGTCGTCGCCGTCGCGGCCGCCCTCGTCGCGGGCTTCGTCGCGATGTACGCCGTGAAGTAGCACCCGCTCCTCGACGGCCGGCCTCCGCATCCGTGCGGGGGCCGGCCGTTCGTCGTGCGCGAGGACGGCGACCGGTCGCCTCGACGCCGTCCACAGGGTTGTCCACAGCTGTCCACAGAGACCCATGCTTATCCACAGGTTGAGGCGTCATCCTCAGGTTCATCCACGGCGACGCGGCGGATATCCACCGGTGGGCCCGCCCTTATCCCCAGTTATCCACAGCTGTGTCCACACCTGGGGATAGTCACACGGCTGTAATTCCACAGCTGTGGGTAACGCTGTGTACAGATGTACGAAGAGCCTGCGGGTGACAGCGGTCGGCGCCGAGCCCGGGCGGGCGCCCGCGGAGATCGCACCCCGCATCCTCACGTGTCTTCCGCGCTGCGGATCGACGCCATGGGAGTGCGCCCGGGTGGGGACCCGTCCGGCGGGCGGGCCGGCCGGGCGCCATGGGCACTGTGGGCGCTGCGGGCGCTGTGGGCGCTGTGGATGCGGCGTCGGTGCCGTCGGTGCGGGTGAGCGCCGCCGGGGCGGTCAGGATCGTGAGGGCCGCGTGGTCCGGGGAGCGTCGTCGTCGACGGGACCGCTGCGGGAGGGCCGTCCGGGCCGGGACCGTCATGGTCCCGACTCGGACAGGGGCGAGGGGTGGGCGCTCAGCGCCAGCGCATGGTCATGATGAACCCGGCGAACACGAGGGCGAAGCCGATGCCCAGGTTCCAGTTGCCGATGCCGGGGACGGGGTATTGACCGTTGAACACGTAGGTCGCGACGATCCAGGCCAGGCCGACGAGGCCGAGCGTGACCATGACCGGAACCCACCAGACCGGATTCGGTACGGCCTCGGTCGATGCCGGCGGCGGCGTGTAGGTCGACTTCTTGCGGGGCTTCGATTTGGGCATGCCACTACTCCTCAGTGATGCAGACTGCCCCGATTCTAGGGGAGAATGCGTTCCCCCTCGGCCACTGTCGGGATCGGCACCTACACTGGCGCCATGTCGGGAACAGTGCCGCCGCCGCACCGGGGCCGCGCGCGCCGCACCGGGCACTGGAGTCTGGCCGTCGTGGGCGTGCTCGCGGGCATCCTGTTCGCGACCAACGCGCGACTCTTCGCGGAGGCCGACACCCGCCGCCCGGAGAACCTCGTCGACCTCGTGCGGGTCGAACGGGACCGGCTCGAACAGACCAACGCCGACGTGATCGAGCTTCGAGCGGAGGTGGCCGATCTCGTGGCCTCGGCCGACGAGTTCAGTCAGGCCGGCCCCGATCCCGAGGTGGAGTACGCGGCGGGACGATCCGCGGTCACGGGACCGGGCGTCGTCGTCAAGCTGTGGGACGCGCCCCGGCGCGACACGCTGCCCCCGGGCGTTCAGCCGGACGATCTCGTGGTGCACCAGCAGGATCTCGAGGGCGTGATGAACGGGCTGTGGGCGGGCGGCGCCGAGGCCATGACGGTGCAGGGGCACCGCGTCACGGCCACCTCCTCGATCCGCTGCGTGGGCAACGTGCTGCTCATCGACGGGTCGGTCTACTCCCCGCCGTACGCGATCGCGGCGATCGGGGATCCGGCCCAGCTGCGGCGCGTGCTCGTGAGCAGCGCACCGGTGGCCCTCTACCTCGACTACGTCGAGGCGCTCCAGCTGGGCTGGTCGCTCGACGAGGAGTCGGAGCTGGAGTTCCCGGCGGCCGAGGGGTCGATCGCGATGGCCTATGCGCACAAGCCCGGGCAGGAACCCATTACCCTGCCTACAACAGAACCCTCACCTGCGAACGGGTCCACTCCATGACAGATGTGTACGACGTCTTCGAGCTCAACACCGAGCCGGAGCCGCTTCCCTCGCGCAAGTCCCGGCGTGCGCACCACGGTCGTCGGCGCGCCTCGGTCGGTTCGATCATCGTCGGCGTGTTCGGGGAGCTGCTCATCACCGCCGGCCTCATCATCGGCCTGTTCGTGGTGTGGCAGGTGTACTGGACCGACGTCATCGGCGCGCGGGAGGCCGCCGGGCACATCGAGGTGTTCGAGCAGTCGCTGCCGCCCGTGCCCGACACCGTCGCGCCCGAGCAGACCGGCGACGCGCCCGTGGCGAGCGTCAAGGAGGGGTCGATCGGGGTGCTGTACGTGCCCCGGTGGGGCGAGGACTACCGGATGCCCATCACCGACGGCGTCGGCCTCGACGTGCTCAACGATGGATACGTCGGTCACTACCCGGAGACCCAGGTGCCCGGGGAACTGGGCAACTTCGCGCTCGCCGGCCACCGGCAGACCCACGGCAAGCCGTTCCGGTACGTCGAGGAGCTCAAGGAGGGCGATCCGCTCATCGTGCAGACCAAGGACGCCTTCTACGTCTACCGCGTGAGCAGCCACGAGATCGTCAAACCCACCGACACCCGCGTGATCGCGGCGAACCCGTTCGATCCCGGGGCCGCGCCCGAGCAGCAGCTGCTCACCCTGACCACGTGCCACCCGCTCTGGTCGATCAAGGAGCGTTGGATCGTGCACGCCGAGCTCGACTATTGGACGGACCTGTCCGATGGCCGGCCCGCCGACCTGCCGGAAGGAAGTCTGTAGATGTATGGAGCACTGTGGCGCGGCCTGCCCGGGCCGGCCTGGTTCAAGGCGATCTTCCTCCTGCTCGTGGTGGCGGCGATCGTGTACGTGCTGTTCGAGTACGTGTTCCCGTGGGCCTACCCGCTCCTTCCCCTCGGTGAGAACACGATCGACGGCGCATGAGGCGCGTTCTCGTCGTCGACAACTACGACAGCTTCGTCTTCACGATCGTCGGCTACCTCGAGCAGCTGGGGGCCGTCACGCAGGTTCTGCGCTGTGACGACGCAGCCCTCACCGGCGCCTACGAGCTCGCCGATGCGGTGCTCGTCTCGCCCGGACCGGGCACGCCCGCGCAGGCCGGGCGCAGCGAGGAGCTCATCGCCGCGTGCGCTCGGGACGTGAAGCCCCTCCTCGGGGTCTGTCTCGGGCACCAGGCGCTCGCGGAGGTGTTCGGGGCCGAGGTGGGTCACGCTCCGCAGCTCATGCACGGGCGCACCTCGCGGATCCAGCACGACGGCACCGGGGTGTTCGCGGGGCTGCCGGCCGAGATGGTCGCGACCCGCTACCACTCCCTCGCCGTGCGCACCGGCACGGTGCCCGGGGAGCTGCGGGTCACCGCGACCACCCCCGACGGGGTGATCATGGGCCTCGTGCACCGCGAGCTGCCCCTGCACGGCGTGCAGTTCCACCCCGAGTCGGTGCTCACCACGGGCGGGCACCGGCTGCTGGCGAACTGGCTCGAACTCGCGGGGGTCGCCGGGGCGGTCGAGACGGCCGAGGGGTTGAGTCCGGGGCTCGCAGCGGGCTGAGTGAGTGACGGGCCCGTGTGTGCCCTGCTGAGCCCGGTCGAGCCGGGTGCGGTCCGACGCTGTGGCGCGCGACAGCGTCCTCGTTGGCTGGTGGCTGTCGGTCGGGTCGGCTAGAGTGAAAGCAATCGACCCCCTCCCAAGCCTCTCGAAGAAGCTCAAATGGGAGGGGCCTCTCTCTTTCCGGGGTGCCGTGTGAAGCCGAATCTCTCCTGGGACGAGCAGGTCGCCCTCATGGTCGGCCGGGGTCTCACCGTCGATGATGAGGCCGCCTGCGCCCGCTTCCTCGCTGTGACGAACTACTACCGGTTCTCCGGCTACGCCCGGTACTTCCAGAAGGCTCCCCATCTCGGTGACGACAACTTTCGCCCGGCCACCACGCTTGACGAGATCCGCGCCGTTTACGACGCCGACGCGGCACTACGCACTGCGCTCCTCCGACCGCTCGCGCACGTCGAGCTCATGCTCCGCTCGCACGTCGCGCGCGTCGTCGCCGACGAGCATGGTGCCTACGGCGGCTATCTCAAGGAGGGCTTTTACACCGACGTCGGCGACCGAGAGCCGACTGTCGAGTCCTGCCTGCGAGACATCGACCGTAGCAAGGACCGCCACATCCTCCGCTACCGAGGGTCCGGCCCCGACCACGCCGACTACAGCAGACTGCCGGTGTGGTCCGCGGTCGAGGCCTGGTCGTTCGGCACTCTGTCGAAGGCCATAGAGCGGGGCGCAGGTGGCGGTCTCGCCGATGCCGTCGCGACGAGCATCGGGATCGCCAAGGCCGGCTTCGCCTACCGTGTGCGGGCCTTGGTCTATCTCCGGAACCGGTGCGCCCACCACAGTAGGCTGTGGCACCATTCGGTCCTCGACGCCGGCCCAACCCCGAACAACGTCCGGACGAAGGCCAAGCGGGAAGCGGGCCAGTTCGAACCGCGCTCCGTGCTCGACATCATCGCCTCGCTTGACGACATGGCCTCACGCGGCGGGGTCGCCGAGCCCCTCCTCCCTCGGCTCGTAGCCGAGCATGACCGTGGATCCGAGTTCTGGCTGGGTCTATGCAAGCCGCAGAGTCCTCGCGACCATGCCGACGACACGCGATAGCTCGCTCCTGAAGCGTCTATGCGCGTATCGCGCGCCACGCCGGAGTTGTGTCCTGGTCGAATCACGGCTCCGGACGCGGACTCAGGAGGTCGCAGTGATCCCAGACCTATCCGCCGAGGCTCGCGGCCCTCACGCTCTCAGTACGGGATGGGATTCGGCGGCCGAGGTCGCTGTTCAGCGGGTCGATCGCCGCGACTGTCTGGTCGAGCGCACCGAGTGCCCGGAGGGACTGCGAGACGCTGCCGAATCGCACGCGGGTGACCGCGACCACCCCCGACGGGGTGATCGTGTCGCTTTGTCTCTTAATAACTGACATGCATCTGGATTCCGGACACCCGACCCGGAACTTGAAGATCAGCAGGTCATCACTGAGACCCGCGCGGTTCGGCCCTCCCCAGTGAACGTTCTGCATACGTTAAAGCGCTGGAACGACCTACTCGGCCGCACCTCGGCGGGGAAGGCCGTCCAGGGGGCGAACGCCATCGAGGGCTACCTCGTGAGCGACGGGGACGCGGTCGCGGCCATCGACGACGAACCGCCGTTGACCGCAGACGATGCCACCTGAGCCGAAATCCTCGAATGCCGTCAGGTGCTCACGTACGTGCTCAATGTGGCGACCGAGCCGGGCTTCGTGATCGATGAGGCGGAGACCATCTGGCGTCACCTGGATGAGCTGCCTCCCGGTAACCGGCTCGATGGCAGGTTGGCGGACGCGCTCTTCGATGCGCTGCTTGGATTGCGCGTGACCCGGCCGACCGGGGCCTAGCTGCGGCCCTGGTCCCCCGCGTCCCCGGCCCCATCGGTCGGGGGCGGGGACGGGTTGTCGTCCGCGGGAGGCGGCGTCGTGGTCTCGGTCTCGCTCGGCGACTCGGTCGGGGTGCTCGGCTCCTCGGTCGGCGGCGGCGGGGCCTTGGCCACCGTGAGGTTGATGCTCGAGTTGACCGGGCGCAGCCCGGAGACGTCCTGGGCGATGACCGTGCCGGGTGTCTCGTCGGACTCGAGGAAGGTCGTGGCGGCGCTGATCCCGAGGTCCTTGAGCTCTGCGGCCACATCCTCGAACTGGTCGCCCACGAAGTCGGGGATCTCGACGTTCCCGGTCGCCACGAAGATCGTGATGTCCGCGTCCGGGGAGACCTCCGTCTGGGCGGCCGGCTCGGTGCGGTCGACCGTGCCCTGCGACTTGTCGGCGATGTTCTCGGGTTCGATCGTGAAGTTGCCCGCGTTGAAGCCGGCGTCCACGAGCCGGTCCCGGGCCGCGTTCTGCTCCATCCCGGCCACGTTCGGGATCGCGATCGCGTCCGGTCCGGTGGAGAACCACACCTGGACGGAACTGCCCTCGTCGACCATCGTGCCCACGGCGGGCGACCAGCGGGTGGCGTTGCCGGCCGCCACGTCCGTGGAGGCCTCCCCGCCCTGGTCGTCGAGCACGAGCCCCTCCTCCTCGAGGAGGGCGGTCACATCGCCCTTGTCCATCTCGTTGGTCAGGGTCGGCACGGCGACCTGCGGGGTGGGCGGCGGCTCCTTGTCCTGGTTGAGCAGGAGGAAGGCGACGACACCGGCGATCACCACGCCGAGGATCACGAGGGTCCAGATCAGTCCCTTGCGGCTCGGGGGCTCCTCCTCGGCCGCCTCGTCCTCGGCAACCGGCGGGAACGGGGAGGGCTGGGCGAGTGCCGGCTGACCGAGCACCTGCGTGGCCGGTGCGGCGGCGGCCATGGCCGGTGCCTGCACGAGCCCGCCGACCGCGGCGGCCTCGAGGTCCGCCCGGAACGCCGAGGCGGAGGAGTAGCGCTGCTCGCGGTCCTTCGTCAGGGCCTTGAGGAGGATCCGGTCGAGCGCCTCGGGAACGTCCGGCGCGAACGCCGACGGCGGCTGGGGCTCCTCGCCGACGTGCTGATAGGCCACGGCCACGGCCGAGTCGCCCACGAACGGGGGGCGGCCGGTGAGCAGCTCGTAGAGCAGGCAGCCCGTCGAGTACAGGTCCGAGCGGGCGTCGACCACCTCGCCGCGGGCCTGCTCGGGGGAGAGGTACTGGGCCGTGCCGACGACGGCCTGGGTCTGGGTCATCGTGGCCGAGGTGTCGGCCAGCGCCCGGGCGATGCCGAAGTCCATCACCTTGACCGCACCGGTCGGGGTGAGCATGACGTTCGCCGGCTTGATGTCGCGGTGCACGATCCCGCTGTGGTGGGAGTACTCGAGCGCCGTGAGCACCCCGAGGGTGATCTCGATCGCCTCGTCGATCGGCAGGGCCGAGCCGTCGCGCAGCAGATCGCGCACGGTGTGGCCCTCGACGTACTCCATCACGATGTACGGCCACCGGCTCTGCGCGCCGGCCGCATCGGTCGTGACCTCCTCGCCGGTGTCGTACACCGACACGATCGCGGGGTGATTGAGTGACGCCGCCGACTGGGCCTCGCGCCGGAACCGCGCCTGGAAGGTCACATCCGCGAGCAGGTCGGAGCGCAGTACCTTGACCGCCACGGTGCGGTTGAGCCGGGTGTCGCGGCCGATATGGACCTCGGCCATGCCGCCGCGCCCAATGAGCTCTCCGACCTCATACCTCTCTGCGAGCAGGCGGGGTACGTTGTCAGCCACCTATCGGCCTTTCGTCGATCGACATCGCGGCACACGCCGCGGTGGGGGGATTCTCGCCAGTGCAGTTGCCCAGCCTACCGACCTCCGCGGCGGCCGGATGCGCGAGCAGCATCACCATGAGCATGAGAGCTCCGCCACGCCGGCCCCGCCGATTCTGCTCGGAGCCGCCCTCCCCGCGCAGTGAGCGCCGCGAGGCCGGCGGCCCGGGCGCCGGCGCATCCTCCGGCTCGGTGCGCGTCGGATGCCAGCGGGGACGCGTGGCCGCCTCCCCGGGTGGCGTCGCCCGGTTCCCGGAGGCGGGGGTCGGCTTCGTCACGGCGATCGGCGGCCGCACCGACACGTTCGCCTTGAGCTCGACCTCGGTGGGGATCGCGGCGTGGTGCCCGGGCCGGGCGGACTCCGCGCCCGGAGCCAGCTCGGGCAGGAGCTCCTCGATCATCCGCGCCAGGGAGGCGGCGCTGCGGGGGCGGTCCTCCGGATCCTTCGCGAGCATCGAGCCGATGAGGTCCCGCACCCGCGCGTCGATCCGGTCGGGCATCGGCGGCACCTCCTCGTTCACGTGCGCGAACGCGATGTCCACCTGGGTCTTGCCGGTGAACGGACGACGCCCCACGAGCGCCTCGTAGCCGATCACCCCGAGGGCGTAGATGTCCCCGAGCCCGGTCGCCGCCCGGCCCATCGCCTGCTCGGGCGGCAGGTACTGGGCCGTGCCCATGACCATCCCGGTCGCGGTCATCGGGGCCTGATTCGCCCCGAGCGCGATCCCGAAGTCGGTGATCTTCACGTAGCCGTCGGGGGTGATGAGCAGGTTCGAGGGCTTGATGTCGCGGTGCACCACCCCGCCCATGTGCGCGGTGTGGAGGCCGCGGGCGGTCTGGGCGAGGATCGGCAGCACCTGCACCGCATCGAGGGTCCGCTCCCGGGCGAGCAGGTCCGAGAAGGGCTCCCCGATCACGAGCTCCATGATGAGGTAGCCCGAGTCGTCCTGCTCCCCGTAGTCGTACATCGCGGCGATGTTCTGGTGCGAGAGCCCGGCGGCGTTGCGCGCCTCGGCGCGCAGCCGCCCGAGGAAGGCGGCATCGCCCGCGAACTCGGGGCGCAGCACCTTGGCCGCGACCCGGCGCTCGAGGTGCTCGTCGAGCGCCGCCCATACCTCGCCCATGCCGCCGATCGCGATGAGATCGAGCAGGCGGTACCGCTCGCCCAGGAGGAGGCCCTCGACCGGTTTCACTCGCCGATCACCGCCTCCATCATCGCGCGGGCGATCGGCGCGGCCACCTTCGAACCGGTGGCCTCGCCGGCGAGATCCCCGCCGTTCTCCACCACGACCGCGACCGCGACCTGCGGATCGTCGGCCGGGGCGAAGGAGGTGAACCAGGCGTGCTGATTCTCCTCGTTGCCGGTCTGGGCCGTGCCGGTCTTGCCCGCGACGTCGACGCCCGCGATCCGGGCCGGGGCGCCCGTGCCGTTGTCCACGACGTTGACCATCATCTCGGTCATCGTCGCGGCCGTCTCGGGCGAGACCGGCCGGGAGAACTCGACCGGCTCGGTCGAGGAGGTGACCCGCAGGTCCGGACCCCGTTCCGTCTGCACGAGGTAGGGCTTCATGAGCACGCCGTCGTTCGCGATCGCGGCGGACACCATGGCCATCTGCAGGGGGGTGACCCGCACGTCGAATTGGCCGATGGCCGTCATCGCGAGCTGGGCGTCGTTCTGCGGATCGCCGAGCCGGGAGCCCGTGACCTTGAGCGGGATCGTCAGGTCCCGCCCGAATCCGAACGCCTCGGCCTGCTCGGTCAGCGCCTCGGCGCCGAACTCCATCGCGAGGTTCGCGAACGGGGTGTTGCACGAGACCTGCAGGGAGTACATGAGGGTCGCCTCGCCGCCGCTGCCGCAGACGGAGCCCCCGGGGTTGTGGATCGTCGCGCTCGTTCCGGGCAGGTCGAGCTCCGTGGGTGCCGGCACCACCGAGTCGGGGCCGTAGTCGCCCGATTCGAGGATCATCGCCAGGTCGATGAGCTTGAAGGTCGACCCCGGCGGATACTGGTCGCCGCCGATGGCCCGGTTGATCAGCGGCCGGTCGGGGTCGTCGATGAGCTCCTGGTAGGCCTCGTTCACGGCGACCGTGTCGTGTCCGGCGAGCACGTTCGGGTCGAAGCTCGGGGTGGACACGAGCGCCAGGATCCTGCCCGTGGCCGGTTCGATCGCCACGGCCGCGCCGCGCTGGTCCCCGAAGGCCTCGAGCGCGGCCTCCTGTACCGCCGGGTCGACTGTGAGCTCCACGGTGCCGCCGCGCTGCTGCCCGCCCGTGAAGAGCGTGCGGATCCGTGAGAGCAGCAGGGAGGTGTCCGACCCGTTGAGCACGTCGTTCTCGGCCTTCTCCATTCCGGAGGCCTGGAACACGACCGAGAAGTAGCCGGTGATGGGTGCGTAGGCGGGACCGTCGGTGTACACCCGCTGGTAGCCGAAGGCGTCGTCGACGGGCTCGGAGAACGCGATCTCGTTGCCCGCCACCACGATCGGGCCCCGATCGCGCCCGTATTCGCGGTAGACCGAGCGGGTGTTGAACTCCTTGTTGTTCAGGGCGTCGGCGCGCCCGTACTGCACGAGGGTCACCTGCACCATGAGCGCGGCGAACATGAGCAGCACCACGACGCTGAGTCGGCGGATCGGAGTGTTCATCGCCGCAGCTCCTGGGTCGGGTACTCGTCGCCCGGGGCCACCGGCGTGACCGGCGTGCCCGGCGTGACCGGACGCTCGCGCCCGGGGCGAGCTGCGTCGTCCGTACGCAGTGCGTCGATCGCGATCGCCACGGTTTCGTTCCCGAGCGGTCCGGCCTCGGGGGCGGGGCTGCGGGCGGCGTCGGAGATGCGCAGCAGGATCGCCACGATGATCCAGTTGGACACGAGGCTCGAGCCGCCGGCGGCGAGGAACGGGGTGGTCAGGCCGGTGAGCGGGATGAGGCGGGTGACGCCGCCGACGATGATGAAGCACTGGAAGGCGATGACGAACGCGAAGCCCGAGCCGAGGAGCTTGCCGAAGCCGTCGCGCACGCCGATCGAGGCCCGCAGCCCGCGCTGGATGAGGATGAGATACATGAGCAGGATCGCCATGAGGCCCGTGAGGCCGAGCTCCTCCCCGAGCGAGGCGATGATGAAGTCGGAGTTCGCGTACGGCACGAGATAGGGGTGGCCCTGGCCCCAGCCGGTGCCGAGTAGCCCGCCGGCGGCCAGGCCGAAGAGCCCGTCGACCAGCTGGCCGGAGCCGTACGGGGCGAAGTAGACGTCCGGGTCGAGGGCGTGGAGCCAGATGTCGAAGCGGGCCGCGACGTGCCCGAACGTGTTCACGGCGAGGATCACCCCGACGGCGAACAATCCGAGCCCGATGAGGATCCAGCTCACCCGCTCGGTGGACACGTACAGCATCGCCACGAACAGGCCGAAGAACAGCAGGCTCGTGCCCAGGTCCCGCTGCACCACGAGCACGACGATCGAGGCCGCCCACACGATGAGCAGCGGCCCGAAGTCGGCGATCCGGGGCAGCTGCATCCCGAGCACCTTCGGCCCGGCGAGGGTGAGGGAGTCGCGATGGGTCACGAGATACGCGGCGAAGAAGATCGCCAGCAGGATCTTGGCGGGCTCCGCCGGCTGGAACTGGACGCCGGCCACGTTCACCCACAGCTGGGCGCCGTTGATCCGCTGGCCGATCACGGGCAGCAGCGGCGAGAGCAGCAGCAGCAGGCCGGCGCCCCCGGCGAGGTAGGGCAGCCGCCGCAGCAGCCGGTGATCGGTGAGCAGCACGATCACGGCGATCGCCGCGGCCGCGCCCACGAGGGTCCACAGCAGTTGCCGGTCGGCGGCGCCGCCGGCGCGGCCCCGGGCCACGGCGGCGAGGTCGAGGCGGTAGATCATCGCCAGCCCGAGGCCCGTGAGGGCGACGACGATCGGCACCATGACCGGGTCGGCGTGGGGTGCGCGCCACCGGAGCACGAGATGGAGCGCCACGCTCACCCCGGCGAGCACGGCGGCGTACACGGGCAGGTCACCCGGGATCTCCCCCTCCACGCCGAGGCCGACGAGGGCGAGCCCGCCCACTCCGATCGCCACCGCCACGGCGAGCAGCACGAGCTCGGAGCCGCGGCCGGCGCCCGGGCGGGCCGCGGCGACGGTGGCCATCAGCGGGCCTCCCCGGTCAGCTCGGCAACGATCGTCGTCGCATCGGCGAGGCTCACGGCGCTGATCCCGCGTTCCACCCGCGACTGCGCGAACGGGGGCAGGTCGTCCAGGCGGATGACCGTGCGCTCGGTCACGTGGGACAGCTCGACCGGCCCGATCGACTGCGGCACGCCCTGGTAGATCGCCACGTAGTCCCCGTCCGGGGCCACGAAGTACTGGGTCTGGGTCCACTGGTAGCCGAGCACCACGGCCGTGACGAGCAGCGCGAGCGGAACGAGCACGGCGAGCAGCCGCACCCACGGCCGGCGGCGAGGTGGGGCGTCGACGTCGCGGGCGTCGTCCTCGAGCTCGTCCGCCCCCGGAGCGGCCCCCGTGTGCGCCGCCACGAGCGCGGCGGCGCGGGCGGCCGCGCTCGAACCACCCCGGGTGGGCCGGGCCCGGTCGATCGCGGCGGCACCGACCACCTGCGGCACGGTCGAGGCACCGGCCGAGTCGTCGGTCACGTCGGCCACGACCACGGTGATGTTGTCCTGCCCGCCCCCGCGCAGCGCGAGATCCACGAGCTGTTCGGCGCACGCGCCGGGATCGGTCACGTGCCGCAGCGTCTCGGCGATCGTCTCGTCCGAGACCATCCCCGAGAGCCCGTCCGAACACAGCAGCCACCGGTCGCCGGCCTTGAGCTCGCGCACGGTCTCGTCGAGCTCGACCTCGTCCGTCGAATCGCCCAGCACCCGCAGGATCACGGAGCGCTGGGGATGGTTCTCGGCCTCGGCCGGGGTGATCTGGCCGGTGTCGATGAGGTACTGCACGAACGTGTGGTCCTGGGTGATCTGGTGCAGCGAGTGCTCGCGCAGCAGATACGCCCGAGAGTCGCCGACGTGGACCATCGCGGCCGTGCGCCCCGAGACGAGCATCGCCACGACCGTCGTGCCCAGCCCGGCCAGCTCGGGGCGGGCGCGGGAGTACTCGATCAGGTCCGTGTGCGCGTCGGTCAGCGCCCCCGTGAGGAGCTCGAGGATGTCGTCCGCGCCGTGGTCGTCACCGTCGAGGGCCGCGAGGTGGGCCACCGCGACCGAGGAGGCGATGTCGCCCCCGGCGGCCCCGCCCATGCCGTCGGCGAGCACGAGCAGGTTCGGGCCCGCGTAGCCGGAGTCCTGGTTGTTGGCCCGGATGAGGCCCACGTCCGAGCGCGCGGCGTAGTGGAGCGAGATCGCCATCGTCACCTGCGCAATTCGATGATCGTCTGCCCGATCCGGATCGGGGTGCCGGCGCCGAGCACGACCGGGGTCGAGATCCGCCGCGAGGCCACGAAGGTGCCGTTGGTCGACCCGAGGTCCTCGACGTACCAGGCGCCGTCGGCGGGGAAGATGCGGGCGTGTCGGGAGGAGGAGTAGTCGTCGTCGAGCACGAGCGTGCAGGAGGGGTCGCGGCCGATGAGGATGGCGGATTCGCCCAGCCGCATGCTCGTGCCGCCGAGCGGGCCGGCGGTGACCACGAGCCGGCCCAGCGCCCGGTTCGACCGGTCGGCGCGGTCGTCCTTCTCGGCGCGCTCCCGGGCCGGGCGGGTCGCGTGGACGCTGCCGCGGGCGAAGATGCGGGTGCCGAAGATGTCGCGGCGGAGCACCCCGATCGCGCTGAGCACGAAGAGCCACAGCATCGCCAGGAATCCCAGGCGCAGCACCGTGACCACGAGCTCGGAGAGGTTGCTCATCCGTCACCCGAATCGGCACCGGTCCAGAAGAGGATGCGGGTGCGCCCGATCGTGAGGGTGTTGCCGTCGACGAGCGTGGCCGCCTCGATGTGGTGGCCCTCGACGTAGGTGCCGTTCGTGGAGCCGAGATCGGTTGCGATGATCCCGTCCGGCGTGGCCCGGATCTCCAGGTGGCGGCGGGAGACGCCGGAGTCGTCGACGATGATGTCGGCCTCGCTGCCGCGGCCGATCACGGTGACCGCGCCCGTGAGCAGGTAGCGCTGGCCGTCGATGTCGACGATCGGATGGTTGCGGGCGGGCGCGGTGGTCGCCGGCGCGACCGTGCCGCGGCGGGAGGAGGAACGCACCCGGAAGCGGCCGGCCTGCAGGTCCTCGACCTCCTCGAAGGTCACCTCGACCGGGCCCACGAACACGTAACGCTGGGCGGTCGCGTGCTCGGTGGCGCTCGCGGCGAGCTCGTCGGCGAGGACGTCGGAGCCCCACGAGTCGACCTGCTCGGAGTCGGTCGGTCCGAGCTCGACCACGAACGCGTTCGGCACCACGGTGCGCCCACGGGAGAGCGCGGCGGTGCGCTCGTCCATGTCGCGGCGGATCGCCGAGGCGATGTCCACCGGCTTGAGCTCGGTCTTGAACGCCTTGGCGAACGTGTTGCTCAGGGCACGCTCGACGCCCTTCTCGAACCGGTCGAGAACTCCCACTGCGCACCTCCTCCTCATCAGCCGGGTACCCACGACACGTAGGCACCACTCAGTGCATCAGTGCACATCGTAGTTGGCTTGGTCACGCGCTGCGTTGTCGCGGGCGCGCGTGGGGGTCTCCCGGTCGCCCGGAGGGGGCCGGATGTGACGGTCTTCACCGCCCGTGGGAGCCGCCCGCGGGGATTGCGGACGGCGCCCGCTCGCCCGGTCCGGGGCTCGCCCGGGCACGTGTTAGGCTTTCGACGCTGCGGGCGACCGCGGCGCTCGCGCGAGTGGCGGAATTGGCAGACGCGCACGGTTCAGGTCCGTGTGCCCGTGAGGGCGTGGGGGTTCAAGTCCCCCCTCGCGCACGAGTGAAGAAATGGCCTCTGGCCTGCGGAGACGATTCGCAGGGCGGAGGCCTTTCGTCGTCTTCTATGCCGACGCGCGCTCAGCGCCGGGCGTGGCTCGAGGTGTGCTGCGACGCGGTCGGCCCCTGCCGATCGACGCGGATCGCACTCACGCCACGACGCGTTGGCGACGGCCGGCGGAGTCGAGTGCGGCGAACTCCAGAACGGCGAGAATGTCGTCTCGTTCAAGCTCGTCGTAGTCGGTCAGGATCTCTTCGTAGGTCATGCCGGAGGCCAGCAGTTCGAGGACGTCGTGCACGCGCAGTCGCATGCCGCGGATTGTCGGGGCGCCATGGCAGATCGACGGGTCGACCGTGATCCGGTCGAGTCGGCTGACGACATTGCTCATGGTCGAAGCGTACGCATCGCGGCTGCGGATGGGGCAGGTCCCGAGGCGAAGCCGTCGGCCCGGCCCCGAGGAGTGATTGCGGTCGATGGGGCTGTGGCAGCGTTGCTTGCCGGTGCCGCGGCCGGCACGGTTCCAGTGATCACGAGGCGGCGAGGGAGTCCAGAGCGTTCGAGTGTCGGCCGGTGTGGCGCAGTTGGAAGCCGGAACGTGACGGATCGCGTTGAACTGAAGCAACCCGAGGCTCTTGACCGACCGGTCAAGTGCGTGTGTACCATCGAAAACGACCCCCGATTCGGGAGCCATCTGACGAGAAGGAGGATGAGTTCGATGAAGAGGTGGACACGATGGCAGGACTGGGTGGCGGTGGCCGCCGGCCTGTATGCGGCCCTGGCAAGCATCTGGACGACCCCGCGTACCGGCGCGACGGTCTCCCTGATGATCGTGCTGGGCGTGCTGATGATCATCGCAGGGCTATGGAGCCTGGCCGCGCCGGGCTTCGTATCGATGGAGTGGATACTCGCAGTGCTCTCGGCGCTGCTGTTCATCTCCCCATGGGTGACGAGCTACGCCGGCATGTCCGGTCCCGCCTGGACCTCATGGATCTGCGGAGGTGTCGGTGTGATCGCCGGCCTGTGGGCGCTCGCGCCCGCGGAGAAGGTGCACCACACGACGCACGGCGGCGGCCAGGTCGCGCACGCGTGATCGACGATCGGCACGGGGCCGGTGGGAGACCACCGCCCACGTGCCCGTCGCCGAATCGAGGAACGCCCGAGAACTCGGGGGATTCCGACAACTGAACGGAGGGCGAGATGCGCGCCGAGGTCGGCACCCGCGCCCGTGAGCGGATTCTCGACGCTGCGGCTGTGCTCTTCGCCCAGCGTGGCTTCGACGGGTCGTCGACGGCGCGCATCGCGCACGCCGCGGGCGTGCCGAAGGGGCTGCTCTTCTACTACTTCCCGACCAAGCCGGACATCCTCGGCGCGCTCCTGGAGGAGCGGTTCGTGGTGGCGCCCTTCGACACGGGGCCGCTCACCGTGCGGGGCGATCCGGCTCAGACCCTCATGAACCTGAGTGAGCGGGTACTGCGCAACCACGCCGAATCGGAGATCCTGCGGGAGATCATCTGGCACGAGTCGCATACGCGGCCCGAGGTGCTCGCCGCGCTCACGCGCTACCGGCAGGCACTGAACGGTTCGATCCAACGCGCCTTGGCGGCCAGCCTGCCGGGCCACATCAACGAGGACGTGATCCGGGCAGCGGCGGCGGCGTGGGCCGCGCTCATCACGGCCCGCCCGCTCGGGGGCGAGGGGGACGGTCGCGGGGCGATCCATGCCGTGGCGAACCTGCGCGCGGTCGCGCAGCTGCTCACCGCGGGACTGCGTGCCGCGCCGGCGGGGGCGTGACGGGGCCGGCGGGGGCGTGACGGGGCCGGCGGTACAGTCGATCCATGGCAGTGACGTCGTCGCGCTCCTGGCTCGCGCCGTTCGTCGTGCTCACGCTCGTCACCGCCGTCGACGTGATCCGCGCGGCCTGGGCCGATGCGATCTTCTTCGCGGTCGCCATCGTCCTGGCCGCTGTGCAGACCCGCTCGCCCCGGCGCCCGCGGCACGCCCTCGCGGGGCGGGCCCCGATCTCAGCGATCGTGGGGACGGCGCTCGCGGCCCTCCTCGTGCTCACCTTCACCCCGCGGCACGGCCTCGGCGCCGGAGTCGTCGTGTGTCTGCTCGGCGCCGCGACCGTCACCGTCGCGGTCCTCGGCGGCTGGCCACGCGGGCGGAGTGGACTGAACGAACCGGCTCCCGCCGTGGACCACAGGCGGGGCGACGAGCGCGGCGACCCTGGGCTGCGGCGGGCGGGGCGCGCCTGGGGCGCGATCATCGTGGTCGCCGGGCTATGGGAGCTGACGGCCTACCTCACCTGGCGCTGGGGCGTGCTGGCCGACGGGATCATGCCCTCGATCTCCGACGTCCTCGACCCGATTCTCGACACCTTCGCGGGGAAGGCGGCCTTCGCGGCGATCTGGCTCGCGGGCGGCGCAGGCCTCCTGATCCGCGCTTGGCGGACGGGGGAGGACCGATGCGTCTGATCACGATCGCCGTCTACTCGCTCTGCCTCGCCGCGGCCCTCGCCCTGACCGCCTGGTCGCACCGCCATCCGGATCGGGTGACGCCGGTCGCCGGGCTGCTCGACTCGATCCTCTCCGCCCGGGCCGCCCGCATCACGCTGCTCGTGTTCTGGTGGTGGCTCGGGTGGCACTTCCTGGTCAGCTGAGCCGAGTCGAGTGCCTCATGCGTCATCCCGCACGTCGTCGTCCCGGACGGCTCGGTGGAATGCGCGGAGCCCGCCGGCCAGCCTGTTCTTGAGTGATCGGGCCCGGTCGAGGGTCTCGGTGCCGAACTGTCCGACCGCGCCTGCCCCCTCCGCACCTGTATGCCGGCCCCTTCCTTCGCGCCGACGCGGCCGCGGGCGGCCCCGACCCGTTCGAGCCCGACCCCTTCCGGCGGGCTCGGCCGTTCCCCCGCCCCCGCCAGGCCCGGACGAGCAGGTCCGCCCCACCCGTGAGCCACACCAGCGCGAAGTGCGCCTTTCCCGACCGTCCTCGTGAATTGAGGTGAGGTGAGCTGAGGTGACGCGAGGGCGACTACGCGTGCATGAGTCGGATGCCCTCGCCGAAGGTCGTGGTCCGGTCGCCCAGTTGCAGCGCGCGGAAGGTCATGGTCGCCGACTCTTCCAGCAGGAGGGCACGCCGCAGTGCCATGAGGACGTCGTCCCCGATCGTCGAGCAGCCGTGGTTGCTGAGCACGATGCAGTTGTGATCGTGCGCCTGGGCGGCGGCCCCGTCGGCCAGTTCGTCCGACCCGTTCGGGAAGAACGGCACCTGGCCGATCGACGCGACGTAGTGGGCGTGGTCGAGCGTCAGGTGGCGGATCGGCAGGTCGAGGGCGTCGAGCAGCACCGCGTACTGCGGGTGGACGTGCACGATCGCCCCGGCGTCGGAGCGCTCGACGTAGGTGCGCTGGTGGAGCTTCCACTCGCTCGAGGGGCGGTCGGCGCCGCCGAGCCGCCGCCCGGACAGCGACACGACGGTGAAGTCGGCGGGCGTGAGCCGGTCCAACTGGGTGGCGGCCCCGGTGACGAGGAATCGGTCGGATCCGGGTTCGCGGGCCGAGAGATTGCCGCCGGTGGCGTGGACCAGGCCGCGAGTGACGGCCACGTTCCCGGCGTCGACGAGTTGTTCGATGAGATGGTGCTCGGTCGGAGTCAAGATGATGGTCAAGGTGTCCCCCAAGGACGTGAAGAGGATGAGGCCGTGCGCGGCGGATGCGCGACTGGTCAGGCGACGAGCACGTTGACGCCCTCGTCGCGAATCGGTTGGAGGTCCGCCTCCGGCACGCCGTCATCGACGATGACGTCCGTGAACTCGCAGACTTCGCCGAGCCGATAGAGGGCGCCCCGGGCGAACTTCGTGTGATCCATGAGCAGGACCCGGCGCCGGGCGGCGGCCACCATCGCCCGCTTGGTGGTGACCACCCGCTGATCCTGATGGTAGAGCGTCGCCCCCCGCAGCGAGGAGGTCGAGGCGAACAGCACGTCGGCGTAGAGGTCCTCGAGGTTGCCCTCGCACATCATCCCGAGGAATGCGCCGTAACCCGGGATGAACTGTCCGCCGAGGCCGATGAGCTTCACGTGCGGGTGGGCGCTCGCCCCCTGCATGACCGGTAGGCAGTTCGTGATGATCGTCAGCGGATCGCGCTGGACGAGGTGCGGCACCACCGCGAGGGCGCTGGTCGAGTCGTCGATGATGACGACGTCGCCGTCGGAGGCCAGTTCGGCCGCAGCGGCGGCGATGCGCTGCTTCTCCTCGACCGAGTGGCCGCGCCGGTACAGCAGGTCGCTCTCGAAGCCGGTCGACCGCTGCGCGGAGGCACCACCGCGGACTTTGCGCAGAACCCCCAGCTCCTGGAGTTCGTGCAGGTCGCGATGGATCGTCATCCGGCTGACGCCGAGGGAGTCGACGAGCCGGTCGACGTTAACGAAGCCGGATTCGCGCACCGCACTCGTGATGTACTCGAGCCGATCGCCCTTCGCTCGTGGATTCGTCTCGGTGTGGTCGCGGCTCACGTCGTCGTCCAAGTTCTTCTCCTCTGGCGCTGTGGTCTCGAAACGGTGTGCGTGCCGTGGGTCATCAGCTCGAGAGTCGGGGGTGTGCGACGCGGAACTCCTCGACCTGAGCCAGATCCACGATCCCGGCGTCCGATCCCAATCCGGTAGCAACGAGACTGCCACAGGCGAGGCCGCGTTCGGCTGCTTCGGCGGGCGACAGTCCCTCGAGGAGTCCGGAGATGAAGCCCGCGGTGAACGCGTCTCCGCACCCCGTCGTGTCGACGACGTCGATCGCGTAGGCGGGCAGCACGACCTCCTCGGCGCCGGCCGGCGCGATGCTCACGCCGTCGCCGCCCAGGGTCAGCACGGTGCACCCCACGCCGTGCTCGTGCAGCCAGCCGATGATCTCACCGCGCTCCTCCGTGCCGACGAGCCACCCTGCCTCCTCGATGTTCGGCATGACGTAGTCGATGAACGGCAGGGCTGGGGCGATGAGCTCCTGGGCGTCCGGTCGCGGGCTCATGAGGAAGTCGACGGTCGTCGTCGCTCCCAACGCCTTCGCGCGCTGCAGGATGCGGGCCATGGGGGCGCCGTCGATCCCCGGCAGGATGAACGCCCCGCCGAGATGGAAGACGCTCGCCTCACCGACGACGTCCCACGGCACGTCGTCCTCCGTCAGTGCGGCGTTCGCGCCGATGACGTGCAGCGCGGGGCGGGATCCGTCGGTTCGGATGGGCAGGAGGCTCGCGGAGGTCTGCAGCGCCGGGTCGACGAGCAGGTGCTCGGTGTTCACGCCGTAGCGAGCCATGGTGGTGCGGACGAACTCGCCGATCGTGTCGTCGCCCACGCGCCCGACCGTCGTGACGTCCACACCGAGCTTCGCGAGGTTGACCGAGGGTGCCGCGGCCGTGCCGGCGACCGTGAACTTGATCTCCTCGAGGAAGCTGAGCTGCTGTCCGGGCGGCACGGCGGTGAAGGGCCAGCCGAGCGCGTCCGCGATGTGCGCGCCGAAGGAGACGACCTGTGACATGTGACTTCCTCTCGTCGGGTGGGCGGGGCGTCGTCGGACCGGGGCTTTCGTCCCCAGGCGCACGCTGTGCGCCCGCTCTCAACGTCCGGCCCGAGTGACCGGCGCGTGTGCGGTGTCACGTCGGGCGGACCGCGATGTAACAGCCGACCTGAGTAAATCACATCTACGTGCCGATCGACCACTGTCCGGTTGGATCCGCGCCATAATGCGGATGTAGCACCGGTACAGTGCGGTTCCATCGTGATCATCCTGTGACTTGACGCGTTACAATTGACTCATTACTGTGACAGCGACGTTACAACTGGGACTGCTGCACAGCCCACGACAGTTCGAAGGAGAACCCATGAAGGTTCGTATCCGCACGGCGCTCAGCGGCATCGCCGCCCTGGGGGCGATCGGAGCACTCGCCGCCTGCGGCACCACCGGCAGCCAGGACGGCGGTGCACCGTCGGGCGAGGGGAAGGACGGCCCGTACCAGATCGCCACGGTTCCCAAGGTCGACGGTATCTCGTGGTTCGAGGCGATGGCGAACGGCGTCGAGCAGTTCGACGAGGACCTCGGCGAGGAGGTCGACGCCTGGCAGATCGGCCCGGACACGGAGGATGCGGCGAAGCAGGTACAGATCATCGAAGACCTGATCGCGCAGAACGTCGACGCGATGGTGGTCGTCCCGAACGACCCGCAGGCGTTGGAGCCGGCGCTGACCAAGGCGCGTGAGCGCGGCATCGTGGTCATCACGCACGAGGCGCCCGCCCTCGCGGGCACCGAGGCGGTCGACTACGACCTCGAGGCGTTCGACAACGCGGTGTTCGGCGAGCGGATGTTCGAGAAGCTCGCGGAGGGCATGGGCGGCGAGGGCACGTTCGTCGGCATGGTCGGCTCGCTCACCTCCGAGACCCACATGGCCTGGTACAACGCCGGCATCGCCTACCTCGAGGAGAACTATCCCGAGATCACGCCGGTGACTGCGCAGCCGTACGAGGACAACAACGACGACGCGACCGCCCGGGCGAACGCCTTGGAGATCCTCCGCGCCTACCCGGACCTCGACGGCTTCGTCAACGGTTCGGTGTCGGCCGGGGCGAACTTCTCGGCCGTACTCAAGGAGAAGAACAACACCCACGTCACCGTGTCGAGCCTGTCGCTGCCGTCGGTCGCCGGGCCCTATCTCGAGGAGGGCTGGACCTACTCCGCGCAGACCTGGAACCCCGCCGGTGCCGGCTATGCGGGCAACGTGCTCGCGCTCAAGCTCCTCCAGGGCGAGACGATCGAGTCCGGCATCGACCTCGGCTTTGAGGGCTACGAGTCGGTCACGGTCGACGGCGAGATGGTCGTCGGCGACGCGATCATGATGCTCGAGAAGGGGCAGTTCCCGGACGGCTATCCGTTCTGATCGTCTGACCGCGCCGGGCGGGCCCCACGGCCCGGACCCGCCCGGCACCGCCCACCTCGGGGCGCGATGCCCCCATTCCCGGAAAGAGTTCGCATGAGTGATCCCATCCTCGTGGCGGAGGACCTGTCGATCTCGTTTGGCGATGTTCGCGCCCTCAAGGGCGTCGACGTGACGATCGCCAGAGGCGAGGTCCGCTGCCTCGCCGGCGAGAACGGCAGCGGCAAGTCCACCTTCGTCAAGATCGTCTCGGGCGTGTACGCGCCTACGGGCGGCACCGCCACGGTCAACGGCCGCCGGATCGAGGCGAATGATCCACGCGCTGCGATCGCGGCCGGCGTCCAGGTGATCTACCAGGACCTATCACTCTTCGACCACCTGAGCGTCGCCGAGAACATCGCCATGAACGCGATGCTGCACCATGGCGCCCGTCTCGTCAGCCGGCGACGCCAGCAGGAGATCGCCGCCGTGCAGCTCGAGCGGATGCGCGTGGACCTGCCTCTCGATGCGCCGGTGGGCACGTTGTCCATGGCGAACAAGCAACTCGTCGCGATCGCCCGGGCCCTGAGCCTGGACGCGCGCATCCTCTTCATGGACGAGCCGACCACGGCGCTGACCACGAAGGAGGTCAAGCGACTCCTGACGATCGTCCACGAGCTGAAGGAGTCGGGCCTCGCGATCGTCTTCATCAGTCACAAGCTGGACGAGGTCTTCGAGATCGCCGACACGATCACGGTCTTCCGGGACGGCGCCAAGGTCGGCGACTTCGCGGCCGAGGACCTGGACTCGGCGTCGCTGAGCTACCACATGACCGGCCGAGAGGTGCTGTACAACGAGTTCGAGCGTTTCCCCAGGCCCGACGACGCGACCCGGCCGCCGTTGCTCGAGGTCCGCAACCTCACCCGCCGGGGGAACTACCGCGACATCAGCTTCGCCGTGCGCGCGGGGGACATCGTCGGCCTCACGGGCCTGCTCGGGGCGGGGCGTACGGAACTCGCCCTGAGCCTGTACGGCCTGAACAAGCCCGACAGTGGCGAGATCCTGGTGAACGGCCGGGCCGTGCGGATCGAGCAACCCTGGGATGCCATCGATCTCGGCATCGCCCTCGTGCCGGAGGACCGCGGCACCCAGGGGCTCTTCGGAGAGCAAAGCACCGCGATCAACTCGACGTCGCCTCAGCTGGACAAGATCCTCACCCGGTGGCGCACGCTCGATCAGAAGGCGGAAGACGACATCGCCACGGGCGTCATCGACGAGATGCGCGTGAACAACAAGAACCCGGACGCGATCGCCGGGCGGCTGTCCGGTGGCAATCAGCAGAAGGTCGTCATCGGCAAGTGGATCGCCACGGATCCGGCCGTGTTCATCCTCGACAGTCCGACGGTCGGGATCGACATCGGCTCCAAGGCCGAGATCTACGACCAGATCCAGGCCCTGACCGCCGCCGGAATGGGCGTCGTCCTCATCTCGGACGAGCCCGAGGAGATCGTCGCGAACTGCAATCGCGTCATCGTCATGCACGAGGGCGACGTGATCGCGACCTTCGGCGACGACGACCGTCGTCTGCCCGGATTCACGGAGCGGCTCGCGGACGTCATCGCCGATCCCACCAGTGCTCAGGCCCTTGCACCAGGAGAGACCCGATGAGAAGCTCACCCTTCCGAGCGATCATGAACCGTCGTGCGACGGGCATGGAGAAGTACCTCGGCGCCATCATCGTGGCGTACGTCGTGATCGTCGCGCTCAAGAACCCGTTGTTCTTCAGCGTCGAAACCCTGTTCGACATGATCTACAGCGGCTCCGGCGTCATGCTGCTCGCCCTCGGGGTCCTGGTCGTGCTGGTCTCGGGCGGGATCGACGTCTCGTTCACCGCCGTCGCCGTCGTCTCCGGCTACATCTCGGTCAGGACGATGCTGGCGCTCGGGGTGGACGACATCCTGTTCGCCCTGATCGTCGCGGTGGTCGTCGGCCTCCTGCTCGGCGCCTTCAACGCGCTGCTCATCCACTACCTCAAGCTCTCGACGCTTATCGTGACGCTGGGAACGATGAGCGTCTACCACGGCCTCATGGCGGTGCTGCTCGGCACGACGTCGTACTCGGTCGGCCAGATGCCCGCCTCGTTGGTGGAGTTTGGATCGAGCTACCTCGTCACGATCAGCACCGACTCAGGAGTGTTCGGTCTGACCGTCTTCCTGCCGATCGTGCTCGCGGTGGCCGTGCTCACCTGGTTCCTGCTCTATCGCACGATGCTGGGCCGGTCCGTCTTCGCGATCGGCTCGAGTGAGGAGTCCGCGCAGCGCCTCGGCATCAACGTGCTGCGGACCAAGCTCTTCGTGTACTGCTACACCGGCGCGCTGGCCGGGATGATGGGGATCCTCTACTTCTCCGAGCTGAAGTACGTGAATCCCACGTCGCTCATCGGGGATGAGCTCTTCATCATCGCGGCCGTGGTCATCGGCGGGGCCAAGCTCACAGGCGGTGAGGGCACGATCCTCGGTGCCTTCCTCGGTGTCGTGATCTTCCGGCTGTTCGGCGCGACCCTCGTCTTCCTCGGGCTCAGCTCCTCGTGGAACGGCCTCTTCTTCGGAACCGTGCTCCTCATCAGCCTGGGCGTCATGTACCGCCGTCAGCGCCTGAGTGATCGCAAGAACCTCGTCTTCGCCGCGGCGTGACCCAGAACTGGAGACAGACAATGAACGCAGTCGTGCGAAAGTTCTCGCAGGACCGGAACCTCTCGGTGATCAGCGTGCTCACCCTGACGACCCTCGTGGTGCTCATCGCCACGCTGGGCGGCCGGTTCCTCTCGGCCGGCAATCTCCAGTCGATGGGCACCCAAGTGGCCGAGTTTGGCCTGCTCGCCCTGGCGATGGGCCTGGCGATGCTGCTCGGCGGGATCGATCTGTCGATCGTCTCGGCGGCGGTTCTGGCGGGGATCGTCGGCACGAAGTTCCTCGCGGGCGATGTCGTCGCCATCACGCCGGGGAACGAGTCGATGGTCATGGTCCTCGGCGCGGTCGCGATGCTCGTGACCGGGATGGCGTGTGGACTCCTCAACGGCCTCCTCATCGCCAAGGTCTCCGTGCCGCCCATCCTGGCGACGCTGTCGACGCTCATCTTCTTCGCGGGAGTGGGCATGGTGATCACCGACGGACAGAGCGTACCGGTGACGATCCCGGGCTTCGCCGAGTTGGGGGTCGCCACGGTGGCCACGGTCCCGGTGGTGTTCGTGGTCATGGCGCTCGTGTTCGTAGTCGTCGGCTTCATGCTCCGACGGACGCGGACCGGCCGACGGATCTACCTCTACGGCGAGAACAACGTCGCCCTGCGGTTCACGGGGGTTCGCAACGAGCGGCTCGTCATCATCACCTACGTGCTCATCGGCCTCATCGTCGGCGTTGCGGCGATGATCATGGTCTCGCGCGTCAACTCCGCGCGCGTCGGCTTCGGCGAGTCCTATCTGCTGCAGGCGATCCTCGTCGTCGTCCTCGCCGGGTTCGACCCCTACGGTGGGCGCGGTCGGGTCGCGAGCCTCGTGCTGGGCCTCGTGTTGCTCCAATCGTTGCAGAGTGCGTTCACGATCCTCCGGTTCGACCCCTATATGAAGACCTTCATCTGGGGCGCCGCGCTGCTCGTGATCATGGTGATCCACCACGTGCTCAACATCCGCTCGGGCCGGCGCAGTCGCGAGAAGGAGCCGGGCACACCGCCGATCGCCGGCCCGCAGCAGACGCTCGTGGACGCGGAGGCCTGAGATGTCGGACTTCCAGGCGGACGCGCGCACGGTCCTCGGCGAGCTCGGCAAGACGCTCGGCCGGATCGATGCCACCCGGATCGACGCGCTCGTGGCCGCGCTCGAGCGTGCGGGTCGCGTCTTCGTGCTCGGGGTCGGCCGCGAGGGCCTCGCCGCGCGCGGATTCGCCATGCGGCTCATGCACCTGGGCTTCGAGTGCCATTGGGGCTGGGACGACACGACGCCGAACGTCGCCGAGGGAGACACGTTCCTCCTCGTCAACGGTTCGGGCGCGATCGGCCACCTCGACTACGTGTTCGAGCAGGTGCGCGCGGCGGGCGCACAGACCCTCGTGGTCACCGGCGTGCCCGATGGGCGCACTTCGCGGGAGGCGGATCTGACGATCGCGATCCCGGCCACGGTCTACCGAGGCAGCGGCGACCTGGTGACCTCGATCCAACCGATGGGCAGCCTGTTCGAGCAGGCGACGGGGCTGATGTTCGACCTCATCGTGCTCCGGCTCGTCGAGGCGCGCGGCCTCGACTTCGATGCCCTGGCCGCCCGGCACCGCAACTTCGAGTAGCCCGAGCACGGGCGACCCTTTCCGAGCATGGAGTGACGATGACGAAGATCCACAACGACCCGGCCACGTTCACCGAGGATGCCATGCGCGGGTTCTGCATGGTCAACGAGCGATACGTCCGCGCAGTCCGCGGCGGAGTCGTCCGGCGCTCCCCCGGACCGGACGGAAAGGTCGCCGTTCTCGTCGGCGGCGGGACCGGACACTATCCCGCCTTCGCCGGCTGGGTCGGTCCCGGCTTCGCGGACGGCGCCGTGGTCGGCAACATCTTCAGCGCCCCGTCGGCCCAGTACGCGCAGTCGGTCGCTCGGGCCTCGGAGCGCGGAGGCGGGGTGATCTTCGCATACGGAAACCACGCGGGCGACGTCATGAATTTCGGGATGGCGACGCAGGCCCTCCTCGACGCGGGGGTCGACGCGCGTCAGGTCGTCGTGACGGATGACATCCATGCGGCGGGCACGGACGAGATCTCGCGCCGACGGGGGATCGCCGGGGACTTCACGGTCTTCAAGGTCCTAGGCGCGGCCGCCGAGACCGGTGCGCCGATCGACGAGGTCGAACGGCTCGGTAACCTGGCCAACAACCGCACCCGGACGGTGGGGATCGGGTTGTCGGGCTGCACCATGCCTGGCAAGGCCGAGCCGCTCTTCACGGTCGAGGCAGGCACGATGGCGATCGGTCTCGGGCTCCACGGCGAACCCGGCATCACGACCGTCGAGCTCGGCACTGCCGCGGACATCGCCCACCACCTGGTCGAGCCCCTGCTCGCCGAGGATCCCGGTGACGATCGGCGGATCGCCGTCGTGCTCAACGGCTTGGGAACCACGAAGTACGAGGAGCTCTTCCTGCTCTGGGCGGAGATCGCCCCCCTGCTCACCGCGGCCGGTTACGACCTGGTCGAGCCTGAGGTGGGCGAGATCGTGACCAGCCTCGACATGGGCGGCGTCTCCCTCACGATCACCTGGCTGAACGATGAACTCGAACCGCTATGGCGCGCCGCCTGCGACACGCCCGCCTGGCGGCGCGGGACAACGGTGGCATCGGCATCGGCCCAGACACCGACCCCGGCATCGGTCGAGGACGGCGCCGGGGCCGAGGAAGCCGCGGACGTGGTGGAGATCCCCGAGGCCACGGCCGCCTCCCTGGAGCATGCGCGCAGTGCGGTGCGCGCCGCCGAGAAGGCGCTTGCCGCGATCCGGGCGAACGAGGCCGAGCTGGGGCGGCTGGACGCCGTCGCCGGTGACGGTGACCACGGCCGTGGCATGACGCGCGGGGTGAGCGCCGCGTGCGTCGGTGCTCGGGAGGCGGCCGGTGCCGGCGCCGGGCTCGGCACCACGATCGCGCGCGCGGGCGAGGCGTGGGCGGATGCAGCGGGCGGTACGTCCGGTGTGCTGTGGGGCTCGGCACTCGGAGCCGCGGGGCGGCGGCTCGGGGATGGCGATGTCGACCCGGCGAGGGTCGCCGCCGCGGTCGAGGAGTTCGTGGGAACCATCGGAGGGCTCGGCGGAGCCCGGGTGGGAGACAAGACGATGCTCGATGCGATGGCTCCGTTCTCGGCCTCCCTCGGCGCCGAGATCGGCTCGGGACCGGGTGCAGCGGAGGCGGCGGTGCGCGCTGCTGAGGCCGCGGCTCAGGCGACGGCCGACCTTGAGCCGAGGATCGGCCGAGCCCGCCCCAACGCCGGCCGGAGCCGGGGGGCGCCCGATCCTGGCGCGGTCTCCTTCGCCCTCATCGCTCGTGCTGTGGTCGCCAGCCTCGCAGCAGAGGACGAACGGTGCTGACCGATCCCGAACGTCTGTATGTGACGTACCGGCTCGGCTCCGCCGACCTGTCCGGGACCATCGAGGCGATCAGGGTCGAGCAGACCATCGAGTTCCCGCATGATTTGGCGCGGGAGTGGATTCGGGAGACGCTCGTCGGCCGGGTCGAGGAAGTCGCCGGTGATCGGGTGACTTTCTCCTATGACCCGAGGATCCTCGAGGCCGATGGCGCAGTGACCCAGTTCCTCAACGTCGTCTGGGGCAACGTCTCGCTCATGGATGACGTTCGGGTGGTCTCTATCGAGCCGCCGCGGACGCTTCTCGACTCCCTGCCCGGGCCCCGCTTCGGGACCTTCGGGGTCCGCAGGCTCGTCGGCGCGGCCGAACGTCCGCTCCTCATGACCGCACTCAAGCCGATGGGCATGCCGGCACCCGAGCTCGCGGCCCATGCGGGCCTGCTAGCCGGTGCCGGCATCGACGTCATCAAAGACGACCATGGCCTGGCTGATCAGCCGTGGGCTCGCTGGCGCGAGCGGCTCGTCCGGTGCGCCGAGGCCGTTGCCGAGGCCAACGAGCGGACAGGTCGGTCGGCGCTCTATGCGCCGTCTCTCAACGTTCCGCTCGACCGCGTGGTCGACTGCGCCCACGCGGCGCGGGAGGCGGGCGCCGGTGCTCTGCTCGCACTTCCCGGACTCTCCTCCTTCGAGATGGTTCGTGTGCTCGCGAGCGACCCCTCGATCGGGCTGCCGGTCATCTCCCACCCCGCGGGCCTCGGCTCCTTGACCGCACGGGGAAGCCACGGCTTCGAGCCGGGGCTGATCTACGGCCTGCTGAATCGGTTGTGCGGGGCGGACCTGTGCGTGTTCGTCAGCCATGGAGGCCGGTTCGGCCCGAGCGCGGCGGAATGCGAGCGGATCCGGGATGAGTGCCGCCGCCCGCTCGGGACGGTCGAGACGTCGATGCCCGTGCCCGGCGGCGGCATGTCGATCGAGCGGGTGGGTGCTCTGTACGACACCTACGGCGCCGACGCCGCGTATCTGGTCGGTGGCGCGCTCCATCGCGGCGACCTACGAACGAATGCGAGTGCGCTGCGGGGTGCAGTCGAGCGCCTCGCGACGCAAGCCTGACGCACCGGCACGATCCACGAATCGATAGACCCTCAAGCGATTGGACACGATCACCATGACCTTCAGAATTGCCGTCGGCGCGGACAACGCCGGCTTCGAGTACAAGGAGGCCATCAAGCGGGACCTCCAGGGAGATGCACGCGTCGCCGTCGTCGTCGATGTGGGCGTCGGCGCCGCCGACGACGGCACGTACTACCCGAACGTCGCCATTGCGGCGGCAGAGAAGGTCGCCCGCGGCGAGGTCGACCGGGCGTTGCTGATCTGCGGCACCGGCATGGGGGTGGCAATCGCGGCGAACAAGGTGGCCGGGGTCCGGGCGGTGACGGCTCACGACTCCTACTCGGTGGAGCGGTCGGTCCTGTCCAACGACGCCCAGGTGCTGACCTTTGGTCAGCGGGTCATCGGCCTCGAGCTCGCCCGCCGGCTGGCATCCGAATGGCTCGCTTACCGCTTCGACGACACGTCGGCATCGGCTGAGAAGGTGGCACGTATCCGCGACTACGAGACCTCCTAGCCGGATCCACCGGCGCGTCGGGGCGCCGGTGACCGCCGCTCAGCCACCTGGGATGAGAGCCGCGCCGTCGGCACGTGCCTGGAGCGGACGGTGATGGGGCCCACGCGGCCGCCGCAGGGGCTCGCGCTGAGGTCCACCTTTCGCTCTTCACCCATTCACCGCCGGCCGCCGACCTGTGGCTGCTGAGCTCTGATGGCTGACCGAGGCGGTCACGATAGCGGCAGGCCGCACCCTGGGCGAGCTGTACCGTCCCTGCGCGAACGCGTCGAAGGGCCGATCCCACGCGGGTGCCGGCCCTTCGACGAAGGTGGGGTGGGCAGGCGTCGGGAGGTGCGTGGGATGCGGGTGGCCGGCAGCGCTCACGGGCCAGGAGTGATCAGCCCTCCTCGGACCCGGTCTGCGCCCCCTCGGCGGGCGCGCCGCTCGGCTCCGTTCCCGGGGCCCCCGCGGCGGCCGGCGGCGCGGCCGCTCCGACCGGCGCGAGGTCGGGATCGGCGTCGATGTCGACGGCAGCCCCGAGGAACTGGGTCATGTACAGGTCGTGGTACGGGCCGCGGGCCTCGAGGAGCTCGGTGTGGGTGCCCTGCTCAACGATCCGGCCGGACTCCATCATGAGGATGAGGTCCGCGTCGCGGATCGTCGAGAGCCGGTGGGCGATCACGAAGCTCGTGCGATCGGTGCGCAGGGCGTTCATGGCGTGCTGCACGAGCAGCTCGGTGCGGGTGTCGACCGAGCTCGTAGCCTCGTCGAGGATGAGCAGCGACGGGTTCGCGATGAACGCCCGGGCGATCGTGAGCAGCTGCCGCTCGCCGGCGGAGACGGCGTCGCCGTCCTCGTCCACGACCGTGTCGTAGCCGTCCGGGAGCTGCCGCACGAAGCGGTCGACCATCGTGGCCCGGGCCGCCTCGACGATCTCCTCGTCCGTGGCGTCGAGGCGCCCGTAACGGATGTTCTCGGCGATCGTGCCCTCGAAGAGCACCGCGTCCTGGAGCACCATCCCGACCCGGGAGCGCACGGCGTGGCGGCTGAGCGCGGTGATGTCCACCCCGTCGAGCAGGATGCGGCCCGAGTTCAGCTCGTAGAAGCGCATGACGAGGTTGACCAGGGTGGTCTTCCCGGCGCCGGTGGGCCCCACGATCGCCACGGTCTGGCCGGGCTGCACCTCGAGGGAGAGGTCGTCGATGAGCGGCGTGTCCGGGTCGTAGGAGAACGAGACGTGCTCGAACGCCACGTGCCCGTCGGTCCGGCGCGGCAGCTCGGCGGTGACGACCTCGGGAACCTGCTCCTCGGCGTCCAGAAGCTCGAAGGTGCGCTCGGCGGAGGCGACGCCCGACTGGATCATCTGGGCGAGCCCGGCGATCTGCCCGAGCGGCTGGGAGAACTCCCGCGAATACTGGATGAACGCCGTCGCGTCGCCGAGGGTGAGGTGCCCCGAGGCCACCCGCAGCCCGCCGGCGACGGCGATGAGCACATACGTCAGGTACGACGTGAACTGCATGAGCGGCATCATCGAGCCGGAGAGGAACTGGGCGCCGAACGAGGCCTTGAACAGCCGCTCGTTGCGCTCGTCGAACTCGGCGATCATCTCCCGGGAGCGCCCGAAGATCCGCACGAGCTCGAGCCCGGAGAAGGTCTCCTCGATGTGGCCGTTGAGGGAGCCGGTCTCCTTCCACTGGGCCTGGAAGCGCTTCTGGGAACGGGCGCCGACCGTGCCGGCGATGATCGCGCTGAGCGGCAGCGCCACGAGGGCCAGCAGCGCGAGCTGCCAGGACACGACGAACATCATGATCGCGATCCCGACGACCTGCAGCGCCGACTGGACGAGCTGACTGAAGCCCTGCTGCAACGCCTGCTGGATGTTGTCCACGTCGTTCGTCACGCGGCTCATCAGGTCGCCGCGCTGGCGGGTGTCGAAATAGGAGAGCGGCAGGTTGTTCAGCTTGGTCTCGATATCGGCCCGGAGCCTGTACACGATCCGCATGACCATGCGGTTGAGCAGGTAGCCGCTGGCCCACATGAGCACCGAGGCCACGATGTACAGCGAGAGCACGATGAGGATCTTCTCGCCGAGCAGGCCGAAGTCGATCCCCTGCCCGGGCACCACCCCGGACTTGCCGAGCATCTCGGCGTACTGGCCGTTCCCGCTCGCCTGCGCCTGCGCGATGAGCTCGTCCAGGCTCACGTCCGCGGGCAGCTTCGAGCCGATGAACCCGGAGAAGATGACGTCCATCGCCTGGCCGAGGATCCTCGGGGCGATGACCGTGAGCACCACGGAGACGACCACGAGCGCGATGACGAGGGAGAACAGCACCCGCTCCGGCCGGATGAGGCCGGCGAGCCGCTTCGCGGAGGACCAGAAGTTCCGGGCCTTCCGGGGCGGCGGGCCCTCGCTGAAGATGTCGGTGTCGCCGCCCATGAACTCCTCCTCGGGCACCTCGTTCAGAGGGCCCTCGGCCGGCGCGTCCTCCCGGGTCATCGGTCGGCTCCTTCGGTGCTGAGCTGGGACTCCACGATCTCGCGGTAGGTCTCGCTCGTGGTGAGCAGCTCGTCGTGGGTGCCGCGCGCGACGAGCACGCCCGCGTCGAGCACGAGGATCTGATCGGCGTCGCGGATCGTCGCCACGCGCTGGGCGACGATGATGACGGTCGCGTCCGTCGTCGCCTCCGCGAGCGCGGCGCGCAGCCGGGCGTCGGTGGCCACGTCGAGGGCCGAGAACGAGTCGTCGAACAGGTACACCCGGGGCCGCGCGGCGAGCGCCCGGGCGATGCACAGCCGCTGGCGCTGCCCGCCGGAGACGTTCGTGCCGCCCTGGGACACCCCGGAATCGAGCCCGCCGGGGCGGTCCCGGACGAAGTCCTCGCCCTGGGCCACGCGCAGCGCCTCCCACAGCTCGGAGTCCGTGGCGTCCGTGCGGCCGAAGCGCAGGTTCGTGGCGATCGTGCCGGAGAACAGGTACGGCTTCTGCGGTACGACGGCGACCACGCCCGCGAGGTCCTCGGTCGTGAGCGCGGTGAGCGGGACCCCGCTGATGCGCACCTCGCCCGAGGCGGGGTCGAACATCCGCGAGGCCAACTGGAGCAGCGTCGTCTTCCCCGAGCCGGTCGAGCCGACGATCGCGGTCGTGTGGCCCGGTTCGGCCACGAAGCTCACGTCGTCGATCACCAGTCGTTCCGCCCCCGGGTAGCCGAAGGAGACGCCGGAGAACTCGACCCGACCGGACCCCTCGGCGGTGAGCTGGGCCGCGAGGTCGTCGGTGAGTCCGGCGGAGTCCATGGACGGCTCCGTCTCGAGCACCTCCTCGATGCGCTCGGCGCAGACGACCGCGCGCGGGATCATCATCGTCATGAACACGCCCATCATGACCGCCATGAGGATCTGCAGCAGGTACTGCAGGAACGCGGTGAGCGCCCCGACCTCCATCTGGCCGGCCTCCACCCGGTAGCCGCCGAACCACAGCACGGCGGCCGTGGCCACGTGCAGGACCATCATGATGATCGGGAACATGAGCACGAAGATGTTCCCCACGCGCACCGAGACGTTCGTCAGCGCCTCGTTGGCGTCGTCGTAGCGCTTGGTCTCGTGCGGTTCCCGCACGAACGCACGGACGACGCGGATCCCCATGATCTGTTCGCGCAGCACGCCGTTGATGCCGTCGATGCGGTGTTGCATCTGTCGGAAGAGCGGCATGAGGCGGCCCACGAGCAGACCGACGACGACGACGAGCAGCGGCACCGAGACCCACACGAGCCACGACAGGCCGACGTCCTCGCGCAGCGCCATGATGATGCCGCCGATGCACATGATCGGCGCGGTGACCATGAAGTTGAAGGTCATGAGCACGAGCATCTGCACCTGCTGCACGTCGTTCGTGCCGCGGGTGATGAGCGTGGCCGAGCCGAACCGGCCCAGGTCGAGGGCGGAGAGCCGGTCGACCTGGCGGTACACGCTGCGCCGGATGTCCCGCCCGAGCGCCATGGCCGTGCGGGCGCCGAAGTAGACCGCGAGCACGGCGCTCACGGCCTGGACGAAGCAGACGAACAGCATCCAGACGCCCGTGGACCAGATGAAGTCGACGTCGCCGAGCGCGATGCCCCGGTCGATGATCTCGGCGTTGAGACTCGGGAGCAGCAGTGCGGCGATCGTGGCGATGAGCTGGAAGAGGATGACCAGGAGCGCCCAGCCGCGATACGGCTTGAGGTGGCTCCAGGCCAGGTGCAGGAGTGACACGGTTTCATCCAATGGGGGCGATCGGCGCGAGGCGTCGGGAGGGGGAGGTGTTTCGGGACGGAATGGCGTGATGGTGCGACGGTCTATTGTTCGGGCTTCGCCGCCGCGGCGCAATCCATATTTCGGATGAGGCGCCGGCGCGCGCTCACGCGGGCGGGGGAGGCCCAGGCGTACTCGACGTACTCGGCGTACGCGGCGTACTCGGCGTACTCGGGGGACTCTGGGGACTCGAGCCGGTCGTGGCCGGATCGAGGGCGGCGAGGTGGACCAGCTGGGCGAGGGTGGAGTCGAGCACGTCCCGGTAGCCCTGCGTGAAGCCGCCGAGAACCCACGTGCGCACGGCGCTCCGGCGCACGACGATGGTCGTGCCGGCGAGGATCCCCGGCAGGGGGCTGCGCTTGGGATCGAGGCCCATGCGGTGGGCCAGGGCGCGGGTGAGCTCGATCTCCAGGTGGGCGGAGGTCGCCCAAGCGGACTGGAAGAGGTCGCGATGGCGTGTGGCCACGCGGACCCGCTTCTCCCAGAGGTCCTCACCGCGCAGGACGCGCTCGCAGTCCCACAGCAGCACGGCGCGGCAGGCGGCGACGGGCGACTCGGATTCCGGCCGGTCGCGGAGCGTGGTCACGAGTTCGTCCACGTAGTGGGGGTCGACCCCGGTGAGCGCATCCTCCTTCGTGCGGAAGTAGTTGAAGAACGTGCGGGGTGAGACGTCGGCGGCCGCGGCGATGTCGTCGACGGTCACCTGGTCGAGGCCGCGGGAGTCCACGAGGGTGAGCGCGGCGCGGTGGAGCGCGGCCCAGGTGGCGCGCTTCTTGCGCTCCCGCAGGCCGGGGCGGTCCTCATGCGCGGCGATGTTCATCACAACCCAATATATGCATGCGATGAATGTTTGCACAATCTGCAATGACGGTTCTAGCATGAGGGCTCGCACTTCGGAAGGATCCCGCCCCCTCGTGACAGCCACCCCCGTCTCCAGGACGTCCCAACAGCCGGCCGGTTTCACCCTCACACCCGAGTCGAAGCGGGTGTTCATCGGCCTCATGCTCGGCATGCTCGTGGCCGCCGGCAGCCAGACGATCGTGTCGCCCGCGATGCCGATCATCGTGGCCGAGCTCGGCGGCATGTCCTATTACTCCTGGTTGGCGACCTCGGCGATGCTCGCCTCGGCCGTCATCGTGCCCGTCGTGGGCAAGCTCTCGGACCTGTACGGGCGCCGGGTCTTCTACATCTGGGGCCTCGTGCTGTTCATGCTGGGCACGGTGCTCGCCGGGTTGGCCGGGAACTTCTGGTGGCTCGTGGGCGCCCGGGTGATCCAGGGTCTGGGCATGGGCACCCTCATGCCGCTGTCGCAGGTGATCATCGGCGACATCATCCCGCCCCGGCAGCGCGGCAAGTACCAGGGCATCATGGGCGCCGTCTTCGGCATCACGTCGGTGGCCGGGCCGCTCGCGGGCGGATTCATCACCGACCACTGGGGCTGGCGCTGGCTGTTCTACGTGACGCTGCCGATCGGCATCGCGGCCCTCGTCTTCATCGTGAAGAACCTCCACCTCCCGCACACCCGGCGGGAGGCGAAGCTCGACGTGGCCGGGATCTCGCTCCTCACGGTCGCGCTCGTCGCCATCCTGCTCGCGACCTCATGGGGCGGGACCACCTACCCGTGGGGCTCGTGGGAGGTGCTCGGGGCGTACATCCTCGGCTTCGTGATGCTGGCGATCTTCATCCCGGTGGAGCTGCGGGCGAAGGAGCCGGTGATGCCGCTGCACCTGTTCCGGGACGGCACCTTCACCGCCGCGAACATCGCCTCGTTCGTCATCGCGATGGGCATGTTCGGCTCCATCTTCTACATCCCGGTCTACGCCCAGGGCGTCATGGGTGTGAACGCCACGAACTCGGGCCTCATCGTCATGCCGATGTCGCTCGCGATGATCCTCGTGAGCGTGGGGGTCGGGCTGCTCATCACCCGCACGGGCAGGTACAAGGGCTTCATGCTCACCGGGAACCTGCTCATGGTGGTCGGCTTCCTCCTGCTCGTCGACCTCTCCTACGGCGACCCGATCTGGCACCTGCGGATCGCGATGGTCGTGCTCGGCCTCGGCCTCGGCACCGGGATGAGCACCTATGTGCTCGTGGTGCAGAACAAGGTGCCGATGCGCGATATGGGCGTGGCCACCTCGGCCGTGCAGTTCTTCCGCAGCGCCGGGGGCACCGTGGGGATCGCGATCCTCGGCACGATCATGACCTCCCGCATGGGCCCGGCGATCGCCGGGCATCTGCCCCCGGGGGCCGATGCGGGCGCGATCGGCGGCATGGATGCGAGCAGCGTGCTCGACCCCGACAAGCTCGCGCACCTGCCGGGCCCGATCGTCGACGCGGTCCGCATGGGCATGTCGGACGCCCTCCATCAGGTCTTCGTCGTGGCCACGCCGATCGTGCTCATCGCCTTCCTCGCCACCCTGTTCATCAAGAAGCTGCCCCTGCGCGACACCCTGCACGAGCCGGCCGGGCAGCAGGTCGAGGAGGTGCTCTCCGAGGACGCCGCCCAGGATGCCGAGGATGCTGAGGATGCTGAGGATGCAGCGGGCGCAGCGGCTGTCATGGACGCAGCGGTCGCGGGAGGCACAGCAGACACACGAGACACACGAGACATAGGGGACACAGCGCACGCAGTGGACGCAGTGGACTCAGTGGACGCAGCGGACACGGTGGACACAGGAGACGCAGCGAAGGCAGACCTGCTCGAGCGCGGTGTGCTCGTCGACCGGGCCGAGTGACGCCCCGCCGGGGGTGACCGCGGGCGGCCGCGGGTGGCTACCTGACGTCGACCAGGGCCGAAGGGTTGAAATCCCGGCGCGGATCAACGATCTGGCCCTGGTCGGGCGTCGGTTCAGGGCTTAGGCCCTGGTCGGGTGTCGGTTCAGGGTTCCGGCCCTGGTCGGCGCCGCCGTTGTCCAGGCTCTCGCCGACCAACCGACCGAGCGACGTGCCGACCGAGCGACCGACGGGTCGACCCCGACGTGCCGACCGACCGATCGACGGGCCGAGTGATGTCCCGCTGCGGGCCCGCTACCGTGGCCCGCATGCCCGCTGCCCCCGACGCGACCCACACCCCTGATGTGACCCGCACCCCCGCTGCCCCCGTCGCGACCCGCGCCCCCGACGTCCCCGTTGCGCCCCGCACACCGGCCGAGCCGATCGATCACGACGCCGCCCGCCGGCTGTGGGCGGCCTACGGGGCCGCCACGGGCGCCGTCCATGATCAGACCTACGAGGCGGACACCTTCGGCGACTCCCTCGAGCTCGCGAACAGCCTGCTCGCGGCGGTCACGCACGGAACCAAGCGGGCCACGAGTTCGCTGCTCGCGGACTTCGAGGCGGCCGGCGAGGCGCCGCCGGTGATCGGCGCGCACTGGGTCGCGTGCGATGGCCACGGGGTGCCGCGGGCGATCCTGCGCACGACGGAGCTGCGCGTCGCCCGCTTCGCCGAGGTGGACGGGCGGTTCGCGCGCGACGAGGGGGAGGACGACGGCTCACTCGCCTCGTGGCGGCGCGAGCACCGCCGCTATTTCGAGCGCACGTGCGCCGCGCGTGGGGCGACCTTCGCCGAGACCGACGAACTCCTGCTCGAGCGGTTCACGCTCGTGTGGCCTCCTGCGATTGCTGATGCTGCCGATGCCGCTGATATCGGGGATACTGCTGAGATCGGGGATGCCGCCGATCTCGAGGATGCCACCGGCGCGTAGCCGCTACTCCTGCGTGACGGGCGGCTTGTCCGACCACGGGAAGGCGATCCACTGGGGCGTGTGCTTCCACGTGTAGTCCGGCTCGATCACGCTCACCGGCTTCGTGTACAGCACGGCCGAGCGCGCCTCCACGGAGATCATCTCGGTCGGGCTACCGTCGTCGTCGACCTCCGCCAGGATGCCCTTGTCGCGCACGAGGTTCATCACGAGCCGCAGCGTCTTTCCCGAGTCGGCCACGTCGTCGACCACGAGCACCTTGCGCCCGGGCAGCTCGGAGGTGTCCATGAGCGGCGGCAGCACGACGGGCTCCGCGAGCGTCTCGCCCACGCCCGTGTAGAACTCCACGTTGAGCGTGCCCATCGCCTTGACGCCGAGGGCGTAGGAGAGCGCCCCGGCCGGCAGCAGCCCGCCGCGTGCCACGGCGACGACGAGATCGGGCATCCAGCCCGAGGCCACGACCGACCTCGCCAACTCCCGGGTCGCCTCACCGAAACCCTCCCAGGTGAGGATCTCCAACTCCCGATCGGTGGCGACGTCGTCGAATGCTTTGCCCATGGACGTACTCTACGCGCGCACCGCCGCGCCCCGAGGCCCGTTCGCCCGCCCACCCGCGCAGAACCCGTCGGGCGCAGGCGTGGACACCGGCCGCCCCCGGCCGTACGTTCGAAGTAGCGCCGACCAAGCGGGCGCCCGCACGCCGAACCGGAGGTGGATCCTCGTGAGAATCGGATCGAGCATCGCCCTGATCATCATCGGGGCCATCCTGGCCTTCGCGATCTCGGACGTCGTCGAGGGCGTGAACCTCACGCTCATCGGCTACATCCTCATGGCCGGGGGGCTCCTCGGCCTCATCCTCAGCGTCGTCTTCTCGGGCCGCCGCGGCCGGACCACGACGACGATCCAACAGTCGGGCCCCGGGGGCGTGACCGAGCGCCGGACGGACTCTCGCTCCGATGGCCCACCCACCTCCTGACCTCGGCCGCCGCGCGGATTCTCGCCGGCCCGCATTCGTGACGCCGGGCGGGGAATATCACCCGTTCGCCCGCCGGCGCCCGCGCGCCGGACGAGTGTGCCCACCGTCGCGGGAATCCGCGTAAAGTGGCCGAGGTGTCCGAGCCGATGAAAAATGCCCATGTCCTCATCACGGGTGCCACCGGATTCGTCGGGCAAGCCGTGCTCGAGAAACTGCTGGCCTGCTACCCCACGACCCGCATCTCGCTGCTGGTGCGACCCCGGGGAGCCCTGAGCGCCGAGGTCCGCGTGACCAAGCTGCTGCGCAAGGCGTGCTTCACCCCGTGGCGCGAGAGCGTCGGCGCCGCGGAGGCGGACCGGATCGCCGCCGAGCGCGTCACCGTGATCTCCGGCGACCTCGGCGACGTGCCGCCGCTGCCGGGGGACATCGACGTCGTGGTCCACTCGGCCTCGACCGTCTCCTTCGACCCGCCGATCGACGAGGCGTTCGCCGCGAACGTCGACGGCCCCGTCTCGCTCTACGAGGCGCTCCTCGCCTCCGGCTCCGACCCACACGTCGTGCACGTGTCGACCTGCTACGTGGCCGGCATGCGCAAGGGGGTGAGCGAGGAACGCTCCCTCGAGCACCATGTGGACCGCGTGATCGAGACCGCCCGCGCCCTCGGGGCCCGCACCGAGCTCGAGGCGGCATCGCGCCGCCCGGCCGTGCTCGGACCGATCCTCGAGCGGGCCCGCGCCGAGCACCGCCGCGCCGGCGCCCAGGCCGTCGCGGAGGCCGCCGAGGAGGCCCGCGCGACCTGGGTGCACGACAAGCTCGTGCGCGCCGGCCGACTGCGCTCGCAGTCGCTCGGCTGGCCCGACGTGTACACGTTCACCAAGGCCCTGGGCGAGCGGGTCGCCGAGGACCTGTGGGGCCGGGCCGGCCACCGGCTCTCGGTCGTGCGACCGACGGTCATCGAGTCCTCGTTCAGGCACCCGTATCCGGGCTGGATCGACGGATTCAAGGTCGCGGACCCGCTCATCGCGGCCTACGGGCGCGGCATGCTGCCGGAGTTCCCGGCCCTGGCCGACACGATCCTCGACATCATCCCCGTCGACCACGTGGTCAACGCGATCCTGGCCGTCGCGGCCACCCCGCCCGAGCCGTCGGAGCCGAACTACTATCAGGTGGCCTCCGGCATCCGGAACCCGCTGCGGTTCGGCCGGCTCCTGCGGATCGTGCGCGACTACTTCTCGGAGCACCCCCTCAAGGACGACGCCGGTTCGGTCGTGCAGGTGGCGAAGTGGTCGTTCCCGTTCGGCCGGCAGGTCGAACGGAGCATGCGCCGCCGCGAGTGGGCGGTCGACGTCGCCGACCGGGCCGTGGGCCGGCTGCCCGCGACGAACCGCAGCCGCGAGTGGCTCTCGGGTCTGTACAAGGCCAAGCGGGACCTGGGCACGTTGCGCAAGTTCAGCGACCTGTACCAGCCGTACACCCAGACCGAGGTCATCTTCGACGACGCCCACACCCGCGCCCTGCACGAGGCGATCCCGGCGGAGTCGAAGGAGCTGCACGGCTTCGACGTGACCGAGATCGACTGGGAGCACTACCTCCAGGACGTCCACATCCCGAACGTGCCGGGCCTGACGCGATCCCGACAGGCCCGCCCGACCGCGGGCGGCGCGCCCAAGGTGCTGCCGCAGCGCACCGACGTGCTCGCCGTGTTCGACATGCACGGCACGGTCGCGGCCGCGAACCTGCTCGAGCACTACGTCTGGGTCTCGCTCGCGACCGGGAAGGGCCGGGCCCTGGCCGACCTGAGCGCCATGGTCGCCTCCTCGCCCACGTACCTGCAGGCCGAGCACCGCGACCGCGGCGACTTCATCCGCAACTTCATGCGCCGCTACGCCGGGGTGGACGAGTCCGAGCTGCGGGAGGTCATCGCCTCCCAGATCGCCCCGAGGCTGCGGGCACGGCTGCTCGAGGAGGCGGTGGCCCGGATCGCCGAGCACCGCGCCGCCGGGCACCGCACCCTGCTCATCACCGGCCAGGTCGACGTGTTCGTGGAGCCGCTCGCGGACCTCTTCGACGAGATCGCCGCCGGCTCGATGGAGAAGGACGCTGCCGGGCTCTGGACGGGCTACCTGGCCACCTCCCCGCTCGTCGACGAGGCCCGCGTCGCCTGGCTGCAGCGGTACGCCCGCGACCACCATCTCGACCTGAGCGCCTCCTACGCCTACGGGGACACCTACGCCGACCGGCCGTGGCTCGAGATCGTGGGGCACCCGAGCGTGGTCAACCCCGACACGGCCCTGTACCGGTACGCCAGGTCGAAGCGGTGGCCGGTGCTCAGCTGGACCACGACCGCCGACCGCGGACTCACCTCGATCGTGCGCTCGCTGCGCCCCGTGAAGGAGGACCGGTGAGCGCACCCGAACCATCGGTCGTCCGCGGCCGGGCCCTCATCACCGGGGGATCGGCCGGCATCGGCCTCGCGTTCGCCAAGGCGCTCGCGGCCCGCGGCTGCGACCTCGTGCTCGTCGCCCGCACCCAGGCGGCGCTCGAACGCGCGGCGGAGCGGCTGCGCACGGCCTACGGGGTCGAGGTGAGCCTCATCGCAGCGGACCTGTCCACGCGCGAGGGCACGGACGCCGTCACCACGCGGTTGGCGGCGGAGCCGCCCATCGACATCCTCGTGAACAACGCGGGCTCCGGGCTGCACGAGCCGTTCGTGACCGAGAACATGGCGGCCCACACGCGCGGGATCGACCTCATGGTCACGGCCCCGCTGCTGCTCGGGAGCGCGGCCGCCGCGGCGATGACCCCGCGCGGGCACGGCCTCATCATCAACGTCGGCTCGGTGGCCGGGCTCATCGCGATGAACAACTATTCGGCGATCAAGGCGTGGATGAACACGTTCTCCGATGCGCTCGGGCTCGAGCTCATCGGCACGGGCGTGCACGTCATGACCCTGCTGCCGGGCTGGGTGCGCACCGAGTTCCACCAGCGCGCGAAGGTGGAGGCCTCCCGGATCCCGAGCTGGCTGTGGCTGAGCGCCGACCGGCTCGCGGCCGATACCCTGGCGGCCGTGGAGAAGGGCAAGTCGCGGGTGGTGCCGTCGAAGCGGTTCAAGATCCTCGCGTGGCTCGCCTCGCACGCACCTCGACCGGCGGTGGAGTGGGCGACCTCCCGGATCAAGAAGGGACGCCGTGAGAAGTAAGCCCACCGACCGCTACCACTGGGCCTGGCATCGCGCGTTGCGGCGCGTCGCCCAGCGCGGACCGATGCGCGCGCTCATGAGCTCGCTCGTCTCGGTGCGTGTGGACGGCGAGGCGAACGTCGCCGGGCTCGAGGGACCGTTCATCGTGGTCGCCAACCACTCCTCGCACCTCGATGCACCCGTGCTCATCACCTCGCTGCCGTACTCGCTCACCCGGGACCTCGCGACCGCGGTCGCGGCGGACTACTTCTACGAGCAGAAGTGGCGCTCGACGCTCACGTCGGTCTTCTTCAACTCCTATCCCGTGGACCGGGAGGGGAGGAAGTCGAAGCGGGCGGGCCTGAGCGTGTCGCTGCTGCGGCAGGGCATCCCGCTGCTCATCTTCCCGGAGGGCACGCGCTCGCGGACGGGGGAGATGGCGCGGTTCAAACCCGGGGCGGCGGCGCTCGCGCGGGCGCTGCGGGTGCCGGTGGTGCCGGTCGCGCTCGTGGGCGCCCACGATGCGATGCCCGTCGGCCGGAACTGGCCGGTGCCGGGCCGCCCCGAGGTGCGCGTGCTCATCGGGGAGCCGGTGCGCGTGCGCAGCGGGGAGTCACTGACAGATTTCAACTCCCGGGTCGAGGCCCGGGTGGTCACCATGCACACGACCGGCACCGCGTTGCCCGCCGCCGACGGCGGCGACGAGGACATCCGTGAACAGGAGGACGAGCGATGAGCGAAGTCATGCACCACAAGTGGTGGGGTTGGGGCGTCGAGGGGATCGCGTTCACCCACGACAACAAGCCGCGGTTCGCCCCGTTCGTGCTGGAGAAGGTCGCCATCGACCTCTCCGAGCCGGGCGGGAAGCCGCCCGCGTTCGACGACATCACGGTGCCGGCCTCCCTGCTCGGCGACGGCGACGCCGACCGGCTGCGGGGGATCGTCGGCGACCACCACGTGACCACGGACGACCTCGAGCGCGTCGTGCACACCTACGGCAAGGGCCTGCGCGACCTCGTGCGCGTGCGGGCGGGTGACCTGCCCAGGGTGCCGGACGTCGTCGTCTATCCGGCGAACGAGGAGGAGGTGCGCGCGGTCGTCGACATGGTCGACGAGCGGGACGCCGTCCTCATCCCCTACGGCGGCGGTTCGAACATCTCCGGCTCCCTCACGCCGCAGGCGGGGGAGAAGCGGCTCATCATCTCCCTCGACCTCGGGCGGATGAACCGGGTGCTCGAGATCGACGAGAACTCGGGGCTCGCCCGGATCCAGGCCGGCGTGCTCGGCCCAGACATGGAGGACCAGCTCGGCGCGGCCGGCTGGACCACGGGCCACCAGCCCGACTCGTTCAAGCACTCGACCCTCGGCGGCTGGATCGCGACCCGGTCCTCGGGCATGCAGTCCGACAAGTACGGCGACATCGCCGATATCACCCGGGGGCTGCGGCTCGTGCGTCCCGGGAAGGTCGTGGAGCTGCGCCCGCTGCCGGCGACGTCGTCCGGCCCGAGCGTGCGCGAGATGATCCTCGGCTCCGAGGGCCGCCTCGGGGTGATCACCGAGGCGTGGGTGAACGTGCACCGGCTCCCGGAGAACCGCGAGGTCATCGCCTACCTGTTCCCGAACTGGGCGGCCGGCCTCGAGGCGATGCGGCAGATCTCGATCTCGGACGCGACCCCGAGCATCACCCGGGTCTCCGACGCCCCCGAGACCGCGTTCTCGCTCTCGACCCAGAAGGAGTCGACTTCGCTCGCCTCGAAGGTCGGGCCGATGCTCTTCGACCTGCTCGCCAAGCGCGGCTGGGACCTGGACAAGGTGTGCCTGAGCTATATCGGCTACGAGGGCGGTTCCGCGCTCGTGCGCTCGAACAAGTCGATCGTGGGCAAGATCGTGTCGAAGAACGGCGGGATCCGGCTCGGCAAGGGGCCGGGCGACCTGTACGACCAGAAGAAGTTCGACACGCCCTATATCCGCGACTTCCTCCTCGACCGCGGCGCCGTGGGCGACGTGTCCGAGACCGCCGCCCCGTGGGACCGGCTCGGCGAGGTGTACCACCGCGCGATGCGGGCCGCGAAGGGCGCATTCGCGGAGATCGGCGTGCAGGGCTTCGTCATGTGCCACCTGTCGCACTCGTACCACTCGGGTGCCTGCCTGTACTTCACGTTCGCGTTCCGGCCGGCCGACGTCAACGGCGAGGCCGCCCCCACGGGGGCGATGCTCGACCAGTACGACGTGGTCAAGTCCGCGATCCAGCAGGCCTTCATGGACTCCGGGGCCACGCTCTCGCACCACCACGGCGTGGGCGTGGACCACGCGCCGTGGCTCGAACAGGACCTCTCCGAGGGCGGGGTCGACCTCATGGTCGGCCTGCTCTCCTCCGCCGACCCGAAGCGCAACCTCAACCCGGGCACACTCATCCCGCCGCACCGGGAGTGGTGAGCCGGTCGGGAACGCCTGACGTGGTGAGCCGACGCCCCAAGGTCGCCGCCCCGATCATCGACGGGTTGCACCTGGTCGACCTGGCCGGCGCGATCGGCGAGGAGATCGTCGCCGGTGGGCACTACGAGGCACGTCGGTACTCCGGGGCCGACCTTTCCGGTAGTGACCTGACCGGGGTGGTTGTCAGCGAGTGCGAGTTCCTGGATCTGGCGGCCAACGAGGTACAACTGCGGGGAGCGCGGTTCGCCGAGACACGTCTCGTGCGTGTCAACGCACCGATGTTCCAGGCCGCCCGCTCCACCTGGCGCGACGCCTGGATCGAGGGTTCCCGGTTCGGCGCGGTCGAGTTGTTCGACGCTGATCTGCAATCCGTGCGCGTCTCGGATAGCAAGCTCTCGTTCGTGAACCTCCGCTCGGCGACGCTGCGGGATGTGCACTTCGCTCACTGCGTCATCGACGAGCTCGACCTCGCGCAGGCGCGTGCCGAGCGGGTCGCGTTCGAGGGCTGCACCGTGGGGCGGATCCGGTTCGATCATGCACAGCTGCGCCACGTTGATCTTCGCGGCCTTGGGCTGGGCGGGATCAGTGGGATCGAGTCGATGGACGGCGCCGTCATCTCCTCCAGGCAGGCCGCCGAACTCACGGGCCTCTTCGCGGAGCACCTGGGGATCACGGTCGCCGGCTAGATGTTTCGGGTCATGACCTTCCGAGGGGCGTCGAGCTGACAAGTTGACACGGACCCGCCACCCGGCCTGGCTAGTATCACCCGCCCTCGTCGTATACCGTGGAGACACCGATGCAGAACTGTGGACAACTCAGGCGAATCTGTGGACAGTCCTGCGGATGGCTGACTGTCGACGCGGATATCAGCGAGTGAGGAGATGATGATGAGCGCAACGATCCAACGCATCTCGCGCCAGGACGCACTGGCGCGCCAGCGCGAGATCCTGGAGGCGTTGCGCGTGAGCGCTCATGATCTGCTCGAACGCGTCGAGCGGTACGACTTCGACTTCGACGACCAGGTCCTCGCCGAGGAGTACTCGCGACTGCAGTTCCTCCTGACCGGCTCTCGGTGAGCCTCGAAGATCTCGCCGGCGACTTCGCGGATTCTCTCACGACGACGACCCGTGCCGTCGTCGGCCGTTCCTGCCCGCAATTCACTGCCACAGCCGTCGGCGACGAACCCTCGCTGTTCACGGTCTGGCAGGGTGCGAGCGCTGGTATCCCCCTGGCGATAGATGGAACGCCGACCTACCTACTCCGGGCCGAGTACGACTGCTGCCTCGATCGCGAAGAGGAGTACCTCCGTGTCGATGCGTCGCGCATGACTCTCTTCTACTCGCCCAATGAGAGCCATCGTCATGCGCCGCTGATTCGATACGAGTTCCAGCGAGCGGCGCGATCCGTCCCAGTCGCGCACTTCCACGTGCATGGCTCAGGAACGCCGTTCGATGATGGCCCGACCGACATGGATGCCGTCATTGCGATGTCCGGCGGGGCGACCCGTCGCGGCCGCGTGCGCCAAGCAGACATCGATCGCGGCAAGTACCCAAGGCACCAGGACTTCCACTACCCGCTCGGTGGTGAGCGCTTCCGCCCGTGCCTTGAAGACCTACTCGAAGCACTCATCTCCGAACTAGGGATCGACCACGAAGATGGGTGGCGCGGCGCCCTCATCGCGGGCCGCGTGGCATGGCGGCTCCAACAAACCGCAGCCGCGGTGCGAGACGCTCCAGAGACCGCAGCGGCAACACTTCGGAAGCTGAAGTACACGGTCGCAGCGCCGCCCAGTGGGCCGGTACTCAACAATATTGAACGGCTTCGCGCATTCTGAGCACCGCCACGCCCAGGCCGGCCGGAGCAGTAGGGCGGGCGCGTTGCTCGCGCGCAAGTCGTCGTGCCCGGACCTGTCAGGGTGAGTTGAGGCCAGCACCTCACAGCAAGTATGACTCGTCGGGTGAGAATGAGCTCGGGACTCCCCAAGACGCGGGTGGACGGGGCCGATCGAGGGCCTTGCTCATCCGGAAGTTGACGAGTTCGACTCCGTCTCTGACCTGGTGCTGTTCGAACTCGACGCGGAAGCCGTGGCGTTCGAAGAACGGCCGGGCGGTGAGGCTCACATCGGCGTGGAGTTCGTCCGCGGCGTACTCGCGTGCCCGCCGCTCGGCCTCGGCCAGCAGGGTGTGGGCCACGCCCCGCCGCTGCCGCTCGGGCGCCACGAACATCATGTCGATATAGCCGTGCCGGTCGACGTCGGAGAATCCGGCGACCTCGCTGCCGACCGTGGCGACGAAGCTATTCCGGGCGGCCATCCCGGCGTGCCAGCTCGCCGGCTCGCGCTCATCCGGCCGGGCCCAGGCCCGCACCTGCTCCGGGGTGTAGTCGGCCGCGGCGGTCCGCGTGATCGCGGCGAGCAAGATCGCGAGCGTTGCGGCGGAGTCCCGCTCCTCGTAGGGACGGATCCGGATCGGAGATCGGTCGCTCGGGTCGGTGGGCTCGGCAGGCACCTTGGGCTTGGTGGGCATGGGTGTCATCGTGCCACTGCCGGCCGTCCTGATTCTGGGCAGTGTTCAGCGCCAGCCGAGGCCGGGCGCCACGTGGGTGAGGATCGCGCCCAGGATGTGGGCGTTGTAGTCGACGCCGAGCTGGCTCGGCACCGTGAGCAGCAGGGTGTCCGCGGCGGCGATCGCCTCGTCCGCGCGGAGTTGATCGACGAGCGCCTCGGGCTCATCGGCGTACGTGCGCCCGAAGACCGCGCGAACCCCGCCGATCGAGCCGAATTGGTCGGCGCGGTCGCCGCTGCCGAGCAGGAGGCGGCGGTCCTCGTCGGAGGTGATCGCGAAGATCGACCGCGACACGGACACCCGTGGTTCGAAGCCGTGGTCGTGGCGCGCCCATTCGGTGCGGAAGGCCTCGATCTGCCGGCGCTGCTGCACGTGCAGGGGCTCGCCGGACTCGTCGTCCTTGAGGGTGGAGGACATGAGGTTCATGCCGTTGGCCGCGGCCCAGCGGGCGGTCGCATCCGACCCGGCGCCCCACCAGATCCGCTGCCGCAGCCCGGGTGAATAGGGCTCGATCCGCAGCAGCCCGGGAGGATTGGGGAACATCGGGCGCGGGCTCGGCTCGGCGAATGCCCGGCCCGTGAGCGCGTCGAGGGCGACGTCGGCGTGGCGCCGGGCCATGTCCGCGTCCGTCTCGCCCTCGGCGGGTGAGAATCCGAAGTGCCGCCAGCCGTCGATCACCTGCTCGGGTGAGCCGCGGGAGATCCCGAGCTGGAGCCTGCCGCCGGAGATGAGGTCGGCCGAGGCGGCGTCCTCGGCGAAGGCGAGCGGATTCGCGTACCGCATGTCGATGACGCCCGTGCCGATCTCGATGCGGCTGGTGCGCGCGCCCGCCGCCGCGAGCAGCGGGAACGGCGACCCGAGCTGGCGGGCGAAGTGGTGCACCCGGAAGTAGGCGCCGTCCGCGCCCAGCTCCTCCGCCGCCACGGCGAGTTCGATGCTCTGGGTGAGCGCGTCGGCCGCGCTCCGGGTGGCCGAGGCCGGGTGGTCCACCCAGTGGCCGAACGAGAGGAAGCCGATGCTCTTGCGTGCGCTCATGTCCGGCTCAACCCCCGGCCGGGGGCCGCTATTCCGGTAGGCACCGTGGCGGCCGGGCCCGCCGGCCCCCCGACCCGGCGCGCCCCGACGAGCGGGCCCGCTCACGCCCGGGTGAGCGGGCGCCGTCCTCAGTCCCGGAACGTCTCGATATCCGCGCCGAGGCTGATGAGGCGGTCGGCGAGCTGCTCGTAGCCGCGGGCGATGATGTCGACGTTGCGCAGCACGCTCGTGCCCGTCGCGGCGAGCATTCCGAGCAGGACCACGACGGCCGGGCGGAGCGCGGGCGGGCAGCTCACCTCGGTGCCGCGCCAGCGGGTGGGCCCGGTGATGTCGAGCCGGTGCGGGTCGAGCAGGCGCACCTGGGCGCCGAGGCGGGTGAGCTCGGTCAGGTAGATCGCGCGGTTGTCGTAGACCCAGTCGTGCACGAGGGTCGACCCGCTCGCGCAGGCGGCGATGAGCGCGAAGAACGGCAGATTATCGATGTTCAGGCCCGGGAACGGCATCGGGTGGATCTTGTCGATCGGGGCCCGCAACTCGCTCGGGTGCACGGTGATGTCCACGAGCCGGGTGCGCTCGTTCGCGCTCAGGTACTCGGGGCTGAGCGTGTAGTTCAGGCCCATCTCCGCGAGCGTGGCGAGCTCGATCTCGAGGAACTCGATCGGGGCGCGGGCCACGGTGATCTCCGAGTCGGTCACGATGCCGGCGGTGAGCAGGCTCATCGCCTCGACCGGGTCCTCCGACACCGTGTACGTGACGTCCGCCGCGAGGGCCGAGCGGCCGTGGATGCGCAGGGTCGTCGTGCCGATGCCCTCGATCCGCACCCCGAGCAGCTCGAGGTAGAAGCACAGGTCCTGCACCATGTAGTTGGGGGAGGCGTTGCGGATCGTGGTCACGCCCTCGTGCGCGGCCGCGGCCATGATCGCGTTCTCGGTCACCGTGTCGCCCCGCTCCGTGAGGACGACGGTCAGGTCGCCTCCGCTGCGCCCGCGCACCGTCGCGCGGTACGCGCCGGTCGTGGCGAGCACGTCGAGACCGAACGGGCGCAGGGCGATCATGTGCGGTTCGACCGTGCGGGTGCCGAGGTCGCAGCCGCCCGCGTAGGGGATCGCGAAGTCGTCCTCGCGGGCGATGAGCGGCCCGAGGAACATGATGATGCTGCGGGTGCGCTTGGCGGTCTCGGCGTCGATCGCGTCGAGGTCGAAGACCGCCGGCGGCACGAGCTCGAGGTCGCGTCCGTCCGCCGACCAGGTGGCCCGCATCCCGATCGAGGTGAGCACGGCGACGATCCGCTCGACCTCGACGATCCGGGCGACGTTGCGCAGCCGGGTCGTTCCCTTGTTGAGCAGCGAGGCGCACAGGAGGGCGACCGCACCGTTCTTGGAGGAGTTGACGCTGATCGTCCCGCTCAGGGGGGTGCCGCCGGAGACCCGCAGGTGGGTCGGCTTCGCCGCGCCGATCGTGACCAGATCCGCGTTGAGTGCGGCGTTGATCCGGGTGAGTAGGTCGACCGAGAGGTTCTGTCCGCCCGATTCGATCCGGGCGATCGCCGACTGGGTGGTGCCCAGGCTCTCGGCCAGCTGGCTCTGGGTGATGGCCTTGGCCTGTCGGGCGGCCCGGATGAGGGTGCCGATCTCGGTGGCGGGGGCGGGGGCTGAGGTCACAGCGGTCATAGCGGAAACGATATGTCGCTCCTCCGGGTGGGGCCAGCAACTGTGACCCGGTCGGCATGTCGCTCAGCCGCGGCGGGCCTCGAGCAGTTCGGCGACGAGGCCGCGGAGCTCGGCGATGTCGTGCCCGGTGGGGCCGCCGTGGATCGCCGCGTGGGCGTAGATGCCGTCGGAGATGAGGACGACGGCGCGCGCGACCGCCTCATCCCCCACCTCCTCGAGCACCGCCTCCCGCCAGGCCTCGTCGGCCGCGGCGAGCGCGGCGCGGGCCTCGGCGTAGCCGGCCTGGGCGAGGTTGACGGCCGCGATGTATGCGGGCTCGAACTCGGAGTCGAATTCCGCGCTCGTGCGCAGGATGTGGGCCGTGGCCCCGTCGGGGTCGGCGCGCATCTCGGCGACGTCCTCCTCCGTCAGGCGGGTGAGGTGCTCGATGAGGCCCGTGACGAGCGCGTCCTTGGAGCCGAAGTGATAGAGCAGCCCGCCCTTGGAGATCCCGGCGGCCTTGGCCACGGCCTCGAGCGTGGCGGCCCGTTCACCGCACTCGACCACGAGGTCGACGAAGGCGTCCAGCGCGCGCCGGCGGGCGGTCGGGGGGCGGGGCATGTGGCCAGTGTAACGAGAAAACTTGAACCAACCGTCCAGACGGTACAGTAACCTGGCGGCATGAGCACCGCTTCGACCGTCGGCACCACCTCCGCCGCACCGCGCGACCCCGACACCCGGGGCGATATCGCCGTTCGCCACGACTCGGCCACGCCGCGGCAGGTGGAGACCGGCGCGGGGCCGGTCCGCGCCGGCCGTCTTCCGAGTCCGGCCCGGCACCCGTGGTGGGCGCTCGTCGTGCTCATGCTGCCGGTGCTGCTCGTCTCGGTCGACAACACCGTGCTCTCCTTCGCCGTTCCGCAGCTGAGCCGGCACCTCGAGCCCTCGAGCGCGCAGCTGTTGTGGCTCGTGGACGTCTATCCACTCGTGCTGGCCGCGCTCCTCGTGCCGATGGGGGCGGCGTCCGACCGGTGGGGACGCCGGCGGATGCTGATCATCGGGGCGATCGGCTTCGGGGCGGTCTCCGTGCTCGCCGCCTTCGCCCCGAGCGCCGGGGCGCTCATCGTGGCCCGCGCCGGTATGGGCCTCTTCGGTGCGGCCCTCATGCCCTCGACCCTCGCGCTCATCCGCAATCTCTTCCCCGACGCGCGCCGCCGCCGGCTCGCCATCGCCATCTGGGCCTCGGCGTTCTCGGCGGGCGCCGCGCTCGGCCCGATCGTCGGCGGATTCCTGCTCGAGCACTTCCACTGGGGCTCGATCTTCCTCATGGCGGTGCCGATCCTGCTCCCGCTGCTCGTCGCCGGCCCCCTGCTCATCCCCGAGTCCCGCGACCCGGCTCCGGGGCGCCTCGACCTGGCCTCCGTGGCACTGGTCGCCGCCACGATGGCCCCGATCGTCTACGGGATCACCGCGCTCGCCACGGGCGGGGGCGCGCCGGTGGCGCTCGGAACGATCGCCGCGGGACTCGTCGCGGGGGCCGGGTTCGTGCGCCGCCAGCTGCGCCTCGAGCATCCGCTGCTCGACGTGCGCCTGTTCCGCAACCTCGTGTTCACCGGATCGGTGCTCATCAACCTGCTCAGCGTCGTGGCGATCGTCGGATTCCTCTTCTTCGTCACCCAGGATCTCCAGCTCATCCTCGGCCTCAGCCCGATGGTCGCCGGGATGGCGCTGCTGCCGGGTCTCGCGGCCACGGTCGTCGCCGGCCTGCTGGTCGTGCCGATCGTCTCGCGGGTGCGCCCGGGCTACGTGGTCGCCGCGGCCTTCGCCCTCTCCGCGCTCGGCTACGGCATCGCCGCGCTGAGCGCCGGGGCGGCGACGCCCGCCGTGCTCATGGTCGCCTTCGCCGTGCTCGGGGCCGGCGTGGGTGCGGGGGAGACGGTCTCGAACGACCTCATCCTCACCGCCGCCCCGCCCCACCAGGCCGGCGCCGCCTCGGCGATCAGCGAGACCGCGTACGAGGTCGGGGCCGTGCTCGGCACGACCCTCGTCGGCGGCCTCCTCACCGCACACTTCCGCGGATCGATTGCGATCCCCGCCGGGGTCACGGGCTCGGACGCCGAGGCGGCGCGGCAGACCCTCGGCGGCGCGACGACCGTGGCCGAACGCCTCGGCGGCGGCGCCGGCGACCAGCTCCTGACCGCGGCGCAGGAGGCCTTCGCCTCGGGGGTGTGGCTCACGGCCGGTGTCGGCACGGCCCTCATGGCCGGCGCGGTGGTGCTCGCGCTGCGCACCCTGCGCGGGGTGCCCGCTCGCTGACACGACGGCGCTGACACGACGGCGCCCGCTCGGGCCGCGCCGGGTGCTCTGCTCGGGCCGAGCGGGGGTGTTCGGCTCGATTCGGACTCATGCGTCGATGGTCACGCGACACGCCGACACGCGGGTGTCGCGGGGCGATTCGGGACGCGGGTCGGGGGCAGATTTCGGACTCGGACGGGCGACCCCGCCTGTGGACAGTCAGACGTCGGTCGAGGTCCGTCCACAGGGTTATCCGCAGGATGTGCACAGAAGCCCGTGGGGTGTCCACATGGAGCCCCGGCATGGTCCACAGCTGCGCCCCGGACCTGTGCACGACACGCGGACCGCGCGAAAGTGAAGACACGCCGACCACTAGGTCTTGGGGTCTCCCCGGGGGCCAGACACTAGGTGTAGTGTTGTGGTCAGTGGATGGGGCGGCGGCGAAAACCGTGCGCGAACGAAGCACATCCTTGTAATTATCATCACGAGATTCTCTTGCCCGGGTCGCTCGATCCGCACGGGGGACCGCGATCCGACACCTTGAGAAGGGGAGCCCACGCCATGGCCATCACCATCTTCAGCAAGCCCGCCTGCGTGCAGTGCGACGCCACCTACCGCGCCCTGAAGAAGCACGGCCTGGAGTACACCGTGGTCGACATCTCCACCGACGCCGAGGCGCTCGAGTCCGTCAAGGCGCTCGGCTACCAGCAGGCTCCGGTCGTCTTCGCCGACGGCGACCACTGGTCCGGGTTCCGCCCCGACAAGATCAAGGCGCTCGCGACGACGGCCCGACTGGACACCCCGGTCGCGGTCACCGCCTGAGCACCAGGCACCATCGAGCCCGCGCCGCCACAAGCGACGCGCCTCGCGGCGCAACAGCGGCCACGCCGATCGGACTCCGGTCCGGTACCGGCCCAGGGCCGGCCGGTACCAGGCCCGGGTCGGCGCAGGCTCAACCAGTCATCACCCAGAGGAGGCGTTGGTCGTGTCGTCCGTCGTCTATTTCTCCTCCGTCTCGGAGAACACCCGCCGCTTCGTCGAGCGGCTGGAGCTGCCGGCGCTGCGGATCCCGGTGCGCCGGACGGAGCCGCACCTCAAGGCGACCGACCCGTACGTGCTCATCGTGCCGACCTACGGCGGGGGCACCCCCCGGGGCGCCGTGCCCAAACAGGTGATCAAGTTCCTCAACGACCCCGACAACCGGGCGCTCATCCGGGGCGTGGTCGCCGCCGGGAACACGAACTTCGGCAGTGCGTACTGCCTCGCCGGGAAGGTCATCTCCGGCAAATGTCAGGTGCCGCACCTGTACAACTTCGAACTACTGGGCACGAGCCACGACGTGGCGCGGGTCCGTGAGGGATTGGGAGAGTTTTGGCAGCGATTCTAGAAAGTGCGCAGACGACGGCCGGCCCGACGAGCGCAGCGGATTCCGGCTCGGACGCCGCCCCCGAGGCCTTCGTGCAGCAGGGGCAGGAACTCGACTATCACGCGCTCAACGCGATGCTCAACCTGTACGGGCCCGACGGCACGATCCAGTTCGAGCAGGACCGGGAGGCCGTGCGGCAGTACTTCCTCCAGCACGTCCTGCCCCGGACCGTGCAGTTCCCGAACCTGGCCGACAAGCTCGCCTACCTCGTGGAGGGCGGCTACTACGAGGCCGACGTGCTCGATCAGTACAGCCCCGAGTTCCTGCAGCGGATCTGGGACTACGCCGACGCGCACGACTTCCGGTTCCAGACCTTCATGGGCGCGTTCAAGTACTACACCTCGTACACGCTCAAGACCTTCGACGGTAAGCAGTACCTCGAGCGCTTCGAGGACCGCACGATCATGGTCGCCCTCACGCTGGCGGCCGGCGACGAGACCTTCGCCCTGAGCCTCGTGGACGAGATCCTCGAGGGCCGGTTCCAGCCCGCCACCCCGACGTTCCTCAACTCCGGCAAGGCCCAGCGCGGCGAGGCGGTCTCCTGCTTCCTGCTGCGCATCGAGGACAACATGGAGTCGATCGCCCGCGGCATCAACTCCGCCCTCCAGCTGAGCAAGCGCGGCGGCGGCGTGGCCCTGCTGCTGAGCAACCTGCGCGAGTACAGCGCCCCGATCAAGCGGATCGAGAACCAGTCCTCCGGCGTCATCCCGGTGATGAAGCTCCTCGAGGACTCCTTCTCCTACGCCAACCAGCTCGGGGCCCGTCAGGGTGCGGGGGCGGTCTACCTGAACGCCCACCACCCCGACATCATGCGTTTCCTCGACACCAAGCGCGAGAACGCCGACGAGAAGATCCGCATCAAGACCCTCTCCCTCGGCGTCGTCATCCCCGACATCACGTTCCACCTTGCCCGGCAGAACGCCGACATGCACCTGTTCTCGCCGTACGACGTCGAGCGCATCTACGGTGTGCCGTTCGCCGAGGTGAACGTGACCGAGAAGTACGACGAGCTCGTCGCCGACGAGCAGATCCGCAAGACCACGATCAAGGCCCGCGACTTCTTCCAGACGCTCGCGGAGATCCAGTTCGAGTCCGGCTACCCGTACATCATGTTCGAGGACACGGTGAACCGGGCGAACCCGATCGAGGGCAAGGTCACCCACTCGAACCTGTGCTCGGAGATCCTCCAGGTCTCGACCGCCTCGACCTACGCCGACGATCTGAGCTACGAGCACATCGGCCGGGACATCTCCTGCAACCTCGGCTCGCTCAACATCGCCATGGCGATGGACTCCCCGGACCTCGGCCTGACCGTCGAGACCGCGATCCGGGCGCTCACCGCCGTCTCCGATCAGACCCACATCGGGTCCGTGCCCTCGATCGTGCGCGGCAACGACGAGGGCCACGCGATCGGCCTCGGGCAGATGAACCTGCACGGCTACCTCGCCCGGGAGCGGATCCATTACGGGTCCGAGGAGGGCATCGACTTCACCAACGTCTACTTCTACACGGTGCTCTACCACGCCCTGCGCGCCTCGAACCGGCTCGCCATCGAGCGCGGCACCAAGTTCGCCAGCTTCGACACCTCCACCTACGCGAGCGGGGCGTACTTCGACAAGTACACCGAGAACGAGTGGAAGCCGGCCACGGACCGGGTGACGGACCTGTTCACGCAGGCGGGCGTCGTCGTCCCCACGCAGGCGGACTGGCGCGAGCTCAAGGCGAGCGTCATGGAACACGGGATCTACAACCAGAACCTGCAGGCCGTGCCGCCGACCGGATCGATCTCCTACATCAACAACTCGACGAGCTCGATCCACCCGATCGTCTCGAAGATCGAGATCCGCAAGGAGGGCAAGATCGGGCGCGTGTACTACCCGGCGCCCCACATGACCAACGACAATCTCGAGTACTTCGCCGACGCCTACGAGATCGGCCCCGAGAAGGTCATCGACACCTACGCGGCGGCCACTCAGCACGTCGACCAGGGCCTGAGCCTCACGCTGTTCTTCAAGGACACGGCCACCACGCGCGACCTCAACCGGGCGCAGATCTACGCCTGGCGCAAGGGAATCAAGACCCTGTACTACATCCGGCTGCGGCAGCTGGCGCTCTCGGGCACCGAGGTCGAGGGCTGCGTATCCTGCATGCTGTGACCAGTCGCCGCCGTGGCGACCCATCCCTCCCCGCGCCCGCCCGGGCGCCGCTCGCGTGTATCGAAGGAGCCTGACAAAGTGGACCTCAAGACTGCGGTCGTGCGCCCGGTCAACTGGAACCGGATCGAGGACGAGAAGGATCTCGAGGTGTGGAACCGCCTCACCCAGAACTTCTGGCTGCCCGAGAAGGTGCCGCTGAGCAACGACATCTCCTCGTGGGCCACGCTCAGCGCCGCCGAGAAGGACATGACCACCAAGGTGCTCACGGGCCTCACGCTGCTCGACACGTTCCAGGGCACGGTCGGCATGGTCTCGATCCTTCCCGACGTGCGCACCCAGCACGAGGAGGCCGTGATCGCCAACATGGTGTTCATGGAGCAGGTGCACGCCAAGAGCTACTCCTCGATCTTCTCCACGCTGCTCTCGACCGCCGAGATCGACGACGCGTTCGACTGGTCGGTCACAAACAAGGAGCTGCAGTACAAGGCGAACTCGATCATCGGACTGTACGAGGGCGACGACCCGCTCAAGCGCAAGATCGCCTCGGTCATGCTCGAGTCGCTGCTGTTCTATTCCGGCTTCTACGCGCCGATGTACTGGTCGAGCCGGGCGAAGCTGACAAACACGGCCGACCTCATCCGGCTCATCATCCGCGACGAGGCCGTGCACGGCTACTACATCGGCTACAAGTACCAGGTGGCGGTGGCGCAGGAGACCCAGGCGCGACAGAACGAGCTGCACGGGTTCACCCTCGGGCTCCTCGACGACCTCATGGACAACGAGGAGACCTTCACCGAGGACCTCTACGACCCGCTCGGCCTGACCGACGACGTCAAGGCGTTCCTCAAGTACAACGCCAACAAGGCCCTGATGAACCTCGGCTACGAGGGCATCTTCCCGCCCGAGGCCGTGAACGTGAACCCCGCGATCCTCGCCGCGCTCAGCCCGAACGCCGACGAGAACCACGACTTCTTCTCCGGCTCCGGTTCGTCCTACGTGATCGGCAAGGCCGAGGAGACCGAGGACGACGACTGGGACTTCTGAGGTTCTTCGCGCCTGGCCGCCGTCCCCTCCCCGCACGGGAGGGGGCGGCGGTTCTCGTTGTGCGGGATTGGGGACGGCGTCGCTCACCTGAGGCTGTTCGGGCGGGTGCCGCGCACGACGGGCACGTGTGGCCGTGGCGTTGACGGTCAGGGTCGCAGACCAGCGGGATACCCAGCGCGACTGGCGCGTGACGCTGCTTGGCCGTTGCGCACGCGACGAGGATCCAAGGCTCTTTCGGATCTTTCGTAACGCGTGTTAGTGTGGCAACCTCCTAAGGAGAGGAAGTGGCGCACATGACCGCAGCCCACGCCCACGCTCACCCGCATCGAGACGGCGCTGACGTCGTCGCAGCGAGTCCGGAAGGTGCTCAGGATCTAGCTCGCGTCATCGACTTCGTCGACGCGCACAGCAATCGGTACGGATCGGCTCCGGAGCCGCGGTTCTACCTGTCCGGTGCTGACATCCACGAGCGGGTCGAGTTGACCCAGGAGCTGTTCACCGTCCTGAAGGCCGCGGCCGACGAACTCAGTAAGGGGCGATCGATCAGTATCCTCGCCCGCGAGCAGGAGATCAGCACACAGCAGGCCGCGGACCTCTTGGGCCTCAGCCGACCAACGGTTGTGAAGCTTATTGAAGACGGCGAATTGGCAGCGACCGTCCCAGGTAGGAGCCGCAGGAAACTTCGGCTGGCTGACGTGCTGAAATATCGCGATCTCCTCCACGCCCGCCGCACTGAGTTCATCTCTGATTCCTCGGAGGAATTCTATGACGTGGGCGAACACCCGGAGAAAGTTGCGGAGTCGTTGGAGAAGGCCCGCCGCGCGCGTTGAGTGATGAATCCGGGCCAGGGACTGGCAGACTGCATGGATGTTCAGAGCCGTACTCGACACCTGCGTGCTGGTCCCTGACTTGCAGCGCGACTTCTTGCTGCAGCTTGCCGCTGAATGTTCGTACTCGGCGTTGTGGGGCACGGGCATTCTCTTCGAGCTGGACTATGTGGGATCTTCCGGTTTTAGAGTGCGTTGATCCGATTCGTGAGTTGGCCGGGATGGAGCGCGCGCCGTAGGACGTCATGGCCGACGTTGCGGACGACATGGGAGATCTTCGGCTTCTGTGGACCTGCGTCTGGGAGGACGGGATCGCCTGGAGACCTCGTGTGGGGACGATCCTGGCTGAGGAACAGCTACTGGAGCGGGATGATGAGACCGCGGCGGCCTCGCGTAGTGCGCCGCTCGCTCCCGCACCCTCGACGACGAGCCGACGCTACGCACTCCCAAGCCGGAAGAGCCGACAATCGCTCCCGGTTCGGGTTCGGGGAGTAGGCTCGATCGATGCGGCTGGCGGTTCTGGATATCGGTTCCAACACCGTGCACATGCTGATCTTCGATGTGGTCCGCGGTGCACGCCCGGTCGCCTATGCCTCCCAGCGGTTCACGATGCGCCTCATGCGGTACCTCACGCATGACGGAAGCATCAACGACGAAGGCCTCGCCCGACTTCTCGACGCCGTGGATTCATTGATGGTCATGGCCCGGGAACATGAGGTCGACGAGATCCTGACGATCGTCACCTCCGCCATCCGTGAAGCCGTCAACGGTGACGAGATCCTGGCCGAGATCGATGCTCGGATCGATGGCGACCTGCAGGTCCTGTCCGGCGCAGAGGAGGCCGCCGCCACGTTTCTTGCAGCCAGGCGCTGGTTCGGCTGGGTCGCGGGGCAGTTGCTGGTCCTCGACATCGGTGGCGGATCGCTGGAGATCGCCGCGGGCGTGGACGAGATCCCGGACGTAGCCGAGTCCCTGCCCTTGGGGGCCGGGCGGCTGACGCGCACGTATCTCCACCACGATCCACCAACGAAGGAAGAGCTCAAAGAACTGCGGACGGCGGTGCGGGCCGGCCTCCAACCGGTGGCGGCACGCGTGCGAGAATCGATCGATCCCGACTATGTGGCGGCGACGTCCAAGACGTTCCGCTCCCTGGCCCGCCTGGCAGGCATGAGCCTGGACAGCCTGGGCAAGAACGACCGTTGGCAGATGAGCACCTCCCAACTGCGGGACTGGGTGCCGCGGCTTGCGAAGATCCCCGCCGAGCAACGCATGGAACTACCCGGAATAACGGCAGAACGCACCTTCCAGATCGTGGCCGGGGCCGTCGTGGCCGTCGAGGTGTTGCAGGCCTTCAAGATCGAGAATGTCGAGATTTGTCCGTGGGCGCTCCGTGAAGGTGCGCTCCTGCGACGCCTGGACCAAGTGGAGTAGCGCCATCCTGTCGAACGGGCGTCACGACGCAGCCATCACGATGATCGGAGTGCGCTCATGCGACGGTACCTGAACGAACGCGGTCGCGGGGATGAGGCCGGGCCCACCGAATTGCCGGAGTTCAAGCCGATCGACCCCGGACTGCGGCCCGGGGTCGATCTCGATGATCGAGAACAGATCACCGAGCTACTCGGAGAGAACGACTCGGGTACCCGCTGACGCTCTCACCCGGCGTCGCCGGGCCCGGCCTCAGGCGAGTCGGCGGCGCACGGCGAGCACCGCGGCACCCGCGAGCAGGAGCAGCGCGACCGCGCCGGCGAGCGGGCCCACCGGCGCACCCGTGTCGGGCATCGACCCGCCGGGCGTCTGGCCGGCACTCGGGCTCGTGCCCGCATCGGTCGGCGAGCCCGTATCGGTGGGTGAGGCGGGCTCGGTCGGGGAGGCCGTATCGGTCGGCTCCTGCGTGGGCTCGGTGATCGGTTCGGTGATGAGCGACCAGTTCGGCACGAAGAAGTCGTCCGGGTCGATCACCTCGTGCTCGACCGCCCAGTCGATGAGCATCTGCCGGATCTGCTGCTGCCCGTCGTAGACGATCTCCGCGTCGGCCACGTGCGGGAAGCCCGCCCCGCCGCTCTGCCGGTAGTTGTTGAGCGCGAGGATGAACGTGTCGTCGTCGCCCACAGGGGTGCCGTCCGGGTAGCGCAGATCGGTGATCCGCTCACCCACATCCTGGGAGATGTCGATGTAGTAGTCCACCCCGGCGATCGCGTCGTAGGCGTAGTCCGGCATCCCGTCGGGGTAGTGGTCGGTGGGTGCGTTCGTGCCCGTGGCCGGATCGAAGTCCGCGCCCACGGGCACCTGCACGAAATAGCTCGCCGAGTACTCGAGGTAGTCGCGCACCTGCGCGCCGGTCAACTCGACCCCGTAGAGCGTGTTCGGGAAGACGTACAGCCCTGCGATGTCGCGGATCGTCACGTCGCCCTCGGGGAAGATCGCCGTGCGGGAGAAGGGGGCGGCGGCGGAGATGATCGTCGCATCGCCGACGTCGCCGAGCGCGGTCGTGATCGCCTCGAGCTGCACGTGGTTGATGAAGTCGATGATCGGGGTGTCCTCGTAGCGGGACTTCTCCGACTTGAGGTCGGTGACCGACGTCGCCACGGGGGTGTTGACGTAGTCGATCGTCGTGGTCTGCTTGTCCATCAGCAGCTCCCGCAGCCCCTCGTCGGGCTCGCCGATCTGATAGCCGTAGGTGGCCTGCGCGTGCGGCTCGTTCCCCTCGCTCCAGTCGACCTGCCAGCCGTCCCCGTCGGGCACGAGGTGCAGGGTCGTGCGGGTGACCGACCGGGCCCAGTAGTACGGCTGGGTGAGCAGCACCTTCCCGCCGTCCTTATTCGTGACGATCGTCTCCGGGTCGTCCTGGTGGCTGTGCCCGAAGAGGATGTAGTCGATCCCCGGCACGAGATAGGCCACGTTGTTCACCACGTTCTCGTACAGCGCGGACGTGTCGTAGTCCTCGTTGGGCACCTCGCCCTTGCCGCTGTGCACGTTGAGGGCGACGACGTCGGCCTCCTCGGCGACGATCGGCACCCAGTGCCGCGCCGCCTCGACCAGGTCCTGGAACTCGAGCTTGCCCTCGACGAATTTCCGGTCCCAGACCCGCACGCCCGGCGTCACGAGCCCGATGACCCCGACCTTGACGGTCTCGCCGTCGATCTCGCGCTCGACGATCGTGTACGGCTCGAGCCAGGGCTCGCCGGTGTCGACGTCGATGACGTTCGCCCCGAGCAGGGTCGGTCCGCCGTCGGCGGTGTCGAGGTCGCGCTCGTAGGCCTTGAGCATGTCGAGGCCGTAGTTGAACTCGTGGTTGCCGATGCCGAGCGTGTCGTAGCCGATGTACTTGAACGCCTGCGACATCGGGTGCTCGGTCTCGCCGGAGAGCACGCCCGCGGCGCCGTCCCCGAGGCCGTAGTACGTGGTCAGCGGCGTGCCCTGGATCGCGTCGCCGGAATCCATGACGATGACCGACTCCGCGCCCACCTCGTCGCGGACGTCGCTCACGTAGGTCGCCACCCGCGTGAGACCGAGGATGTCGTCCTGATCCGTGTACTGCTCGTTGGCGAAATAGTCCCAGTTGTAGACGTGACCGTGGGTGTCGGTCGTGCCGAGCAGGGTGAGATCGACCCCGTCCGCCGGCGCGGCGTGTGCGGGGGCTGCGGCCAGGCCGGCCAGGATGACGGCGGCGACGATGCCACCGGCAGTGTGCTGACGCATGATGTACCTCTCGAGCGCGGTGCCGGCACGCACGTCGATGAGGGTGCCGGATGGGCGGTTCGAGGAACACTACTCATCCCGCGGCCGCCGCGGAAGGGGGGTGGGACGGTTGGCCCACGGCGCAGCGGGCAGCGCCGATAGCATCGCAGGCGTGGGAACTTCGCTGATCGCGCGCGCAGACGCTGCCGTCGCCGGCCTGACGCCGGGCTACTTCGCGCTCGTCATGGCCACGGGCATCCTGTCGGTGGGGACGGCGCTCGAGGGTTTCGCAGTCGTCTCCGCCGTGCTCCTGGTCGTGTGCATCGCGAGCTTCCTCCTGCTCGGGGCGCTCACCGTGCTCCGGCTCGTGCGTCACCGTGAATCGATCGTGGCCGACTTCCTCGACCCGGCGCGGGCCTTCGGCTTCTTCACCTACGTGGCCGGCACGAACGTGCTCGGCGTCCGGCTGTTCATGGCCGGCTATCACACGATCACCGCCGTCTTCCTCGTCGCGACCCTCATCGCCTGGATCGTGCTCGGCTACGTCGTGCCCTGGACCGCGGTGCTCTCGAAGACGGAGCGCCCCGTGGTCAAGTACGCCAACGGCACGTGGTTCATCTGGGTGGTCGCGAGCCAGTCGGTGGCCGTGGCGGCCGCCACGCTCGAACCGGTGAGCGAGGAGGTGCGCGGCGCGCTCGCGATCGTGGCCGTGCTCTCCTGGTCGGTCGGGGTGTTCCTCTACGGGGCGGCCGGGGTCATGGTCGCGCTGCGGATGATGCAGTACGAGCTCAAGCCCGTCGATCTCAACCCTCCGTACTGGGTGGCGATGGGCGCCTGCGCGATCACGGTGCTCGCGGGGGCCCGGGTCGTGGAGATGGCCGCCGCGCCGATGGTCGACGCCACCCGCGGCCTCGTGGCCGGCCTGTCGGTCGTGTTCTGGAGCTTCGCCACCTGGCTCATCCCGGTGCTGTTCTGCGTGGGGCTGTGGCGGCACTGGCGCCACCGGATCCCGCTCGACTACGAGGCCACGCTGTGGTCGATGGTCTTCCCGCTCGGCATGTACGCCGTGGCCGGCATCTACCTCGGACAGGCCGACGACCTGCCCATCGTCGGCTGGATCGGCGCCGCCGAGCTCTGGCTCGCCATCGCGGTCTGGGCGGCCGTGTTCGTGGCGATGATCCGGCACGTGTACCTCACGGTGCTCCGGCCCCGCGCGATGCCCCGCCCGGCACGCTCGGGCTGAGCGTCGCGCGAACGCGCCGTCCGAACGCTCCATCCGGTGGCGGGGCACGGCCCCGGGCGAGTCGGGTGGGCGAGCCGGGCTAGCCTGACCCCGTGACCCATGTAGACCTCGCGATCATCGGCTCCGGCTCCGGAAACTCCCTCATCACCCCCGACTTCGACGATCTGACGGTCGCGATGATCGAGGCGAACCCCGTCTTCGGCGGCACCTGCCTCAACGTCGGCTGCATCCCCACGAAGATGTTCGTCTACGCCGCCCAGGTGGCCACGACGATCCGCGAATCGGCCCGCTACGGGATCGACGCCACCCTCGACGGGGTGCGCTGGCGCGACATCCGCGACCGCATCTTCGGCCGGATCGACCCGATCTCGGCCGGCGGCAGGGACTACCGCCGCAGCGGCGAGCCGAACACGAGCCTGTACGAGGGCGAGGCGCGCTTCGTCGGGCCCCGCCTCCTCGAGGTCGCCACCGCGGCCGGCCCGGAGCGGCTGAGCGCCGAGCGGATCGTGCTCGCCTCCGGCTCCCGGCCCGTGATCCCCGCCCCCATCGCGGAATCCGGGGTGCCGTTCCACACCTCCGACACGGTCATGCGCATCGATGAGCTGCCCGCCTCGATCGCCATCGTCGGCGGCGGGTTCATCGCGGCCGAGTTCGCGCACGTCTTCTCCTCCCTGGGTGTCGCCGTCACGATCGTCACCCGCGGCCCGGCCATGCTGCGCGCCGAGGATCCCGACATCGCCGCCGCCTTCACGGCGCAGGCCGTGAGCCGCTGGGACGTGCGGCTGAGCGCCCAGGTGAGCTCCGCCGTCCGTACGCAGCGAGGCGTCCGCCTCGACCTGACCGACGGCACCCACGCCGAGGCCGAGCTCCTGCTCGTCGCGACCGGCCGGACCACCAACGCCGACCGGCTCGACCCGGCCGCCGGCGGCATTGAGACCCATCCCGACGGGCGGATCAAGGTCGACGCCCACGGGCGCACGAGCGCCGAGGGCGTGTGGGCGCTCGGCGACGTCTCCTCCGCGCACCAGCTCAAGCACGTGGCCAACGCCGAGGCCCGGATCGTCGCCCACAACCTCGCCCACCCGGGCGATCTGCGCGCGATCGACGAGCGGTTCGTGCCCGCGGCGGTGTTCACCCATCCGCAGATCGCCTCGGTCGGACTGCGTGAGGACGACGCCCGCGCCCAGGGCTTCGACGTCACCACCGCGGTCCAGGCCTTCGGCGACGTCGCCTACGGCTGGGCGATGGAGGATGCGACCGGTCTCGTCAAGCTCGTCGCCGACCGGGCGAGCGGGCGGCTGCTCGGGGCGCACCTCATGTGCCCGGACGCCTCGGTCGTCGTGCACCAGGCGATCCAGGCGATGCAGTTCGGCCTGCGGGTGCAGGAGATGGCGCGCGGGCAGTTCTGGATCCACCCCGCGATGTCCGAGGTGCTCGAGAACGCCCTGCTCGGACTCGACGTGGACTGGACCGGCGTCGTCTGACGGTCGTCTGCGGGGCGTCGGTCCGGCGGCGCATCACGGCGCCGTGCTTGACTCCATCGGGGTGCTCGCCACGAGGCCGAAGGCCTCACCGTCCGGGCCGGTCGTCAGCGCCAGCCGGCCGAACTCGAAGTCGAACGGCTCGGTCGTGATCGCCCCGCCGTGGCCGCGGACCCGGTCGGCCGCGGCGTCGACGTCGTCGACCTCGAAGCTGACGGCCCAGTACGGGGCCGTGCCCGCCTCCACCTCGCCGATGCCGCCGCTCATCGGCGGCTCCTCACCGGCCGTTCCGAACATGGCGTACCGCATGTCGCCGGGCAGGTCGTCGGAGTAGGTCCAGCCGAAGGCGGCGGCGTAGAAGGCCTTCCCCGCCGCGAAGTCGCCGACCATCGCCTCGAACCACGAGGGGGAGCCGTGCTCGCCGGTGCGGCCGAAGCCCCCGTGATCTCCCGGCTGCCACGTGCCGAAGCCGGCGCCGGTCGGGTCCGCGTAGAGCGCCATCGTGCCGAACGGGCCGACCTGCATCGGGTCCAGGACCGTCCTGCCACCGGCGGCGGTGACGGCGCGCTGGGTGGCGGCGCTGTCGGTCACCGCGAGGTAGGTGGTCCACACGTGCGGCGGCTCGGGCATCCCGTCCATGGGAGGAGCCATCCCGGCGACCAGCCGGCCACCGGAGGTGGCGTTGAGGTAGCCGCCGAACTCCTCGTCGCCGCCCTCGAACACCCAGCCGAACACGGCGGTGTAGAACTGCGTGCTCCTCGCGACGTCGGTGACCGAGAGGTCGGTCCAGGCGGGCGCGCCGGCGGGCCACGGGGTCGTGTGATCGGTCATCGCGTGCTCCAGGTGAGGGGTGGGTGAGGCGAAGTCACGAGTGTGCCTCCGCCGGCGCCGTCGCACATCACCCCCGGGCCGATCGATTTCGGGGGATCTCCTCACCCCGCGCCGCGGGGCACGTCGAACGTCGCGCGGGAGGAGGACCCGAGGAGCTCGAGACCGCGCTGCGCGGACGTGAGGGCGGCTGGACCGGCGTCGTCTGCGGGGCGCCTCAGGAGTGGGCGGCCCGCCCGAGCCGCCAGTAGCCCGAGAACGTGACGTGTGACTTCGCAACGCCGCGTTCCGAGACGAGGTGACGGCGGGCGCCGGTCGCCAGTGCGGACTCCCCGACCGTGAAGGCGTAGAGGTCGGTGGGGAGCGTGAGCGCCCTGAGCGCCGGGAGCGCCGCCGCGCCCGGGACGGCGTGCGGCTCCCGCGTGAGCCAGTGCACGGTCATCCCGGCCGGTGCGTCGACGTGCTGACGGTCGCGCTCGTCGAACAGCTCGATGAGCGCATCGCCGGTGGCGTCGCGTGGCAGGTCCCGCAGGATTCCCAGCGCCGCGGGCAGGCCGCTCTCGTCGGCGACGATGAGCGAGCGGCTCGCCGACCTCGGCTGCCAGCCGCAGCCCTGGTCGATGAGCGCCACCTCGGTGCCCGGCCGAACCGACGCGGCCCACGGGCCCGCGACGCCGCCCGGGCCGTGGTCGAGGAAGTCGATGTCCAGCTCCTCCGCCTCGCCGCGGAAGTGACGGATCGTGTAGTTGCGGATCACCGGGCGGGTGCCCTTCGGCAGCCGCAGGTACCGCAGGTAGCCGCCGAGACCGAACCGCTCCGGCAGGTTGTCGAACCGGTCCCCGGCGTGGACGGGGATCGCCAGCCGGACCCAGTGGTCGAAGCCCCGATAGGCGAGGTGGGCCAGGTCGCCGCCGGAGAACGTCACCCGGATCATGTTCGGGGTGACGCGCTCCGCGCGCAGCACGGTGGTGTGGACGAGCCCGGATTCGGCGTGAGTCACGCTGATGTTGCTCATGGATGCACTACCTCCTCGCCCTCGCCGTGGGGCGGTTCGAAGTTCGCGTGGAAGAGCTCGAGGAGTTCGTCCGTCGCCGGGAACGCATCGGGGTCGGTGCCCCGCTCCCGTCGGGCGAGCACTCGGCGGCGGCGCTCGGCCGGCGGCACGTCGAAGTAGACGAGCCGCCACCGGCCCCCGGCCGAGAGCACGAGGTCCTTATACGCGTCGCGGTCCGCGCGGCGGGGGAGCGGGCTGTCGAGCACGACGTCGCGCCCCGCCCGGAGGTGGTCGACGAGCCGGCGCTCGAGTTCGGGGCGGACCGCATCGTTGTACTCCTGGAAGTGCTCGACCGGGATGTCGACCCCGTAGACGCCGAAGCGGGAGCGCACGAGCGAGTCCATCGACAGCATCGCGTAGCCCTCGGCCTCCCGCGCGCGGGCGTAGGTGGTCTTGCCCGAGCCGGCCGAGCCACAGGTGAGGAGGACCGTGGGGGCGCGCATACCCCCAGGATGCCATCACGGCGATGGACCATGGTCCCGGTTTTGAATGACAAGACGACAGGAAGCACAACATCTAGTGGTCGTTGGATCGCGCAACCACAAGGTGTAGTGTCTGTGACTGAGAGTTCATGAATGACGCCCATGTGATTCGCGGCCGGTGGAAGAGGTCGGCGGCGAGTCCGGGTCCGCGTCGCACCGGCCTCGCCCCGCCATGCCGGCGGCCTTCCCGGCCTCCGTGCCGGGCCGCCCCACCGTCATCCGTCCAGTCCCGTCCTCAACATTTCTCAGCGATCCTCAACAGTTCTCAATCGTTCTCGACAAACCGAGCCGATCATCGATCGTCCTCGCCAAGGAGCCCGCCATGTCCACCGCCCTCCGGTACGCCGTCGTCGTCCTGCTCGCCGCAGCCTCGCTGCTGTGGCGCGACTACAACCTCAACACCTTCCTCGCCCCCGGGGCCGAGTTCGTGACCGTGCTCGCCGTGGTCTCGGCGATCCTGCTGCCGCGGGTGGTCGCGGTGGCGGTGCCGCTGCTGACCGTGGCCGTGGGCGATCTCGTGTTCGGCTCGCACTCGGTCATCTTCCTGTACGTGTGGGGCGCCTGGGTCGTCATCGCGATCGCTGCCCTCGTCATGCGCCGGGACCGGTCGCGCACGGCCACGGCCCTCGTCGGCCTCGGGATCGGTGCGGGCGCCTCCACCCTGTTCTTCCTCGTGACCAACCTCGGCACCTGGATGCTCGGCCGCGGCGAGTGGTACGCCGACTCATTCGCCGGACTGCTCACCGCCTACGGCATGGGGCTGCCGTTCTACCTCTACCCGCTCGCGGCGAACCTCGTGCTCGTGCCCGCGGCCGCGGTCGCCGCCCACGCCCTGCGCGGCCGGCTCGAAGCGCCCGCCGCCGCGCTCCAGCCGGCGCACTGACCGGCCGACTCACCGACCCCACCGACCCCACCGACCACACCGATCCCGAGACGAAAGACCGCTCCGATGCTCTCCTTCCAGCTGCCCGACTCCTTCCTCGCCCGCTTCGCCGACCGCCCCGTGCCCTGGGGCTTCGCCGATGCCGCCGGAAACTCCCTCGGCGAGATCACCTTCCTGCGCACCTACTCGCGCCAGCGCGAGGACGGATCGAAGGAGCGCTGGCACGACGTGTGCCGGCGCGTCGTCGAGGGGATGTTCTCCATCCTCGCCGACCATCAGCGCACCCGCCGCCTGCCCTGGGACGAGGCCGCTGCGCAGGAACTCGCCCAGGATGCCTACGAGCGGCTCTTCGAACTCAAGTGGACCCCGCCCGGGCGGGGCCTGTGGATCATGGGCACCCCCCTGGTCAACGAGGTCGGAAACTCCGCGCCCCTGCAGAACTGCGCCTTCGTCTCCACCGGTGACATGACGCCCGCGAACCCCGCCGCCCCGTTCGCGTTCCTCATGGAGGCCTCGATGCTCGGGGTCGGCGTCGGATTCGACACCGCCGGCGCCGAGCAGCGGCTGACCATCCACGCCCCGGTCGTGCACGCGGCGACCACGGGATTCGAGCTCGACGCCCGCGGGACGGCGTCGGCACCGGTCGTCGAGCCGGGAACACCGGTGTTCCGCATCCCCGACACCCGCGAGGGCTGGGTCGACTCCACGGTCCTGGTGCTCGAGGCCTACCTCTCGGGCGCCGACCTGCCGGTGATGGACTACTCCCTCGTGCGCCCCAAGGGTGCACCGATCCGCACCTTCGGGGGCACCGCCGCGGGGCCCGAGCCGCTGCACCGGCTGCACACCGCGCTCGCGGGGGTCCTCCACGGTCGCGGCGGCGAGCCCCTGAGCACCCGCGACATCGCCGACCTCGGCAACCTCATCGGCGTGTGCGTCGTGGCCGGCAACGTGCGCCGCTCCGCCGAGATCCTCCTCGGCCGCATCGACGACCCGGACTTCCTCGACCTGAAGAACCCCGAGGTCTTCCCCGAACGCAACTCCTACGACCCCGCCCGACCCGGCTGGGCGTGGATGTCGAACAACTCCGTGGTGGTCGACACGGAGACGGACCTGACGCCCCTCACGGGCGCGATCGCCCGCAACGGCGAACCCGGCGTCATCTGGCTCGACACGACCCGCGCGTACGGCCGGCTCGCCGACCCCGCCGATCACCGGGATCACCGGGTCGCGGGCTACAACCCCTGCGCGGAGCAGCCGCTGGAATCCTATGAATGCTGCACGCTCGTGGAGACCTTCCCCTCCCGGGCCACGTCGCTCGAGGACTACCTGGCCACCCTGCGGATCGCGTTCCTCTACGGCAAGATCGTCACCCTGCTGCCCACCCACTGGGAGCGCACCAACGCCGTGATGCAGCGCAACCGGCGCGTGGGCACGTCGATGTCCGGCATCGCCGACTTCGCCGACACCCACGGCCGGGAGGCGCTGCGAGAGTGGATGGACGACGGCTACCGGCTCGTCCGGGACTGGGACCGCGAGCTGTCGGAGCGGCTCGCGGTGCGCGAGTCGATCCGAACCACGACCGTCAAGCCGAGCGGCACCGTGAGCATCGTCGCCGGCGTCTCCCCGGGGGTGCACTGGGCGCCGGGGGGAACCTACTTCAACCGCGCCATCCGCTTCCGGAACGAGGATCCGCTCGTCACCCTCTTCCGAGCCGCCGGGTACCGGGTGGAGGCGGCCGCCGAGGATCCCGCCGGCACCTCCGTCGTCTTCTTCCCCATCAAGTCGGGCGCCCGCCGCTCCGAGCGGGACGTGCCGCTGCGGGAGAAGGCGGAGCTGGCGGCGCTCGCGCAGGCGTACTGGTCGGACAACTCGGTCTCGGTCACCTTCTCCTTCGAGCCGGAGTCGGAGGCCGACCAGATCGCCGGCGTGCTCGCCGACTTCTCCGGCCGGCTGAAGACCGCCTCGTTCCTGCCACAGGGCAACGTCACCTACCCCCAGATGCCCTATACGCAGATCACGGCCGAGGAGTACGCGGAGGCCTCGCGCCGGCTCGTGCCCGCCTTCCTCGACGCCGTCTACGACGGCGATCTCGCAACGATCGATGCGATCGGCGAGGCGTACTGCGCCACCGACGACTGCGAATTCGACGAACTCAGGATCAACTCCGAGTTCGCCGCCGCCGACGGGTGAGGCTGCGCACAGTTGGTGAGTGATCCCGTGTGGACCCGATCACGGCCGCTCATGCTCGGGGCGGTGGGTCGACTACCCTGACGAGGATGAACACAGCGATCGAACTGGCCGTGCAGGACGTGGCGGGGACCCTCGTCGCGGCCGAGGTGGGAGCGGACCGGGTCGAGCTCGGCTCGGCGCTCGGCGTCGGCGGTCTCACCCCCTCCCGCGGGGTCATCGAGGCGGCCGTCGCAGCCGGCGCGCCGCACGGGGTCGAGGTCCACGTGCTCATCCGGCCCCGCGCCGGTGACTTCGTGTTCACCCCCGCCGAGACGGCGGTCATGATCGCGGACGTGCGCCACGCCGTGGCCGCCGGGGCCGCCGGCGTGGTCATCGGCGCGCTCACCCCGACCGGCGAGGTCGACCTTCCCGCGGTCGATGCGCTCGTGGCGGCCGCGGACGGCGCGGAGGTGACGTTCCACCGAGCGATCGACGTGAGCGGCAACCTGTTCGAGGTGGCCGACACGCTCCTCGGCCACGGCATCACGCGCGTGCTCACCAGCGGGGGCGCGCTCCTCGCGGCCGACGGCACCGCCGTGCTCACCGAGCTCGTGGACCGGCTCGCCGGCCGGATGCAGGTCATGGCGGGCTCGGGCATCAACCCCGGCAACGTCGCGGCGGTCGCCGCCACCGGGGTCGACGCCGTGCACTTCTCCGCCAAGGAGATCGTCGCCGGCGACGCCCTCGCGCTCGGCTCCGCCGACGACGGCGGCTACGAACGCACCGACCCGCTGCTCGCGCGCCGAGTCGTGGACGCGCTGGCCGCGGACCTCGCCCTGAGCCGCTGACCCGCCCAGAGCCGCTGACCCGCCCAGACCGCAGCCCAGACCGCAGCCCGGTCCGCAGTCCCGGGCCGCGGCTCCGGGCCTCAGAGCCTCAGAGCCTCGCCACGACCTCCGTGGCGATGAGCTCGAGGTGGTCGAGGTCGGCGAGGTCGAGCACCTGCAGGTACATCCGCTCGGTGCCCGCCGCGCGCAGCCGGCCGAGCCGCTCGATCGCCTCGGCCGGGGTGCCGGCGATCCCGTTCTCGCGCAGTTCGCCCGGCTCCCGGCCGATGGCCTCGGCGCGGCGCGTGAACTCGGCCTCGTCGGCGCCCACGCACACGACGAACGCGCTCGAATAGGTGAGTTCGGCCGGGTCGCGCGCGATCTCCTCACACGCCGAGCGCACCCGCGCGTAGAGCCGGGGTACGTCGTCCTCACTCGCGAACGGCGTGTTGAACTCCGAGGCGAAGCGGGCCGCGAGCGCCGGGGTGCGCTTGGCGCCGTGGCCGCCGACGATGATCGGCACGCTCCGGGTCGGCTTGGGCAGGGCGGGGGAGTCGACGAGCTCGTAGTGCTCGCCCGCGTAGTCGAAGCGCCCGCCCACCGGCGTGTTCCACAGGCCCGTGAGCACCTCGAGTTGCTCGGTCAGCAGGCCGAACCGGCGCGCCGGGAACGGGATCCCGTAGGCCGCGTGCTCCTCCGCGTACCACCCGGCCCCGAGCCCGAGCTCGATGCGCCCGCCGGACATGTCATCGACCTGGGCCACCTGGATGGCGAGCACGCCGGGGTGGCGGAACGTCGCGGACGTGACGAGGGTGCCGAGCGTGATCCGCTCGGTCTCCCGGGCGAGGCCCGCGAGCGTGGTCCAGGCGTCGGTCGGGCCGGGGAGCCCGTCGGTGCCCATCCCCAGATAGTGGTCCGACCGGAAGAAGCCCTCGAAGCCGAGCCGCTCGCTCGCTCGGGCCACGGTGAGCAGGTCGTCGTAGCGGGCACCCTGCTGCGGTTCGGTGAAGATGCGAAAGTCCATGCCACCAGCCTGGCGCATCCGCCCTGCGGGCACGAATCGGATCGGTCAGGATGGGTGGATGAAGATCGGATTCCACACCGGCTACTGGTCCGCCGGCCCGCCCCCGGGGGCCGCCGAGGCGGTCGCCCGCGCCGACGCCCTCGGATTCGACTCCGTCTGGACCGCGGAGGCCTACGGCTCCGACGCCCTCACCCCGCTCGCGTGGTGGGGCGCCCGCACGCACACCGCGTTGCTCGGGACCGGCATCGCCCAGCTCGACGCGCGCACGCCGGCCGCCACGGCGATGGCCGCCCTCACGCTCGACCACCTGAGCGGCGGCCGCTTCATCCTCGGCCTGGGCGTCTCCGGCCCGCAGGTGGTCGAGGGCTGGTACGGACGCCCGTACGCCCGGCCCCTGGCCCGCACGCGCGAGTATGTCGAGATCGTGCGCTCCGTGCTCGCCCGGAGCGGTCCACTCACCGCGCCCGGGCCGCACTATCCGCTCCCACTGCCTGAGGACGACGGCGGGTCGGGTCGGGGCAAGGCGCTCACCTCGACGGTTCATCCGTTGCGCGCGGACCTGCCCATCCACCTCGCGGCGCAGGGCCCGCGGAACGTCGCCCTCGCCGCCGAGATCGCCGACGGCTGGCTGCCCGCCTTCTTCACCCCGAGTCGGGACTCCCAGGCCCGTGAACACCTGGCGGCCGGGTTCGATCGGCGCTCCCCGGAGCGCAGCCCGGCCTCCGCCTTCGAGGTGAGCGCGATCGTGCCGGTCGCGCTCGGGGCCGACGTCGAGCAGGCGGCCCGGCTCCTCGCCCCCCACGTCGCCCTCTACGTGGGGGGCATGGGCTCGAGCGAGGCGAACTTCCACCGCGAGGCGATCGCCCGCGCCGGCTGGGCGGAGGCCTGCGAGGAGGTAGCGGAGCTCTATCCGCGCGACCGGCGCGCGGCGGCCGCGGCGGTGCCCACCGAGCTCGTGCTCGACCTCGCGCTCGCCGGCTCACCCGCCGAGATCCGCGAGCAGGCGCGGCGCTGGGAGGCGACCTGCGTGACCCGGCTCATCGTGCAGACCGATCCGCGCGCCCTGCCCGCCCTCGCCGAGGCGCTGCTCTGATCGGCCTTCCGACCGGCCGTGGGCAGGGGAACGCCCGTGGGGTCCTGGATCAGGCCGCCGCACTGGACTGGGTGCGGCCCCCACGGGCGCCGATGACTGCTGGAATTCGCTGAGCGAATGCCGGCATCCGACTCAGCGGACAGTCACCTCACATGTCCCACGTTCGATCACTGCTGGGATCACCTCCTTCCTTGCGTACGCATACGCTACGTCGCCGCCCGCGCTCGCGCCAGGGATTAAACCGCGGTCGTCCTCAGGAGATTCCGGCGGGTCGGGCGCCGGCCGGGTGGATGACCACGCAGCAGCGCCCGGGGCGCGGGGCGAGCTCGGCGCGGTCCGGATCGGACCCGGCCCCGGACAGCAGGCCCCGGATGAGGGCGTGGTTCATCCCGCACACGAGCTCGCTCTGGTGTTGGGCGATGGCGTGGAACGGGCAGTTGCGCAGCGTGATGTCGCCGGACTCCGAGACCGCGGGCTCGAAGCCGAGGCCGGTGAGGGCGTCCAGGAGGTCCGCGCCGCCGTCGGCGCTGCGCGTGCCCTCGGCGGCGGCGGCGCGGGCGAGGGCAGCGGAGACCTCGCCGGTCTCGTCGGCGGCCGCGGCGCCCGCGAGCAGGCGCGCCAGCAGGGCGTAGTTGCGCGGGGGGACGCTCGCCGCGACCTCGCGTTCGGCGCGGGCGTAGAGCTTGGCCGGCCGGCCGGCTCCCGGGCCGGTGCGTCCCTCCCGGCGCGCATAGCTCACGTCGAGGAGGCCGGCGCCGGCGAGCTTGTCGAGGTGATAGGCGGCGAGGGTGCGGCCGATCTCGACGGCGGTGGCGGCCTCGTCCCGGCCGACCGGGGCGTCCTGTGCCACGACGAAGTCGTAGAGGCGCCGGCGCAGCGGGTCGGCCAGCGAACTGAGCTCGGCCAGGGCGGTGCGGGAGGTGTGCGAACTCATGCCACGAGTCTAGCAACAGCGGATCTTGACAAACAGAGGTGGGGGTGAGCAATCTAAGAACATGACAATTATTCGTTAGAAGGAGTCGGAGATGACCGAGTCAGCGTCGCGAGTGTCGAGCGCATCGAGCCGATCGAGTGAATCGCGCACATCGAGTGGACTGAGTGGACCGAGCGGGCCGGACGGCTCGAGTGGGCCGGACGGCGCGGGAGGGTCGGGCGGATCGGGCAGATCGGGCGGATCGAGCACGGTCGATCGGGTGGGCTTCGGGCAGCGACTCCGCCGCGAGCCCGCGTTCTCCGCCTACTGGCTCCTGCGGGTCGGGTTCGTGGTCCTGCCGCTGTCGATGGGGATCGACAAGTTCATCGACGGCCTCACGTTCTGGCCGGACTACCTGGCGCCGTGGATCGTGGGGATCATCCCGTTCTCGGCGGCGACGGCGATGATGGTGGTCGGAGTGGTCGAGATCCTCGCGGGCGTCGCGATCGCGATCAAGCCGCGGTATGCGAGCTATGTGGTGGCGCTGTGGCTGGCCGGGATCGTGATCAATCTGCTCACCTACTCGGGCTTCTACGACGTGGCGTTGCGCGACGTCGGCCTGCTCGTCGCGGCGCTTGCGCTCGCGCGGCTCGCCGCCGCCTACGACCGGCCGTGGGGCGGGGTGGTCGCGCGATGACCACGCTGGAGCTCGTTGCCGAGCACGTCGCCTCCGAGCGGCCCGCCGCCGACCTGGACCGGGCCGAGTTCGCGGCCGCGGAGTTCCTGCGGACGCTGGGGATCCGGCTCGACCAGCCGCACCTGGCCGCCACGCCCGGGCGTATGGCCCGGGCGTGGGCCGAGCTGCTCACTCCCCGCCCCTTCGACCTGACCACCTTCCCGAACGACGAGGGCTACGACGAGATGGTCGTCGTGCGCGACGTGCCCGTGCGGTCGGTCTGTGAGCATCATCTGCTGCCGTTCACGGGTCGCGCCTGCGTGGGCTACCTCCCGGACGAGCGGATCGTCGGGCTCTCGAAGCTCGCCCGGGTGGTCGAGTACGTCGCCTGCCGCCCGCAGACGCAGGAGCGGCTGACCAAGCAGGTCGCCGACTGGCTGCAGGAGCACCTGCATCCCCGGGCGGTCGGGGTGGTCGTCACCGCCGAGCACTCGTGCATGAGCCTGCGCGGGGCGCGGGCCACGGGGGCGGCTACCGTGACGTCCGCGCTGCTGGGGCAACTCCGTGACGACCCGCGATCGCGCCAGGAGTTCCTCTCCCTCTCCGGCATCGCCGGCTGACCCGGCGACGGCTCCGGGTGGCGGAGTAACCGCCTGGAGAAACACGTCGGGCGCGCACGAGGGGAAGTGCGCGCCCGAGCGGATCGCTGAGCGATCTAAGGCCGCTAGGGGGGACGGCCTTGGGACCTGCTAAGTGCAGATCCTGGACCCAGTATGCATCAGATCGCCAGCGCGGGCGACCCGATCCGGGAAGTTAATGTAACAAGTTCATCAAGAACCCCGGTGAGGTCGGTCGCGAGCCGGTCGGACGGCGCGAGCTCGCCGCCCGGGAAGTCCGTGAGGGTGTTCACGGCGACCTGGTTGCGCGTGGCGAACATCGAGGCGTTCGCCACGATGCCGCGCCAATGCTCGACCGCGCGGATCCCCCCGGAGGCCCCGTAGCCGACGAAGGCCACGGTCTTGCCGGCCCACTCGGGGTAGAGCACGTCGAACGCGTTCTTCATTGCGGCCGATACCGAATGGTTGTATTCGGGCGCCACGAACACAAAGCCGTCGTAGGAATCGACCGCCGTGCTCCACTCCCGGGTGCGGGGGTTCTCGTACTCGCGATCGGCGGCGCCGGGGATCGTGGCCTCGTCGAGGAGCGAAAGCCCGAAGTCGGCGACCTCGAGCACCTCGAAGGTCGCCTCGTCGCGGTCGGTGGCGTGGGCGGCGACCCAGGCGCCCACCTGGCTGCCCAGGCGTCCGGGACGGGTGCTGCCGACGATGATCGCGATCTTCACGAATGAACCTCCACAGGTAGTTACGTTTTCAACAGTAGCTCCACTGTAGGGGGATCGGATCGCCGGGGGTGCGGGCTGTGAGGGGCCTCACCGGCCGGCCGTCGGACCGTGCCCGCGCCTCGGCCTCGGCGCGGGCGAGGCCGACCGGGCAGGTGGCCAGGTGATCGTCCACGAGGCCGACGGCCTGCAGGGTCGCGTAGGCGGTCGTGGGCCCGAGGAACGTGAAGCCGCGGGACTTGAGATCGGCGGCGAGGGCCACCGAGTACGGGGTCCGGGACGGCACCTGCGCGTGCGTCTGCCACCGCACGAGGGTGCCGTCGTGGGCGTAGAACGCCCGATCGGGGGTGTGGGCGGCGAGCACGTCCCACAGCCGGGTGCCGCCCGCGTGCAGCTCCTCGAGGGCCCGCGCGTTCGTGATCGTCGCCCGGATCTTGCGCTCGTTGCGCACGAGCGAGGCGTCGGCGAGGAGGCGGGCGACGTCGTCCTCACCCATCCGCGCGACGACGGCCGGATCGAAACCCGCGAACGCGAGGCGGAACGACTCCCGCTTGCGCAGGATCGTGAGCCACGACAGGCCGGACTGGAACGCCTCGAGGCTGAGGCGCTCGAGCAGCTCGCGCTCATCGGCACCCGCCGGCGGCGGCACGGCCCATTCGTGGTCGTGGTAGCTCTCGTAGAGGGGATCACCGTCCCCGAAACACCTGGCCATGACTCATGCTCGCACGCCTGGCTCCCGGCGCCGCCGGCCGGTACGTTGACCTGTGGATGGTCCAGCAGACTGTGGAGGAGACGGCATGCCTGAGTTCGGACTGGGTTCGCACGTGGATGCGGCCGACCCCATCGCCGGCGCCCGGGAGCGCGGGGCCGCGCACGTGCAGATCTTCCTGGGCGACCCGAAGGGGTGGAAGGGGGCCGACGTGGCCTACCCGGGCGGGGCCGGGGCCCTCGCCGTGGCCGCGCGGGCGGCGCAGGTCGAGCTGTACGTGCACGCGCCCTACGTGCTCAACGTGGCGAGCACGAACAACCGGATCCGCATCCCGAGCCGGAAGCAGCTGCAGGTGCAGATCGATGCGGCCGCCGAGATCGGTGCGGCCGGGATCGTCGTCCACGGCGGGCACGTGCGGGCGGGCGAGGATCTCGCGGTCGGCTTCGACAACTGGCGAAAGTGCATCGACGGCCTCGACCAGCGCGTGCCCGTGCTCATCGAGAACACCGCCGGCGGCGACGGCGCAATGGCCCGGGGCCTCGAGCGGATCGCCCGACTCTGGGAGGCGATCGGCGCGGCCGACGGCGGTGATCGGGTGGGCTTCTGCCTCGACACCTGCCACGCGTGGGCCAGCGGCGAAGACCTGCCCGGCCTCGCGGAGCGGATCACCGCGATCACCGGCCGGATCGACCTGCTCCACTGCAACGACTCCCGCGACGCGCAGGGCTCCGGGGCGGACCGGCACGCGGGCCTCGGCCACGGCACGATCCCGGAGGCCGACCTCGTGGCCGTCGTCGCCGAGGCCAGGGCGCCCGTCATGCTCGAGACCCCCGGCGGGGTCGACGAGCACCGGGCCGACATGGCCTGGCTGCGCAAGCGGCTCGGCTGAGGACGCCGCCCGAGCAGCACATCGCGTAGTGGGGTCGATCGACCACCGTCAGGGTAGGTGATCGACCCCGCGGCCATCATGCCGTGCCCTGGCGGCACAACTGCGGTACACCTGGGAGATGGACCTCCCCGACGCGCTCGACTTCCTGCGCACCAACCACCGCGCCGTGCTCGCCACCCGGCGCCGCAGCGGCGATCCCCAGCTCTCGCCGGTGCTCGCCGTCGCCGACGAGGCGGGCCGGGTGCTCGTGAGCACCCGGGAGACGGCGATGAAGACCCGCAATCTGCGGCGCGATCCCCGCGCCTCCCTGCTCGTGCTGCCCGACGCCTTCTTCGGCGCCTGGGTCCAGCTCACCGGCCCGGTCGAGATCGTCTCGCTGCCGGAGGCCATGGACCTGCTCATCGACTACTACCGCCGCGCCGGCGGCGAGCACGAGAATTGGGACGACTACCGGGCGGCGATGATCGGCGAGCAGCGCTGCGTCGTCGTGCTCACGCCCGAACAGGCCGGTCCGACGGTGGCCGGCTGACGGCAGCGAGCGCCGGCCCATATCGGGACCGGCGCTCGCTGCGGCATCCGGCCGAGGTCAGTCGGCGATCGCCTCGTTCGCGTTCTGCTGTGCCTGTTCCAGGGCATCCGCGACCGCGAGGCGGCCCGCGAACATCTCCGGGAACACCTCGCCGATGGCGTTGAGGCCGGCGTTCGAGCGGGGGCCGACCGGTGCGGGGGTCGTGGGGCCCGCGGCGGCCTCGGCGAACGCGCTCGTGTCCACTCCCTGCTCGTCCCAGTAGGCGGTGAACGTGTCCTGGGCGTCGAGGGCGGCCGGGAACGCGGCACCCTGTTCCCCGAGCGGACGCTGCCCCTCGGCCGAGCCGAGCCAGGCGAGCACGGCGGTCGTGGCCTCGAGGTGCGGTGTGTCCGCGTTGCCGAGGGCGGCCACGCCGTGCACGACCCCGATGCGGCCCTGCGGGCCCGCGACCATCGGGGCGATCGCCCACTCGAAGTCGGTCGCGTCGGCCATCGCCGGCAGCGAGTACTGCCCGGACTGGAACAGCGCGAGCTTGCCCTGCACGAAGAGGTCGCGGCTCAGGTCGCCGTTCGCGTTCGTGTCGGCGGCGGGTGGGGCCACCTGGTAGGTGTTGATCAGGTCCACGAGGTACTGGAACGCCTCGACGCCCTCGGGGCTGTCGAACGCGTACTCGTCGCCGTTCTGGAAGGTGCCGCCGTTCTGCGCGAGGAAGTCGAGCCAGATCGCCTGCAGGTCGGCCTGGGCGTTGAAGCCCCAGACGTCGACGTCGGTGGCGTCGAAGCCCTCCTCGGTCGGGTGCTTGCCGGCGGCGTCGACCGTGAGCTTCTGCAGCGCCGGCAGGAGGGTGTCGGCCGCCTCGTCGGGGCTCCACGTCAGTGCCGACGGGTCGACGCCCGCGGCGGTCGTGAGGTCCTTGTTGTAGAACAGCGCGATCGAGTCGCTCAGCTGCGGCACCCCCCACAGGGAGCCGTCGCGCGTGTACAGGTCGACCACCGAGGGGTTCCACGCGTCATGGTCGTCGCCGAGGGCCGCGCCGATGTCGATGAGCCGGTCCTGGTCGGCGTAGATGCCGTAGTTCGACGTGTTGGTCCAGAAGATGTCGGCCATCGTGCCCGAGGAGATGTCCTGGGGGAGGCGATCCCAGTAGTTCCCCCACGGCACCACGTCGATATCGACCTTGATCCCCGGGTTCTGGTCCGTGAACTCGTCGAACGACTTCTCGTAGGCGTCCGCCGCGTTCTCGTCCCACAGCCGGAACGTCACCGTGGTGGTCTCCCCGCTCTCGTCGGGGTCGGGTTCCGCCTGCGCCCCGGGCGAGCAGGCCGACAGCGCGAGCGCGGCAGCGCCGGCGATGGCACAGGTCGACAGCAGCGAACGCCGCAGTCCGATGGTCATGTCTCTCTCCGTCCTCGGCGGTGGCGCTCGCCCCGCCCCGTCCCACGGTAACGGGAACGGGGCGTCTCGGCCCGCCGATGCCGCGAAGGGTCACCATCTGAAACGGCCGATCGCGCCTGCCCGGCCCGAACTCCCGGCCGTGCCCGGCCGACGCGAACGCCCGGCCGACGCGAACGCTCAGCCGACGCGAACGCCCGGCCGACGCGAAGGCTCAGCCGGCGAGGTGCGCGCGCCGCCGCAGCGCGAGCCCGGCGAGGCCGAGCACCGCCGCCGTCACGGCCCACGGCAACAGCGCGGGCGGGCCGGTCTCGGCCAGGGCCTCACCCGGGGGAGTCGCGTCGGGGGGGGGGGGGGCGGCGCCGCCGGGCACCCCCCCCCGCGGCGCGCGGGTGCAGGGCGGCGCGGGGGGGGGCGGGTGTCGGCCCGGGCCTCCCCGGGGGTCGTCGCTCCGGCGGAGCCGGCCCCGACGACGACGTCCTCGCCCGCGGGCTCCTCGGTGGAACCGGGCTCGTCGCTCGCCGCGGGCTCCTCCGTGGACTCGGGCTCATCCGTGGGCTCTGGCTCATCCGTGGGGTCGGGCTCATCCGTGGGGTCGGGCTCATCCGTGGGGTCCGGCTCCTCCACCGGCGGGGCGGCGACCGTGAGGCCGGTCGCGGCCTCCATCGTGACGCCGCCGATGACCGTCGTGGCGAGGACCGAGTGGTCGCCCGGCTCGGCGGTGATCGTCGCGGTGATCGAGTAGTCGCCGTCCTCGCCCACGGTGGCCGTGCCGAGGTCGGCTCCATCGAGGCTGAGCGCCACCTCGGCGCCCGCGATGGGCCACGTGCCCGAGACGACCACGTCCTCACCGGTGGCCACGGGCCCGGCCGCCGGCCCGGTCACGGCGACCGTCAGCTCGAGCACCTCGATCGAATAGGGCTCCCACGCGGGGCCGTCGAAGCCGGTGGCCCCGGGCATCACGTAGACGGGGTCGACCGCCGCGGGAAGCGCGCCGGTGCCGTCCGCCTCCCCGAGCGCCGGGGCCTGGCCGAGGAAGACGACGAACTCGAGCGGGCTGTCCTTGAAGGCGCCCGCACCGATCGCGGTGATCGACGCCGGGATCGTCACCGTGGTCAGGCGATTGCCGCTGAAGGCGTACTCGGGGATCTCGGTGATCGACTCGGGCAGCGATACCGACGTGAGCTCGTTGAACTGGAACGCGTTGATGCCGATCGACGTGATCCCCTCCGGAAGCACCAGCTCCTCGAGCGCGTTGCTGTTGAAGGCGTAGTCCCCGATCGAGGTGACCGCGGGCGGGATCGTCACCGATTCCAGCCGGTTGTCCTCGAAGGCCCGAGTGGGGATCTCCGTCAGGCCCGCCGACAGCTCCAGGCTCACCAGCGCATTGTCGGCGAAGGCCATGCTCCCGAGGCTGGTCACGGAGTCGGGCAGCACGAGCCCCGTGATCCCGTTCCCGTCGAACGCGTTGTTCCCGATCCGTTCGACCCCCGCGGGGATCTCGATCGCCGTCAACTCGTTCGCCTCGAACGCCGCAGCCGTGATCGTCACGAGCGTCTCGGGCAGCGTGACGGCGGTGAGCCCGGCGCCGCTGAACGCGCGGTAGCCGATGCCGGTCACCGGAACGGTCTCGCCGCCGCTGGTGACCTCGGCCGGGAGGGTGAGGACCACGTCCTCGCCCGTGTAGCCGGTGATCGTGGCGCCGTCCGCCGAGGTGGTGAAGGTCAGCCCGTCGGTCGTCGTGCCGGTGGCCGCGGTCGCCGCGGGGGCGCCCCATCCTCCCCATCCGGCCAGGGTGAGCAGGCCGGTGGCGGCGAGCGCGGCGAGGGCCCGGCGGGGCCGGGCGGTGGGCATGGGTCGACTACTCGTCATCATTGCCTTTCTCGGGGTCGGCGCACGGCGGTGTGGTCGACTCATCGCGCGCCGGAGCGCAGGATCGGCTCGGGACGGAATGGGCGGCCACGAGCAGACTACCAGCGGCCCCGCGCGCCGACCCCCGATCCGGCTCCCGACCACGGGTCCCGACCACGGCTCAGCGCACGCCGGTCACCCCGAGCGAGGAGGTGATCTGCTTCTGGAACGCCAGGAACAGGATGACCAGCGGCGCGAGCGCGATCGTCGTGGCCGCCATGACGAGGGTCCAATTACCCGCGTACTGCGTCTGCAGGGCGGCGGTGGCCACGGTGATCACGTTCCACTCCTCGGCCGGGGCGATGATGAGCGGCCACATGAAGTTGTTCCACTGGCTCACCACCGTGATGAGCAGCAGCGTCGCCAGGATCGGCTTGTTCATCGGGACCATCACCTGCCACAGCCGCCGCAGCACCCCGGCCCCGTCGATCTTGGCGGCGTCGAGCACGTCGGCCGGCGTCGAGCGGAAATTCTCCCGCAGCAGGAAGATCGCATACGGGGATCCGAACATGAACGGCACGACGAGGCCCGCGAACGTGTTCTTCCAGCCGAGGGCCGTCATCATCGAATACAGCGGGATGATCGTCACGACCGCCGGGATCATCAGGGTCGACAGGTACACCCAGAACAGCGCGTCCCGCCCCGGGAACCGCAGCTGCGCGAACGCGTACGCCGCGAGGATCGAGCTGAGCAGCTGCCCCGCCACGAGCACGAGGACCACCTGCACGGTCACCGCGATCGGCACGAAGAAGTCGTACTGCTCGCCGAACAGGGCCGTGTAGTTCTCCGTCGTGACCGGATCGGGCGGCGTGAGCGGCCACGTCGTGTTGAACTGGTGCGGCGTCTTGAGCGAGGTGACCACCGAGAACACGAACGGCCCGAGCATGAGCAGCGCCCCCGCGACGAGGAACGCGTAGGTGGCCAGGTTCGCCCAGAACCGGGCCACGCGCGCGGGGCGAGCGCGGCGCGCCCTCCGCCCGTCCTGCTCGAGGCGTGTGGACGACGTCCCCGCGCCCCTCGTAGGCGCGGTCGCCACGGGCGGGGGTGAGGGTGGGGTGGTGGGTTGGATTCTCATGGCGTCACGACATGTCGTAGGTGATCCGGCGCCGGAAATAGCGCTGCTGGACGAGGGTGACCGTGACGAGGATGAGGAAGAGGATCACGGCCATCGCGGCGGCCCGCCCGAGCCGGAGCGAGACGAACGCCTCGTTGTAGATGCGGGAGGCGATGACGTCGGTGCGGCCGCCCGGGCCGCCGCCGGTCATCGCGTAGACGGTGTCGAACACCTGGAAGCTCGCGATGATCGAGGTGACGGTCACGAAGAACATGGTCGGGCGCAGCAGCGGCAGCGTCATCGACCAGAGCGTGCGCGCCGGGCCGGCACCGTCGATCCGTGCGGCCTCGTACACCGACTCGGGGATCTGCTGGAGACCGGCGAGGAAGAACAGCGAGATGTAGCCCACGCTCGACCACACCTGCACGAACGCGACCGCCGGCAGCGCCGTCCCCGGGCTCGTGAGCCACTCGACCCGGTGCCCCAGCAGCGCATTGACGGCGCCGTTGGTCGGATCGAGCAGCCACTTCCACACGACGCCGAGCGCGAGCGGGGCGCACACCCACGGCAGCACGTACAGCACCCGCAGCCAGGAGGTGCCCGGCAGGTTGCGATTGACGGCGACCGCCAGGAACAGCCCGAGCGCGATCGAGGTGGGGATGGCCATGAGCGTGAACAGCGCCGTCACGAGCAGGGAGTTGCCGAACTTGTCCCACGTGAGCAGGTAGGCGTAGTTGCCCAGGCCGAACCATTCGGGCGGGCTCAGCAGGTCGTACGTCGTGAACGACAGCCCGATCACGATGACCACCGGCACGAGCAGGAACCCGACGACGCCGATGAGGCTCGGGATCAGGAGCAGGTACCCGGCGCGCGCCTCGGCCCGGCGGCGCGTGCTCACTCGACCTCCCACGGACACGAAGCCTAGTGCCGCCCGGGCGCTCTCACTCCTCGTCGAAGGTGAGCACGCGGGCGACGTCGCGGGCGGGCCGCTGTTCGCCCGCGCGCACCGCCAGATCGAGCCGGTTCTGAGCGGGCGGCAGCGGGCACGTGACGAAGTTCGTGAACGCGCACGGCAGCGCGACCGCGTAGTTGAAGTCGATCCAGTCGATCCGGGCCGGATGCGGGGCCCCGTCGTCCACGAAGTCGATCTCGACCACGCGACCGGCGCCGTAGGTGAGGTCGCCGTTCGTCGCGTCCCGGAAGTGCACGACCGGCTGGACGCCGGTGGCGGTCTCCTTGCCCAGCACGACCACCTCGTGGCTCGCGCCGGCGTGGGTGAACGTGAACGTGCCGATGTGGGGGGTGAGCTCGCGGACCCCGGCCTCGACCGTCTCGGCCTCGACGTCGCGCCGGTCGAACGGGGTGAAGACCCCGGGAATGCGCCAGCTGGGGTCGTAGTCGAAGGCCCGCACGCCCGCGTCGCCCGCGCTCGCGGCCGAGCGGGGATCGCGCACGCGCACGGCGAAGAGCCGGTTCCCGGCGTTGTCGGAACGCTCGATCGTCTCGACCTCGCAGACGCCGAAGTAGACCGGCACGCTGCGGCCGTGGCCGTAGGTCTGGTTGCGCCCGGGCACGATCTCCACGGGGCCGGTGGGGTGGGAGCCGTCGACGGCGAGCGTCGGGCCCGTGGCCGGCGGGGTGAAGATCACCCGGCCGTCCGCGACGGACCACGTGCCGGGCAGGTCGTCGAGCTCGACCCCCTCGTCGCCGGGCCGCAGCCAGTGCTGGGCGACGAGCGCCGTCCAGCCGTAGGGGCGGAACATCTCCGCGACGTGGTCGTGGCGCCACTGACGCCACTGACCTTCCAGGTGCTCCACGACCGTCATGATGACCGGGACCTCTCGTTTCGGGTGACTACTGGTGACTACTGGGGATTGCTGGTGGCTCTGGGGGACTGCCGGCGACCGGATCGAGCGACCGCCGGCGCTCACCGGGGTCGATCGGCGGCGGACCGGTGGATGAATTCGCAGACCCGCTCGAAGGAGTCCTCGCTCGCGCGGGCGTTCCCGGCGGGGGTGCCGCCGTTGGAGTAGGTCGTTCCCGAGACCGGGTGGGTCACCTCGATCCGGGTGGCCGGCAGGAACGGCACCCCGATCGTGTGACCGGCGGCCTCGTAGTCCAGGTGCAGCCGTTCGGCGGCGTGTCCGTGCCGCTCGAGGGTCGACATGACCAGGCGGGAGGCGAGGGAGGAGGGCCAGGCGCGGTCGTCGAGCCCCGAGACGCACGCGACCGGGCCGTCGAAGGCCTCGATCGGGATCCGGGTGGCGCGGGCGAGGTCGCGGTCGCGGAGGCCGTCGATGAACACGTCCGTGTGCCGGTGGGGGCGGGGGGCGCCGTCCCAGGGCTGCCAGGTCACGCCCGCGTTCGCGTGCCAGAAGTGCTCGAGCGGCTCGCCCCCGCTCGTCCACGTCGGGCCGTCCCAGCCCTCGGCCGGATCGGCGGCGCCCTGCGCGCCGAAGACGAAGGCGCCCGGCACGAACGCGACGACGCCGGCGATCTTCTCGGGGAAGCGGGAGGCGAGCAGCAGGGTGAGCTCCCCGCCCCGGGACTGCCCGCTCACGAGCGGCCGGCCACCGAGCGGGTCGCAGGTCCGCACGACGTAGTCGAGGCCGCGCTCGAAGTACTCCAGCGGGGTGCGCGAGATGTACCGGGGCAGGCCCTCGGCGCGGAAATAGCCGAGGGCGAGGGCCTGGATGCCGCGCTCGGCGTAGAGCGCCGCGCGATGCTCGTTGATCCCGCCGCCCGAGCCGTTGAGCACGATGATCGTGGGGAACGGGCCCGGGCCCGCCGGCCGGAACAGGGTGCCCACGAGGCCGTCCTCGCGCACCTCGATCCGCTCGGTCGTGGGGGAGAGCAGCCACTGCTCGACCTCGGCGTGCGCCTCGCCGATCCCGTCCGCCTCGGAGCCGGCCCCGGGGTTGGTGGGGTGCGCGCCGTCGAGGAGGCCGGTGCCGGGGACCATCGTGGCGCTGAGCCGGGTGCGCAGCGGCACGCGCGCGTCGTCGCCGACGAGCGGCCCGGCCGCGCCCTCGGGCTGCTGCGCCCAGAACGGGCCCATCGGATCGGCCACGCGGTAGTCGCCCGAGACCGGGGCGCTCGTGGACAGGTCGACGGTGCCGGCGTCGTCGGCGAGGAAGCGCGCCTGGGCCGACCACGTGCCGCCCGGGCGCTGCGTGGCCGACCGGATCGTCACGATCGACCCGGGCACGGCGCCGCTCACCCGGATCTCCCGGCGCCGGCTCAGCGGGCCGGTGCGGGGGGAGACCTCGAGCCGCAGGGCGGAGTGTTCGGTCATGATCGTCCTTCCCGTGATGCCTGTGTTCCCTGTGATGTCTGGGTCCCCTGTGGTACCTGTGTCCCCTGTGGTGCCTGGGTCCATCCGGCCCGTCCGGCCCGTGCACCGGTGAGCGCCTCGACGGCGGCGCGCGCCACCCGTAGCCGGGCGGGGGCGGCGGCGAGGGTCGCGGGGAGGGAGTCGAAGCGGGCGGGCACGTGTCCGCCGGCCGCACCCCAGTCGACCCCGAGCCCGGCCGCGACCTCGGCCGCGCGGATGCCGCCATGGGCTCCGGGATCGAGGGCGATGACCAGGGCGCTGCGGCCCGCCGGCTCCGGGCCGATGCCGCGCCCGCCGGCCCCGATCCCGGCGAGGAGTTCGACCACGAGCCCCGTGAGGGATCCGAGCCTCCCGGCCGGGGCGAGCGCGCGCACATCGGCGGCCGCCCGGACGGGGTGGCCGGCGGCGTCGAAGCCGCCCGGGCCGTCGAGGTCGGCGCCCCGGGCGCGTGCCCGCCGCAGGTCGGCGACGGTCGTCGGGGAGGTGGCGAAGTCGACCACGAGGGGCGGTCCGCCCGCCCGGGGTGCGGCGGCGGCGATCGGGTTCGTGCCGATCGCCGGTCCGTGGCCGCCCCACGGGGCCACGATGGGCGCCGAGTTCGCCAACGCCACGCCCACGAGGCCGCCGTCCGCGAGGCTGCGCACCGGCGACCCGAGGATGCCGAGCGCGCCCACCCCGGTGAGGGAGACGATCGCGTCGCCGCGCTCCCGGGCCACGCAGCTCGCCAGCCGCACGGCCGCGGCCATCGCGACGTGTCCGGGCACGCGGCGGGCGTCGATCCACGTCCGGTCGGCACCGCCCGAGTCGGGGGAGCCGGCAGAGTCGACCAGTGCGGCCGGATCGTGTGAGCCGGCCGAGCCACCCGAACGAGCCGGGGCTCCTGCGTCGCCCGAGGCGATCGGGGCCGCCGCGGCGTCGAGGCGCGCGAGTTCGCGCACGAGCATCGCGAGCCCGAACTGGGGCAGCCCGAGCAGCTCCGCCTGCAGGAGCCACCAGGTGGCGAGGTCGACGTCCGCGGGCGTGAAGGGTCCCGCCGGCGTGCGCGCCGTGAGCGAGGCCCGCAGCAGGCCGGCCAGCTCCTCCCGCCCGAGCTCGATCGACTCCTCCGGCACGGCGATCAGTACTTCACCCAGGGCACGAGCTTGCGCTCGAGCAGCCCGATGAGCAGCGTGACCACGTAGCCGAGCACGGAGATCGTCACGATCCCGACGTACATCTTCGAGACGGCGAACGTGGACCACGCACTCCAGATCAGGTAGCCGAGCCCGCTCTGCGAGCCCACGAACTCGGCGGCCGCGATGATCACGAACGCGCCGCCGGCGGCGAGCTTCGTGCCGGTGAAGATCGACGGCAACGCGTGCGGCAGCGAGACGGTCAGCCGGCGCTGCAGCGGGGAGGCGCCGTTGGCCACGGCGACGTCGTTGTACAGCGGCGGCGTCTGCATCACCCCGGTGAGGGTGTTGAAGAAGAGGTAGAAGAACACGCCGATCGCGACGATGAGGTACTTGCTCGTCTCGCCGAGGCCGAAGATGAGCAGCAGCAGCGGGAAGATCGCGATCTTCGGGATCGGCAGCAGGCTCGAGAACACCGGTTCGAGGAGCTGACGCAGCGGGCGCACCGAGCCGAGCAGGAGCCCGAGCAGCACCCCGGGCACCGCGCCCATGGTGAAGCCGATCGCGATCCGGGTCAGGGTGATCGAGGCGTCGTCGAAGAGGTCACCGCTCGTGAGCATCTCGAGGAACGTGCCGACGATCGAGGTGGGCACCGGGAAGAAGCGCTCGTCGAGCAGACCCACGCGCCCGGACACCTCCCAGATGAGCAGGAGCGCGATCGGCATGAACGGCCCGATCCGTCGGAGGAGGGGCGAGCCCTGGGTGGCGGCGACGGCCTCGACCAGCTCCGCCTCGATTGCGGCCCGGCCCGGTGCCCCGGCCTGCCCGGTGCTGCCGGTGCTGCCGGTGCCGGCAGTGCCGGTGGTGGTGTCTGTCGTCTCGGTGTGCAACTCGCTCATGTCACTCCCTCCCCAGCGCGGAAGTCTGCCCGAGCAGTTCCCACATCTGGGCCGTGATCTCGGTATAACGCGGATCCTGCCGCAGGCTGAGCAGGTTGCGGGGACGCCCGAAGGGCACGTGCAGTTCGTGGATGATCCGGCCCGGCCGGGTCGACATGACGAGCACGCGGTCCGAGAGCAGCAGCGCCTCGTCGACGCTGTGCGTGATGAACAGGACGGCCTTCGAGGTGCGTTCCCAGATGCGCAGCAGTTCCAGTTGGAGCGAGATGCGGGTCTGCTCGTCCAGCGCGCCGAAGGGCTCGTCCATGAGGAGCACGTCCCCATCGTCCGCGAGTGCCCGCGCCACGGACGTGCGCTGGCGCATGCCGCCGGAGATCTGGCCGGGATAGTAGTCCGCGAAGTCGGTGAGGCCGACCATGTCGAGCAACTCCGCCACGACCGCGGCACGCTGCCTGCGGGACCGGCCCCGCAGCCGGAGCGGGTAGCCGACGTTCTCGGTCACGGTGAGCCAGGGGAACAGGCCGTGCTCCTGGAACACGACCGCCGGCCGGCTCCCGGTGGTGATCTGTCCGCGGCTGTGCTGCTCGAGCCCGGCGACGAGCCGCAGCAGCGTGCTCTTCCCGCATCCCGACGGGCCGACCACGGAGACGAATTCACCCGCGGCGATGTCGACCGAGACGTCCTCGAGGACGACGCGGATCCCGCCCGGGGATTCGGCGTGCGGATAGGCCTTCCACAGGTCCCGTACCTCGACTGCGTTCGCCGGGTTCATCAGGACTCCTGCAGCGCCTCGAGCGCGTCGACGGCCTGCTGGCGCAGGTCGTCGCGGTAGACGTCCTCGATCCCGGAGTCGCCCTCGAACTCGAGCGAGTCCTGCTCCCGGAAGAACTCCTCCTGCGCGCGCACGGACTCCCAGTTCACCTTGCCCTCCGGGTCGACGTCCGAGAGGGCGAGCGAGGTGAGGGTCTCGACCGGCAGGTTCGTGTACTCGGCGATGATCTCCTGGGTCGCGGGGTCCTCCCAGCCGCCGCCCGCGAGCTCCTGGGTGGCCCGCAGGTACGCGGTGAGGAAGGCGACGACCGCGTCGGGGTGCTCGTCGGTGAACTCGGCGTTGAAGATGATCGCACCGAGCTCGGTGCCGGCGTGGTAGTCGATGTCGAGCAGCTCGTGCCCGAAGCCCTCGTCGGCCACGGCGGTGCTGATGGGCTCGATGGTCCAGCTCGCGTCGATCGAGCCGTTCGCCAGCGCGGGGATGATGTCGCCCGCGCCGAGGTTGACCGTCTCGACGTCCTCGAGGCTCAGGCCGACCGACGCGAGCGCGAGGCTGATCGAGTAGTAGGAGAAGCCGCTCTCGCCCGTGGTGCCGATCTTCTTGCCCGCGAGGTCCGCGCCCTCGGTGATCCCCGAGCCCTCGCGGACCATGAGCGGGGCCGGGTTCGGGCCGGACTCCGGCACCCGCGAGACGCTCGAGACGACGGCGAGCGAGGCCCCGGCGGCCGTCGCGTTGTACAGGCCTGCGGCCCAGGAGGCCCCGCCGCCGGTGACGTTGCCGGTGCTCACGTGCTGGAACGTCTCACCGGAGCTGCCGCCCTTGGCGATGAGCTCGACCTCGACGCCGGCGTCGTCGAAATAGCCCTTCTCGAACGCCACGAAGAAGGGGGCGTAGTCGGCGTACGGGGAGTACATGAAGCTGATGGCCGGGAACTCGGACCCCTCGGCCGGCTCGTCGCCGGCGGAACTGCCGCAGGCGGCGAGGGCGAGGGCGGCGGCCGTCGCGGTCACGGCTGCGAGGATACGGCGGGATGCGGTCATGAACTCTCCATGGGTGGCTGCGACTCGTCGTGGTCGTGGTCGACACGCGCTCCCGTCCATCTTGGGCCAATACCGGGGAACGAGATGCCGCGTCTCACAAACCGGGCGAGCCGCTCGTTGACGTGGGTCAAGGCGGGTCCGGGCCGTCGGCGATGGACTGGGGTCATCACATTCGATCCGGACCCGCGGAGGAAGCCATGAGCTCGATCACCCTGACCACCCAGCCGTTCACCTGCCCCAGTTGCGTGGCCACCATCGAGCGCGCGCTCGGCCGGCTGCCCGGCGTGACCGCGGTGAGCGTGCGCTTCGCCCTGAGCCGGGTGCAGGTGGACTACGACCCGGCCGCCGTGACCCCCGCCGAGATCGCCACGACGGTGACCCGGCTCGGTTACCCGGTGCTCTCGAGCGCGCCGGCGCCCGTGGCGGCCTGAGATGCGGATGCCCCGGGCGCTCACGTCCGCCCTCGACGGCCTCCTCGGCCCGCTCGGCCGTGCCCGAGTCACCCTCGCCGCCGCGGTCCTGCTCGCGGCGGCGGCCGGGGCCCACCTGGCGGGGGCCCCGGGCCTGCGCGACGGCATGCTCGTCGCCGCCGCCCTCGTGGCCCTCGGGCCGATCGGGCTGCGGGCGGCCCGGGCGCTGCGCGTGCGGGCGCTGGGCATCGACCTGCTCGTGACGGTCGCCGTGATCGGCGCCCTCGTCATCGGCGAATACGTGGAGGCGGCGGTCGTCTCCTTCCTCTTCCTGTTCGGGGCGTGGATCGAGGCCCGCACGCTCGCCCGCACCCGCTCCTCGCTCGAGGGACTCGTGGCGCTCGCGCCGACCACCGCCGTCGTGATCCGGGACGGCGCGCGCGCCGAGGTGCCGGCCGGGCAGGTGCGATCCGGCGAGACCGTCATCCTCACCCCGGGCACTCGGATCGCGGTCGACGGCGAGGTGCTCACCGGGAGCGCGAGCGTGGCCGAGGCGACGATCACCGGCGAGCCCGTGCCCGTGATCCGGACCGCCGGCGAGACCGTGTACGCCGGCACCACGGTCGAACTCGGCTACCTCGAGGTGCGGGCGAAGGAGGTCGGCGGGGACACGACGTTCGCGCACATCATCGACCTCGTGGCGCAGGCGCAGTCCTCGGCCACCCGCGGGCAGCGTTTCCTCGAACGGTTCGCGCGGATCTACACCCCCGCGATCGTGGCCGGGGCCGTGCTCACCGGGATCGTCACCGGTGACGTGGCCCTCGCGCTCACGTTCCTCGTCATCGCCTGCCCGGGGGCGCTCGTGATCTCCGTGCCCGTGGCGATGGTCGCCGGGCTGGGCACGCTCGCCCGCTCGGGTGTGCTCATCACCTCCGGCGCCGCGGCCGAGGATCTGGCCGCGGCCACCGTCGCGGTCGTCGACAAGACGGGCACCCTCACCGGCGGGCGGCCCGTGGTCACCGGCCTCGACCCGGTCGGGGCCGGACCCCTCGATCTTCTCGGACTGGCCGCCACGGTGGAAACCGCCTCGGAACACCACCTGGCCCGCGCCATCGTGGCGGCCGCAGAACGTTCCGGCGCGCCCGACCCCGGTCGACCCTCGGACGTCGTCACTCACCCCGGGCGCGGTCTCACGGCCCGGGTGGGCGGCCGGCTCGTGAGCGTCGGGCATCCCGACCTGCTCGCCGAGGCGGGTGCCCGGGTGGGCGGCTCGAGCGAGTGGATCGCCGAGCACGAGGCGGCGGGTGCGAGCGTCGTCTTCGTCGCGGCGGACGCCGACTACCTCGGCGCGATCGCGATCGCCGACGCGGTTCGGCCCGACGCCGCCGCCGCTCTGGCCGACCTTCGGGCCACCGGCATCGACCGGGTCGTCATGCTCACCGGCGACAACGCGCTCGCCGCCGGTGCGGTCGCGGCCCGGGTCGGCATCGACGAGGTACACGCCCGGCTGCTGCCGCACGAGAAGGCCGAGTTCGTCGCCCGCCTCGAGGCCGCCGGGGAGCGGGTGATCATGATCGGCGACGGCGTGAACGACGCCCCCGCGCTCGCCACGGCCCGGGTCGGGATCGCGATGGGCACGACCGGCGCGGACGTGTCGATCGACAGCGCGGACGTCGTGCTCCTCGGCGACCGGCTCGGATCGGTCGCGCACGCCCGCCGCACCACCCGGGCGATGGTGCGGATCATGAAGCAGAACACCGCGCTGGCCCTGGCCACCGTCGCGGTGCTCGTCGCCCTCGTGCTCCTGCACGTGGTCGGCCTCGCCGGGGGGATGCTCGTGCACGAGATCAGCGTGCTGGCCGTCATCCTCAACGCCACCCGGCTCGTGCGCCGCCGCGACCGGCACACCCGGATCGGCCCGAACGCGGGACGTGGCGGAGTCGCCCCCGGACCTCGACAGGAACCCGCGTTCGGCGCGCCGCAGGGATCTCTCGGCGAGGGGCCCGCGCCCGCACCGACGGTCACGCCCACCCCCATGCCCGATGGCGGAAGCGGCGATGACCATGTTGCCTACACTCGTCGTGACTGACGCTCCCGCATCCGAGGAGGACCGCATGACCGGCGCGACCGACGACGTGACGGACGGGGACGGCGTGACGGAGCCGGACACGTGCGTGGCGATCGTGCCCGTGTTCTCCGCGCTCACCCCGGCCGAGCAACTCGAGGTCGCGCGGTTCGCCCGCCCCGTACGCCGCGCCCGGGGCGAGCTCATCGTGCGACCCGGCGAGACGTCGTCCCAACTGCTGGTCGTGCACCGGGGGCGCGCGAAGATCTCCCACGTCTCCCCGCTCGGGCAGGAGCAGCTGCTGCGCGTGCTCGGCCCCGGCGACTTCACCGGCGAGAGCGGCTTCCTCACCGGCGCGGCGCCGGAGTACTCGGTCACCGCGCTCGCCCCGGTCCAGATGTGCGCCTTCGACCACGCGGACCTCGCCGCGCTCGTGCGCGCCTATCCGAGCATCGCCGTGCGGATGCTCGAGGTCGTCACGCGCCGCCTCGATCAGGCCGAACGGATGCTCGGGCAGGTGAGCATGGACGTGGGCTCGCGCCTGGCGGCCTACCTGCTCGACCTGCCGGCGCGGTGGGGGGCCGGTGGCACCGCCACGGTCGACCTGCCGCTGTCGAAGAAGGACATCGCCGCCCTGCTCGGCACCACCCCGGAGACCCTGAGCCGGCGGCTCGCGGGCCTCGCGGAGGCCGGCACGGTGCGGCTCGACGGCCCGCGCGTGCACATCCTCGACCCCGGTGAACTCGCCGCCCGCGCGCACGGCTGAGGCTCCAAGGTGTGACCAAGGATGCGTGGACTCACCCCCGCGACGCTGCTAACTTCGAGGCACCGCCACCGCCGGCGATCGCCGGCTGCGGATCACCCCGGGCCGAAGGAGACACCATGCGTTTTGTCGTCGGATATGCGCCAGATCGGCGCGGTGCGGATGCGGTGCGGCTGGCATCCACGCTCGCCTCGAACCGCGGTGCCGCGCTCGACATCGTCGCCGTGCTGCCGGTCGAGCACTACGACTCGCTCTCACCCGACCGGTCGTATCAGCTCGAGCTCGAACGCCAGGGCCACGAATGGCTCGAGCAGGCGCTGCAGTACGTGCCCGCCGGGATCAAGGCCACCGGGCACCTGCGCCGCGCGGAGTCCATCGCGGAGGGGCTCATCGCCGCCGCCACCGATCCCGAGCTCGGCGAGACCGCGGCCGCGATCTCGATCGGCGCGACCCACCGCGGCATCCAGGGCCGGTTCACGCTCGGCTCGGTGGCCTCCGGGCTGCTGCACGCCGCCCCCGTGCCCGTCGCCCTCCCGCCCGCCGGGTACCCCGGTCACCCCACCGTCACCCGCGTCACGTGCGCGACCGGAAACCGCGAGGGCGCCCAGGCGCTCCTCGAGGTGGCGATCGACTCGGCCGCCGGGCGGCGCGTGCCGCTGCGGATCATGTCGCTCGTGGCCCTGGGAGCCGGCCAGTCCGACGACCGCGGTGACCGTGCCCTCTTGGAGGAGGCCGAGCTCCATGCGGGCGCGCTGGCCGAACGGGCGGCCGCCGACCTGTCCGAGGCGTCTCCGGTCACGAGCGTCATCGGCCGCGGGAAGTCACTCGAGGAGGCCGCGCAGAGCCTCGAGTTCGAGCCGAGCGAGATCGTCATCGTGGGCTCCAGCAGGCTCGCCGGGCCGCGCCAACTGTTCATCGGCGCCTCGGCCCGCAAGATGCTGCGGGCACTGCCGGTGCCGATGATCGTCGTGCCCCGCGAATACGACTTCACGGCCCGCCCCTAGCTAGGCCTCGGCGAGGGCCCGCCGGATCCGCTTCTCGCTCACGGTTCCCACCGTGCCGAGCTGCTGGGCGAAGAAGCTGACCCGGAGCTCCTCGAGCTGCCAGCGCACCGCCGCCAGCGCCTCCCGCCGGCCCGGATCCGGCGCCGGGCCGTGCGTGGCCGCCTGGGTCGCCGCCCACCAGGCCTCGGTCAGCTCGCCCACGATCCAGGCCTTGTCGGCGTCCACGCGCGGATTCTGGGCCGCCTTGCGCACCCGATGCTCGGCGGCGGCGAGGTAGCGGCCCAGGTGCGGCAGCCGCTCCGCGGGCGTGCTTGCCACGAAGCCGGGGGCGAGCAGCGCCGCGACCTGCGCCTTGACGTCGGTGAGCGTGTCGAGCAGGGCGAGGGAGGTGGTGGCCGTGATGGTCTTCTCGGTCGCCCGGGCCTGGGTCAGGATGGCCGTGACGAGCCGCGCGACCGCGTAGATCTCGTCCTCGAGCCCGTCCCGCAGCTGCTGCTGCCGGCGCGCGAACGCGGCCGCCGTCCGTACGCCCGCGAGGTCCGCGCCCGCGCTCAGCCGCCGGATCGCGGCGATGTGCAGATCGCTCACGAGCGCCGCGGTCGAGCGGTCCGGACCGCCGGCGAGCGTGAGCGCCTCGGCCGGGCTCCACCGGCTCGTCACCCGGTTCGTGGGCAGCGCGAGCGTGATCGCGAGCAGGTGCAGCACGCCGTCCCGGTGCGCCGGCGCCTGCGCGGCCTCCTCCGAGAGGATCCGCAGCGCGATCTGCCCGGGACCCGTCCCGGCCGTTTCGTGCACGATCGCCGGATAGCCGCGCACCTGTGCTCCACCGGCCGTTCGGACCGTCCCCGGCGCGCCTCCCGTCACGGTCCCGAGCCGCGTGGAGACGACGCCCGGCAGCTCTCCCCACGGCTCGCCCGCGGCCGTGGCCGGCCAGGCGGTCAGCGGCGCCTGCTCGATCGGCCCGCTGACCGGGCCCGGCGCGTCGCCACCCTCCTCGGCCGTGCCGGCCGGTCCGCCTGGATCGCCCGCGTCGCCCGCGTCGCCCGAGGGGCCCGCCGGATCCGCGAGCTCCGCCGGACTGGGCAGGTCGGACTTCCCGGCCCGGCGGCGGGCCTCGGTCAGTGCCGTTCGGACGGCGGTGCGCACCGCCTCCCCGGATTCGCGGGCGAGCTCGTGCTGGAGGGCGGCCAGGTCGGGCCCCTCGGACAGGAGCGCGCGGTGCCCGCTCCGCTCGGTGTGCACGCGGAACGTCATCCGCAGATGCGCGGGCAGCTTCGAGGGGTCGATGTCGGCGACCGGCACCTCGACGCCCCGCACCCGCCGGGCCGCCGCCGCGAACGCCTCGGCGAACGAGGGCCCGGCCGCCCCGGGGGCGGCCCCCTCGGCGGCGGCGCGGGCATCCGGCAGCGCGGCGACGATGAGCCGCGCCGTGTCCGGGGCGGGCACGAGCTGGACCCGCACCCGCTTGGGCAGCGCCCGGATCGTGGCGATCGTCAGCTCCTCGATCATCCCCGGCACGAGCCAGTCGAACCCGCCCGGGCGCACCCGCGGCAGCACCGCGATCGGGATGTGCACGGTCACGCCGTCCGCGTCCTGGCCGGGGGAGAACTGGTAGGTGAGCGGCAGGGTGAGATCCCCCTGGTGCCACTGCTCCGGGAAGGCGTCGGTGTCGAGGGTCTCCGCGCCGGGGGTGAGCAGCTCCGGGGTGAAGGTGAGCAGGTCGGGATCGGTGCGCCGCGCCTTCTTCCACCACGAGTCGAAGTGGCGGGCGGTCGTCGCGCTCTCGGGCAGCCGCGCGAGATAGAACTCCACGAGCGCCTCCGGATCGGCCACGATCTCGGGCCGGCGGGTGCGCGCCGCGAGGTCCTCCGCGCCCGCGAGCAGCTCCGCGTTCCGGTCGAGGAACGCGTGCCGGGAGCGCCACTGACCCTCGACGAGCGCGTGGCGAGCGAACATCTCACGGGCGAGAGCGCCGTCCACACGCGCGAGCGGAACGGGACGATCGGCCACGATCGCCACCCCGTACAGCAGCACCTTCTCGCGGGCCATCGCCGCGCCGTGCTTCGTGGACCAGTACGGCTCGGAATAGCTGCGCTTGACCAGGTGCGCGCCGAGCTCCTCGGCCCATTCGGGCTGAATGCGAGCGACCTGGCGCGCGAACAGCCGCGAGGTCTCCACGAGCTCGGCCGCCATGACCCACGCGGGCGGCTTCTTCGCCAGGTGCGAGCCCGGGAAGACGACGAACCGGGTGCCGCGGGCGCCGGCGAACTCGCGGCGGCGCTCGTCCCACGAGCCGATATGGGAGAGGAGGCCGGCGAGCAGGGCCTGATGCACCCGGTCGGGATCGGTCGCGTCGCCGCGCGCGTGCACGGTGAGCCCGAGCGGTTTGGCGAGTTGGCGCAGCTGGGCGTGGACGTCCTGCCATTCCCGGATGCGCAGGTAGTGGAGGAACTCCGACTTGACGAGGCGGCGGAACGCGCTGCCCGAGAGCGCGGCCTGCTGCTCCTTGAGGTAGTCCCAGAGCGCGAGCATCGAGAGGAAGTCCGAGGTCGGGTCGGCGAAGCGGCGATGCTTCTCGTCGGCGGCCTGCTGGTGCTCGGCCGGCCGCTCGCGCACGTCCTGCACGCTCAACCCCGACACGATGATCATCACCTCCCGCACGCAGCCGAGCCGCTCGGCCTCGACGAGCATCCGCCCGAGCCGCGGGTCGATCGGCAGCTGGGCGAGCTTGCGGCCGACGTCGGTGAGCCGGTGCGGGCCCGGCTGGTGGGGTGCCGCCTCCTCGAGCGCGCGCAGCTCCTGCAGCAGCTGCACGCCGTCGCGGATCGCCCGGGAATCGGGGGGATCGACGAAACCGAACGTCGCGATGTCCCCGAGCCCGAGGGCCGTCATCTGCAGGATGACCGAGGCGAGCGAGGTGCGCAGGATCTCCGGCTCGGTGTACTCCGGGCGGGAGTCGAAGTCGCGGCGGGAGTACAGGCGGATGCAGATGCCCGGCGCGACCCGCCCCGAGCGCCCGGAGCGCTGATTCGCGCTCGCCTGGGAGATCGGCTCGATGGGGAGGCGCTGCACCTTCGTCCGCGTGGAATAGCGGGAGATGCGCGCCGTGCCCGGGTCGACCACGTAGCGGATGCCCGGCACCGTGAGCGAGGTCTCCGCGACGTTCGTGGCGAGCACGACCCGCCGGGCGGTGTGGGCCTCGAACACGCGATGCTGCTCGGCCGCGGAGAGCCGCGCGTACAGCGGGAGCACCTCGACGGCGCCGGCCGCGTGGGCGCTCGAGCGCGCCTCGCCCGGGCGCCGGTAGCGCGGGCCGAGGTGATCGGCGAGCGCCTCGGTCGCATCGCGGATCTCGCGCTCGCCGGAGCAGAACACGAGCACGTCGCCCGGCCCGGCCGCCATGAGCTCGTCCACCGCCCGGCAGATCGCGCTCGGCTGGTCGAGGTCGTCGTCCGCCCAGGACTGCTCTCCGGCGCCGTCGCCGGCCTCGTCGTCGGCCTCGTCGGTGCCCGACTCGTCGTCGGTGTCGGGCACGAGCGGGCGGTACCGAAGCTCGACCGGGTAGGTGCGGCCGGTCACCTCGATCACCGGCGCCGGCCGGCCGGGCGGACCGAAGTGCTCGGCGAAGCGCTCGGAGTCGATCGTAGCGGAGGTGATGATCACCTTGAGGTCGGGGCGCTTGGGCAGCAGGGAACGCAGGTAGCCGAGGAGGAAGTCGATGTTGAGGGAGCGCTCGTGCGCCTCGTCGACGATGATCACCTCATAGGCCCGCAGCAGCGGGTCGCGCTGGATCTCCGCGAGCAGGATCCCGTCGGTCATGAGCTTGACGAGCGTGCCCTCGCTCACCCGATCGGTGAAGCGGACCTGATAGCCCACGGCGTCGCCGAGGTTGCCGCCGAGCTCCTCGGCGATCCGGTCGGCCACCGTGCGGGCCGCGAGCCGGCGGGGCTGGGTGTGGCCGATCGTGGCCTCGATGCCGTAGCCGAGCTCGAGGCAGATCTTCGGCAGCTGGGTGGTCTTGCCCGAGCCGGTCTCCCCGGCCACGATGACCACCTGGTTCTCCTTGATGGCGGCCGCGATGTCGTCGCGCCGGGCCGACACCGGCAGGTCCTCGGGATAGGTGACCGTCGGCAGCGCGGCGCGCCGGGCCGCGAGCACCCGTTCGCTCGGCGGCCGATGAACGGAGCGGCGGTGGACGACTCCGCCTGCTCCGCGGGTGCCGGCGCGCGGTCGTCCGCCCCGCCGCGGCCGGTTGCCGCGTCGGCCCGCCCCGCCGGCCTGGTCGCGGGGGCCGCCGGAGCCGCCGGGGCCGCCGGGCCGGGTCGGGCCCTGGTCCGCGGTGCCGTGGTCGGAGGTGCTCACAACGGGTCATTCTCGCAGGTCGCGCGGTCTGGGGACCGCGCCGAGCGGGCACGCGTAGGATGCGGGTCTCCGGCCCCAGCGCGGGGCCGCGGGTTGCCGGGGAGGAACAGACGCCATGCGCCTGCTGATCGTCGAGGACGAGATCGCGCTCTCGGAGGCGATCTCGACGGGATTTCGCGCGGGGGGCTACGAGGTCGACGTGTGCACGAACGGGGCGGAGGCCCGCGAGCGGTGCCTGGTCGAAGAGTACGATCTCATCCTCCTCGACTTGAGCCTGCCAGGTGCGGACGGGCTCGACGTACTGCGAGCACTCCGGTCGGTCGACCCCCGCACTCCCGTGCTCGTGCTGTCGGCACGGAGCCGGATCCTCGACAAGGTGGGTGCCCTCGACCTGGGCGCCAACGACTACCTGACCAAGCCGTTCCACTTCGACGAGCTGGAGGCTCGGGTGCGGAGCCTGACGCGGAGACGGTTCGAGCAGCAGGGCGTGCTCATCTCCTGTGGCGACCTCGCCTTCGACACGAAGTCACGGGTGGCGGTCGTGAACGGCGACGCCATCACCCTGACGCGGAAGGAGGCGGGGCTGCTGGAATACCTCATCCATCACCAGGACAGCGTCGTCAGCCAGGACGAACTGCTCGAGCACGTATGGGACAGCGCGGTCCCCCGCTCAAGCAACTCGGTGCGCGTCCACGTCTCCTCCCTCCGGAAGAAGGTCCGGGTCGCCCTCGGCCGCGATCCGATCCGCAACCGCGTCGGTCACGGGTACACGCTCACCGGGACCGACGCATGAGGAGGCTGACGCTCCAATGGCGCATCACCCTGCTCACGGCCGCCCTCGTGCTCGTCACCTGCGCCGTTCTCAGCCTCGCCATCGGCCGGTTCGCCTTGCTCCGATTCGACGAGGTCGGCCGGTGGTCGATCGAGATCACCCCGTTCGGCGACGAGAGCGCGACGCTCGGATTCGACCTGTCGCAGATCGCCCCGCAGATCTCCCACCAGCTCGAGGAGGCGAAGGCGGCGCTCATCCTGCAGAGTGCGGCCCTGACCGTCGTCGTGGCGCTGTGCGCGATCGTCGCCACCTACTTTCTCGCTGGCAGGACGCTGCGCCCGCTGCGCCGGATCGCCTCCCGCATGACTCAGATCGAGGCCCAGAACCTGTCCGAGCCGCTCGAGCAGCCGGAGCGGGAGGACGAGATCTCCGAGATGATCCATTCCTTCAACGGGATGCTCACCCGGCTCGAGGGCGCCTTCGCCGCGCAGCGGCAGTTCTCTGCCAGTGCGGCGCACGAGCTGCGGACGCCGCTGGCCGTCATGCGAACCAAGCTCGAGGTGCTCCAGCGCACCGGCGGGACCGTCCGGCCCGACGACCTCACCCGAACCTTCGGGGAGCAGATCGACCGGCTCGCCCACCTCGTCGAGCTGCTGCTGGAGATGACCGAGCTGCAGGCCGTCGAGCGGAGCGACCGGGTGGAGCTGCACGCCCTCGCCGACGAGGTGCTGTGCGACCTCGCCGAGGTGGCCGCGAAGCGGGGCGTGTCGCTGTCGCAGTCACCGGAGCGTTGCACCGTTCCAGGCAGCGATACCTTGCTGTACCGGGCGATCTACAACCTCGTGGAGAACGGCATCAAGCACGGCGGGCCCCATGGCGCCGTCCATATCGAGGTGCGGGCCGAGGTGGTGACCGCGGTGGTGTCGATATCCGACCGTGGCGGCGGGGTCGACCGCGCGAAGTGGGACGCACTGTTCACGCCGTTCTTCCGCGTCGATTCCGGCCGCCCTCGGCGCATGGGTGGTGCGGGTCTCGGTCTCGCGCTCGTCAAGGAGATCGCCGAGGTGCACCGCGGCGTCGTGCGCGTGGCCCGCAGCTCACCGGCGGGCACGACCGTCGAGCTGACACTTCCGCGGCCGGCCGGCGACGCCGAGGTCACCCGCTGACGGCCGTGGCGCGCACCGGTCGCCGCTCGGTGATCGCGGCCTTGCCGCCCCGGAGCCTGATCACGACATCCGCCCGCTTCGCGATGCGGCTGCTGTGGGTGACGACGACGACGCACTTGTTGTTGCGGTGCGCGGCCTCCTCGAGGATGTCGACGATGCCGTCGGCCGTGGCCTCGTCCAGGTTCCCGGTAGGCTCGTCGGCCAGGATGACGGGAGCATTCGCCGCCAACGCCCGGCCGATGGCGACCCGTTGCTGCTGCCCGCCGGAGAGCTTGAGGATGCTCCTGCGAGTCTCCGCCGGCGTCAGCCCCAGCCCGAGGAGGATCTGATCGGATGCGCCCTTGTTCACCAGCCGGATGTTCTCCAGCGGCGTGAGGTAGTCGATGAGGTTGTAGCTCTGGAAGACGAGCGACACGTGCTCGCGCCGATGGCGCGCGTACCCGGTGATCCTGATGTCCTCGCCCCCGTAGCTCACCTCGCCGGTCTCCGGCTCGTCGAGTCCGGCGAGCAGCGAGAGCAGTGTCGATTTGCCGGCGCCGGACGGGCCGACGATCGCATAGAACCCGCCCTCGGCGAACGAGAGGTCGAGCCCGGCGAACACGCGCTTGCGGGGCGAGGCGTAGCTGTAGCCGACGTTCTTCATCTGCAGCATTGACATGTGGTTCCTCTTCCTAGCTGAGCTGAGACAGGATGTGTTTGGGTTTCAGGCGCAGGACGCCCATCGCCGCTCCGATGATCGAGACGATGACGATCGTTCCGAGCAGCAGGAACGAGAGGGCGACGTCGACGGCGCGCACACCGCCGAAGGCTGCGGCCGCGATCGCGGCCGGCACGAAGCTCGCGACGGCGATGATGAGCGCCTCGAGGAGGTATTGGGCGAGGATGCTCGCCCGGGCGACCCCGACGGACATCATGATGCCCACCTCGTGCCTACGCTCCTGAACCCAGAAGAACAGCACGAGCATGAGCAGCACGGTGCTCAGCAGCGACAACGCCAGCAGGATGATCGACATCATCTGCTCGGCGTCCTGCATCACGCCCATGACGTCGGCGAGGTCGTCGGCGTCGTCCTCGACCACTCGATCGTTTGCCGCCGCGAGGGTGCGTGCCCGGGCGAGCACCTCGTCGAAGTCCGCGTCCTCGGCGACCAGGACGGTCGCCTCGGTCAGGGAGCCGTCCGTCCCGGCGACCGTCTGGATCGATTGGACATCGGCGATGATGAGGTTCTCGAGCAGATCGCCCGCGGGAACGGCGCGGTCCTCGGTCCGCCCGGAGAAGAGTCCGATGAGTTCGAGGGTCGTCGTCTTCCCGTCGCCTGCTGCCAGCACCAGGTCGCCGCCGAGCTGCAGGCCGTTGTGCGCCGCGAAGTCCTCGTGGACCATGGCCACGGCGCGGTCGGCACCGGTGATGTGACGCCCCGCGCTCAGCCGGAGGGAGCCCGTTGTGAACCCGCGCGCAAGCTCGGAGGTGCCGATCCCAAGCGTCCGTGTGGTCGGGACGGGGTCGATCGTTCCCGTCTCGACGCCGTGCGCGGCCGGCTGGAGCAGCTCGAGTCCGGCGGGCGTCGTCCGTGCCCCCACGGTTCGGCTGCTGCCGGCGATCCCGTCCATCCGCTCGAGCTCTCGGGCCTCCGACTCGGCGATGACCGGCTTGTCGCCCGGCTCCGCCTCGTAGGTGAAGGTCGTCCTGGCGGCGTCGTGCATGCGGTCCACGGCCTGCCTGTTCTCGCTCAGCATCGACTGGGCTATGAGGAGGGCACCGGCCATCACCGCGAGGATCGCGAAGAGGATCGCCGTGCGGGCGCGCTTGCGGCCGACGTAGAGCCAGGCCCGTTCGATCGTGTTCACGCCGGCCCCCTATTTCATCCGCGCCAGCAGGTCCCGCGGGCGGGCCCGCAGGAGCGGCATCGACGAGACGAGCACGGCGACCACGATCACGGACAGTCCGATCAGGTACACCCACACGAGGTCGTCCAGCGTGGGCTGCACGGTGATCGTGTCGATGGTCTTGAGCGTCGCGGCGGTGTCGGCGTCCGCCGCGAGCATCCCGCCCGTCTGCGTCAGGATGTCCTGCCGCACGCTCTGCGTGGCTCGACTCGCCATCGCATCGCCGATCGCCTGGGCGACAGCGCCGCCGGTGACAGCCGCGAGCCCGAACGCCACGACCCCGACGAGCGCCAACTCGCAGACGAACTGAGCCAGCACCCGCCCGCGCCCGATGCCGACCGAGAACATGACGCCCGCCTCGCGCCTGCGCCCGTGCAGCCAGAGGAACAGGAACAGGGTGAGGATGAGGACGCTGAAGACGATCGTGACCCAGATGAGCGTGTCGACCATGCCGAGGATGCCGTCCGCCGAGGACGCGACCCCGGCGAGATCCCGGTCGCTCCTGATCACGTCCAGCCGGTTCCAATCGATGGGTAGCCGCTTCGCCTCGGCCAGCACAGTGTCCACATCGTGCCCGGGCGAGAGGGTGAAGTCCACCGCGCTGTAGAGGTGCTGGTCCTGCGTGAGTCCGTACAGGTCCCACACCGTGGCCAGGTCGGTCAGGACGATGTTCTCGAACAGGTCCTGCCGTGTGCCGGTGCCGATCACGCTCGTGCCCGAGAACGTGCCGGCGACGGTCACCGTGACGCTCGCCTCCGACCCGTACTTGTTCCCGCGGTCCAGCGCGCTCGCGGCGACGGTGAACGTGTCGCCGACGGCGAGATCGTTCAGCGTCGCGAACGCCTCGTGCACGAGCGCCTCGTGCACGTCTCCCGCGCCGATGTGCCGCCCGCTCTCAAGGGTGAGGGTCCCGAGCGCGAACTTGCTCTCCCGGGACGTGTCGCTGACTGCTTCCAGCTGCGTGAAGGTGCCGTACTTCGCAGTGAGTCGTTCGTCCTGCTCGCTGTACTGCTCCAGCGAGACCAGTTCCGCCTCGGGCAGGTTCGCCATGGCGCCCACCTGCGTCGTGGACCGCTCTACGCCGTCGATCGCCGAGATGGTGTCGATCGCTGCCTGCGGAATGATGCCCTCGCCCTTGAAGGTGTTCGCGACGTTCTCGGCGCTGCTCTGGAGACGGAAGCCGGAGCTGAACCGCTCGCTCACCGCCGCCGCCGCCGTGTTCGTGGCGTCCTTGACGGCGACCCCGGCGAACAGCGCCGTGGACATGCACAGGAAGACGGCGCCGAGGATCAGCGCCCTCACGGGACGTCTGATGACATAACGGAACGACCGGATGACCACGTCCACGGAACTGCCCCTCTCGGTTGTGGAGATCGATGGGCGAACGCCCGCGGGTCAGCGTAGGCAGGAACGCCATAAAATCTCTGTTAAGCGGGTGCCCGCGCCGGCTCGGACGTCTCGCCGAGGACGGTCGAGGCCGGCGGTCATCAGACGACCGACGATAAAACTCCCGCGCGCGGCGACCGTCGCCGCTACGCTGACGGAAGCGGGCCGATCCGCCACAGCACTGGCACATCGTCCGCCGATTTGCCACGATGCTCGAGGGAGACGCCGGATGAGTCAGGCCATCGAGGAGACCGAGGAGGTCTCCACCCCGGGGAAGATGTCGCTGCCGACCCTCACCGCGATGGTCGTGGGCAGCATGGTCGGGGCGGGCGTGTTCTCCCTGCCCGCCCGGTTCGGGGTCGCGACCGGGATCCTCGGCTCGCTCATCGCCTGGGCGATCGCCGGCGTCGGCATGCTCATGCTCGCGTTCGTGTTCCAGAACCTCGCGATCCGCAAACCGCAGCTCGATTCCGGCGTGTTCATCTACGCCAAGGCGGGCTTCGGCGACTACGCCGGCTTCAACTCGGCGATCGGCTTCTGGGCGAGCACGATCGCGGGCAACGTCTTCTACTGGGTGTTCATCGGCGCCACGCTCGGGGCGTTCTTCGGCGGCTTCGGCGACGGCGACACCGTGCTCGCGATCGGCGTCGCCTCGGTCGTCATCTGGATCTTCCACTACCTCATCGCACGCGGCGTGCGAGACGCAGCGGTCATCAACCGCATCGTCACGGTGCTCAAACTCATCCCGATCCTCGTCTTCATCGTCGTTCTCCTCATCGCTTTCGACGCGGGCGTCTTCGCCGACAACTGGCTCGCCTACGGCTACGGCGAACTCGGCGGCCTGAGCGATCAGGTACGCAACACGATGATCATCACCACCTTCGTGTTCATCGGGATCGAGGGCGCGACCGTCTACTCCCGGTACGCCAAGAAGCGGGAGGACGTGGGCAGGGCGACCGTCCTCGGCTTCCTCTCGGTGCTGTCGATCTTCGCGCTCGTCACCCTCGCCAGCTACTCGGTCATGCCCCAGCCCGAGATCGCCGGCACCCGCCAACCCTCGATGGTCGGCCTGTTCGCCTCCGTGGTCGGCGACTGGGGCGAGATCTTCATCAGCGTAGGCGTGATCATCTCGGTGCTCGGCGCCTATCTCGCCTGGACCCTCATGGCCGCCGAGGTCATGTACGTGCCGGCGCGCAGCGAGGACTTCCCCCGGTTCCTCGGCCGTGAGAACGCCCACGGCGCCCCGATCACCGCGCTCGTCGTCACCTCGCTCGCCGTGCAGGGCATGCTCGCCCTCACGCTCGTGGTCGAGGACGCGCTCAACTTCATGCTCGACCTGAGCACGAGCCTCGCCCTCATCCCCTACTTCCTCGCCGCCGCCTACGCGCTCAAACTCGGCCTGACCGGGGAGTCCTACGACGGCGTGCCCGACCGGGTCCGGCGCCGGGAGACGATCTTCGCGGGCGCCGCCACCGCCTACACGCTGTTCCTCTTCGAGGCGGCGGGCCTGAAGTTCCTCATCCTCGCCGCCGTGATCCTCGCCCCGGCCACGATCCTGTACATCAAGGCCCGCAGCGAACGGGGCCGGCGCATCTTCACACCGACCGAGATCGTGCTGCTCGTACTCATCGTCGCCGGCGGCGTCATCGGCATCGCCGGGCTCCTCACCGGCAGCATCGTGCTCTGACACCCGCCCCCACGGAAAGGCCCCATCCATGAGCGAGAATCCCGCAGCCGGCTACGGCGTCCACTCCGAGGTCGGCAGGCTCCGCAAGGTGCTCGTCGCGCGGCCGGGCCTCGCGCACCGGCGCCTGACGCCGAGCAACAACGACGACCTGCTCTTCGACGACGTCATGTGGGTCGAGAACGCCCAGCGCGACCACGCCGACTTCGTGAACAAGCTGACCAACCGCGGCGTCGAGGTGGTCGAACTCCACGACCTGCTCACCCGCACCCTCGACGTTCCCGGCGCACGCGACTGGATCCTCGACCGCAAGATTGTGGCGAACGAGGTCGGACTCGGCCTCATCGACCCGACGCGAGCGTTCCTCGAGGGCCTCGGCTCGCGGGAGCTGGCCGAGTTCCTCATCGGCGGCCTCGCCACGAACGACCTGCCGGAGGAGGTGCGCTCGCCCTATGTCGCCCTCGCCCGGGAGTCGCTCGGCGGCCGCGAGTACCTCATGCGGCCGCTGCCGAACACCCTCTACACCCGCGACACCACCTGCTGGCTGTACGGCGGCGTGACCCTCAACCCGCTCTACTGGCCGGCCCGCCACGACGAGACCCTGCTGTACAAGCTCATCTACACCTTCCACCCCGACTTCACCGGCGCCACGATCTGGTGGGGCGATCCGGAGCAGGACTGGGGCCAGGCGACGTTCGAGGGCGGAGACGTCATGCCGATCGGCAACGGCGTCGTGCTCGTGGGCATGAGTGAGCGCACCTCCCGGCAGGCGATCACTCAGGTCGCCTCCGCGCTCTTCTCCCGCGGCGCCGCCGAGCGGGTCATCGTCGCCGGCATGCCGAAGTTGCGGTCGGCCATGCACCTGGACACCGTGTTCACGTTCGTCGACCGCGACGTCGTCACCTACTTCCCCTCGATCGTCGACGGCATCCACGCCTTCTCGCTGCGGCCCGGCGACGAGGGTGGCGGCGTGCACCTGACCGACGAGGGCGACCGGCGCTTCCTCGACGTCGTCGCCGGTTCCCTCGGCCTCGACCGGTTCACCGAGGTTCCCACCGGCGGCGATGTGTACGAGTCCGAGCGCCAGCAGTGGGACAGCGGCAACAACGCCGTCGCCATCGAACCCGGGGTCGTGGTCACCTACGACCGGAACACCCGCACGAACTCGCTGCTGCGCAAGGCCGGGATCGAGGTCGTCACGATCGTCGGCGCCGAGCTCGGCCGCGGCCGCGGCGGCGGGCACTGCATGACCTGCCCGATCGTGCGCGATCCGATCGACTACTGATCCAGGCGTGTGGACGGCGCCGCGCGGCTTCGGCTCGGGCGGCGCCGGCGCGCGGGGTCGGGGAGTGCCACGCGCAGGCGCGCGCGATCGGGTGTGGGTGAGCGGTCGAGGTGACGTGATCGCCCGAGTCAGGCTGCGTCGTCCATCGGCCTGCGGCGACGCCGCAGGGACGGCGCCCTCGGGCGGGGCGGCTTCCAACCGGCGCCCGGCGGAAGCATCCAGCCGCGATGGCGGGCGAGGAGCACGAACGCGGTGCCGACCACGGTCGCGGCGAGGGAACCGAGCGTCACCGCGTCCGTGTAGGAGAACAGCACCATGACGAGCGCGGCCGCGAACGCGCACGTGGCGTACAGGGGCGTGCCCCCGAGGATTCCGGGGATGCGCCGCAGCACGACGTCTCGGGTGAAGCCGCCCCCGACCGCCGTGATCACCCCAAGCAGGATCGCGGGCATCGGCCCGAGCCCGGCTCCGAGGGCCTTCTGGGCGCCGACCGTGGCCCACAACCCCACAGCGAGGGCGTCGATGGGGGCGAACGCCCTGTCCCAGATCCGGCCCTCGATCCGGATGACGAACGCGACCCCGGCCCCCGCCAGGGCGACGAGCAGGTACCACGTGTCGGTGAGCGCGACCGGTGGACCCGCCTGCAGCAGCGTGTCGCGGATGATGCCGCCGCCGAGCCCCGACATGATCGCCAGCACCGCGAAGCCGACCGCGTCGAGCCGGTGGGCGCGGGCGAGCACACCGCCGAGGATCGCGTTGAAGAACACCCCGAGCAGGTCGAGCAGGCGGATGACGTCGTCGAGGTTCTCCACTCGGGTGGCTCCTCTGCTCCGTCCGGGGCCCGCGGCCGCGTGTGCCCCGCTCAGCCTAGTGCGGGCCCCGACTCATGCCGGTTCATGCCGGCATCGGCCGCCCATCCGGGCGGTAGCCGCCGTCCTCGCTCCATCGCCACGTGACCGGCGGGCCGATCTCCGGGCCGCCAGTCGGGCCGATGAGCCAGCGGGTGCAATCGGGCGCCCAGCCGGCGATGAGCGTCGCGGTGGACTCGTCGACGTCGATCGCGCGGGTCGCGCCGGCGAGGTAGGCCGCCACGGTGAGGTGGACGCCGTCCCACTCACCGGCGACGGCGGCCCAGTCCGGGATGACCCAGCGGCCGTCCCGGCCGGTCACCCGGTACCAGTCGTGACGCCGGGAGGCGGTCACCTCGAGCGGGTGGGCGCGGCAGAGCTCGGCCCAGACGCGTGGCGAGTCGACCTCCAGGATCCGCGCGCCGGCGGGGAGCCGGAGCTCGTGCACGGTGACGTCCTCCGTGCCGCCCGCATCCTCCTCCAGGTCGAGACCCGCGGGGGCGCCGTCCACCTCGCGGCAGCCGGCGACGCCGTCGGGGAACGACCGCCATGTGCCCGAATAGGGGGCCGGCACCTCCGCTGGATACTCGCGCCGGGCCTCCTCCTCGGCCGCGAGCGTTCCGGCCCGCCACTCACCGATCGACGTGCCTACCTCGCGGGGATCGTCGCCCCACCAGCCGAGCGTGTGCTGCTCTCCGGGGGCCGGCGCCGTCCACCAGGCCGGGGCGGCGGGGGCGGCCCAGGCGGCGATGCGGTGCAGGCCCGCCCGGAGCTGCGGCTCGGCGGCGAGCACGTCCGTCCCGTCGGGCGGCTGCCAGTACATCGCGGAACCGACGGCGGCCACGAGTGCCGCATGGAGTGCGTCCGGGTCCGGGCCGCCGGCGGGCAGCGGCACCGACTGCAGCAGCCAGCCCGGCGAGTTCGGCGAGGCCGGTCAGGCTCGGCGACACGGCGGACATCGCCGCGACCGCCGCGTTCGCCCGCCACCGCATGATCGCCCGGCCGCCGGGGACGCGGTACAGGAGCCGCAGGAGGTGGTGGAGCCGGCGCCCTCCCCGGCTGAAGGTGAGCATCGCCGTGCCGCTCGACTCCTCCCGCTCGTCGGCGCGCCAGAAGATCGACTCCCGGATCCCGTCGTCGAGGGTGCCGGCGAGTTCGAGGCACAGGCGCCGGCCGCGCGGGCCGGCCCGGAGCACGTCGGGCTGCATCTGATGGAGCGTAGCGGCCGCGCTCGTGCACACGGCCGGCGCCTTGACCCGGGTCAAGGCGCCGCGGCCGGGAATGGGTTCCACTGGTGGGTGACGCCGCCGAGACGAGAGGCAGTCGAGAGGCACCGGGAGGAAGCCATGCACACACTCACCCTGACGACCCAGCCGATGACATGCGCCGACTGCATCGCGACGATCGAGGGGGTCCTCGGCCGGGCGCCGGGCGTGCGCCACGTGTCGGTGCGGTTCTCCACGAACCAGGTGCACGTCGACTACAACGCCGACTCGATCGCCGGGAGCGAGATCGCCTGGACCCTCACCCGCCTGGGCCATCCGGTGCTGTCGGCCGTGGAGGAGCTCGCCGCCGCCTGAGCGGTCGACGGCCGGTGCGCCCGCGCGGAATCACGGGCCGCCGCGGACTCGCCGGGGACCTTCCCGCCCGGGCCCGCGCGGCGATACGGTCGAAGGGTCCCGAACTACGAGGGAGGCGATCATGAGCGAGCGTTTCGAGGTCGGCGATCACGTGCGTTGGAACTCCGAGGCGGGGCACGTGACCGGCACGATCACGAGGGTGCACACGAGCGACTTCAGCTACCGCGGGCATCGGCGTCGCGCATCCGAGGACGAGCCACAATACGAGATCGCGTCCGACCGGACCGACCACGTCGCCGCCCACAAGGGATCCGCGCTCGAGCGCATCCCACCCGAGTAGCCCCCGGCCGCAGGGTCGGTGCAGCCCACGGCGCCGCGGTCGACGGTATCCGGTGTCATCTACCCGGCCGACCACGCCCCACCGTGCCGTCCCCGCCGTGCTGCTTCACCCGACCCCTTGTCACAGGCTCGAGTTGTGCCACGATGGATGCGGAGCCGACCAGGTTCTCCGGACGAGGCTGCCGTACCCGGTGCGCGACAAGACGGCAGGTCGGGAGTTCGTCATGGCATGGACCGTTCTCATCGTCTCGGGCGCCTTCGAGGCCGTCTGGGCGACCGCCCTCGGCAAGTCGGAGGGGTTCAGCCGGCTCGTGCCGACCCTCATCTTCGCCGGCGCCCTCGTGGTGAGCATGGGAGGGCTCGCCTACGCGATGCGCACCCTGCCCACGGGGACCTCCTACGCCGTCTGGGTGGGCATCGGCGCGACGCTCACGGTCGTCTACGCGATGATCACCGGCGCCGAACCCGTGACCCTCGTGCGGCTGCTCCTCATCTGCGGCCTCGTCGGCTGCATCGTCGGGCTCAAGGCCGTGGGCTGAGGCCGGGCTCGGGCGCCTCGATCCTGCGGAGGCCCGGGCGTACGTCATGGCTCGCAGCTTCATGTACGTTTCAGCTCGTCAACTGTACAATTGGGTCATGTCTACTTCCGTCACCGCGTCCGAGGCGCGCAGGAATTTCGCCGCCACGATCCAGGCCGCCCAGCGCGGGGCGGTCATCGTCGAGCGCCGCGGAGAGCCTCAGGCGATCGTCCTCAGCCCCGCGGAGTATGAGCGGCTCATGGACGCCGCCGAGGAACTCGAAGACATCTCCGCCTTCGACGCGGCCATGGCCGAGGAGGGGCCGAATATTCCCTGGGAGCAGGTCAAGGTCGACCTCGGGTGGTAGGGCCGTGACGTATGAGATCGAGGTACGCCCAGCCGCTCTACGCGCGTTGACGAGAATCGACCACCAGGATCGAGCGCGCATCCGGGGAGCGATCGCGCTACTGGCAGCCGACCCCAGGCCGCCGGCCGCACAGGCACTGCGCGGACGGGAGGGGCTGCGCATCCGAGTCGGCGACCACCGGATCATCTACACGGTCGAGGATGATCGCCTGCTCGTCGTGGTCGTGACACTCGGCCATCGCCGACACGTGTACGACGTGTGACGTGGTCCGTGGCCGATCAACGACGACGCCCGCTCACCTTCGCGAGGTGAGCGGGCGTCGTCCATGCGCTGCTACTCAGGCGTGCGGGCGGGCGAGCCGATCGGCCTGGAGTGCGGCCTCGAGCTGCTCGGCGGTGGCGAGTTCGTCGCGCAGCACGAGGTCGACGAGGCTGGCGCCCGTGGCGAGCGCCTCCTTCGCCAGGGTCGCGGCGGCCGAATATCCGATGAGGGGCGTCAGGGCCGTGGCGAGCCCGACCGAGCGGTGCACGCGGCCGAGAAGCTGCTCCTGGTCGGCGGTGATCCCGCGTACGCACCGCTCGGTGAGGGTCCGGATGGCGCGGGTCAGCTGGGTGATCGACTCGTACAGCTTCGCGATGATCACCGGCTCGAAGGCGTTGAGCTGGAGCTGACCGCCCTCGGCGGCCATGGAGATGGTCACGTCGTTGCCGATGACCACGAAGGCGACCTGGCTCACGACCTCGGGGATGACCGGGTTCACCTTGCCCGGCATGATCGAGGAGCCCGCCTGCATCGCGGGCAACTGCACGTCGCCCAGGCCGGTCTGCGGGCCCGAGGACATGAGGCGCAGGTCGTTGCTGATCTTCGAGACCTTGACCGCCGTGCGCTTGAGCGCGCCGGACAGCTCCACGAACGAGCCCAGGTCACTCGTGGCGTTGATCATGTCGTCGGCCGAGCGCAGCTCGATGCCCGTGATCTCGCGCAGCAGCTCGGTCACGCGGGCGGTGTAGCCCGCCGGGGTGTTGATCTGGGTGCCGATCGCGGTGCCGCCGAGGTTGATCTCGGCGAGGTTCTCCCGCGCCGTGGTCACCCGGGCGCGGTCGGTCGCCAGGCCGGCGGCGAAGCCGGCGAAGGTCTGCCCGAGCGCCATGGGCACCGCATCCTGCAGCTGCGTGCGCGCCATCGTGAGCACGGTCGCGAACTCGGCCGCCTTCTCCTCGAAGGCGAGTTCGAGCGCGGACATCGCCTCGAGCAGCCGACCCGTGGCGCGGTACGCGGCGATGTGCAGCGCCGTGGGGAACACGTCGTTCGTGGACTGGCTGCGGTTGACGTCGTCGAGCGGGTGGAGCTCGTCGTAGGCGCCGAGGGGGTGGCCGAGCAGCTCGAGCGCCCGGTTCGCGATCACCTCGTTCGCGTTCATGTTGGACGACGTGCCCGCGCCCCCCTGGATGCAGTCGACGACGAACTCCTCGTGCCACCGCCCCGCGACGATCTCCTCGCACGCCTGGACGATCGCCGGGACCTTCTCCGCGCTCAGCGCGCCCAGTTCGCCGTTCGCCAGCGCGGCGGCCTTCTTGACCTCCGCGAGGGCGATGACGAGCTCGGGGATCGTGTGCGTGGGGCGGCCGGAGATCGGGAAGTTCTCGAGGGCGCGGGCCGCGTGGGCGCCGTAGTAGGCGGTCGCCGGAATCTCGACCGGGCCGAGGGAGTCGCGATCGGTTCGGGTCGCTCCCGCGGACTCGACGAGCACGGGATCTTCGGTTGCAGAGGTCATGTTTCAGCCAATCACAGTCGCGTGCAGTGCAAAAACGCAACCGCCATCATGTCAAGTTCTCGCGTGGTGGTCACGCGGAGTCCGGTTAGTGGAATGAAGATCACTGCGAGTTCAGGGCCCGACGATGCCGGCCACGAGGGCCGGGTCCACCTCGGCGAGGTCCGCGTGCTCCCAGCGCGGGGCGCGGTCCTTGTCGACGAGCAGGGCCCGGACCCCCTCGTTGAAGTCCGGCCGATCCATGAGCGCCCGCGCGATCCGCAGGTCCCGCTCGATCACGCCCTCGACGCCGCGGGTGTGTGCGGCCCGGCGCAGCGCCGCCAGGGCCACCGCGACCGAGAGCGGCGACCGGGTGTCGAGCACCTCGGCCGCGGCTCGGGCTCCGGGGTGCGGGTGGGAGCGGAGCCGGTCGCGGATGGCGACCGGGTCCTCGCCCCGGTAGCACTCGCCGATCCACGTCGCCTCGAGGAGCGGGGCGGCGGCCCCGGGTTCGGATGGTTCAGATAGTGCGGCGGGTTCCGAGGGTTCGGAGGGTTCGGATGGTTCGGACGGCTCGGCGGACACGAGCTCGGCGCGCACCTGCGCGACCGCCGCGCCGCCCGCCAGACGCGCGCACACGTCGTCCCATATCGATGCGGGAACGAGCGCATCGGCCAGGCCGAGCGCGATCGCGTCGGCGCCCGTGGCGACCTCACCGGTCATCGCCAGGTGCGTGCCGATCTCGCCGGGAGCGCGGGAGAGCGGGAAGAGGGTGCCGACGTCGGGGAACAGGCCGATCCCCGTCTCGGGCATGGCCAGGCGGGTGCGGCCGGTCACGAGCCGCAGCCCGGCGTACGCGGAGAGGCCGACGCCGGCGCCCATGACGATGCCGTCCATGAACGCGACCAGCGGCGTCGCCGGTGTGAGCAGGGATCGGATGAGCGCGTACTCGCGCTCCCAGAACGCCACCGGATCGGCGCTGCCGTCGAGGGCGCCCGCGCGGATCGATCGCACGTCGGCGCCCGCGCACAGTCCGCGCTCCCCAGCGCCGTCGAGCGCGACGGCACGGACCCGATCGTCGGCGTCGAAGCGGGCCAGGGCGGCGGAGACCTCCTCGACCATCGCCGACGACACCGCGTTGAGCGCTCGCGGCCGGTTGAGGCGGATCCGGCCCAGGTGGCCATCGGTCCAGTGGAGTACGTCGCCGTCGCCCGTCATTCCTTCAGTATCCCCCGGCGTCTGCGCGCCGGGTCGCGGTATCACCCGCCGGCTTCGGCGAGCGCGTGGGCCGTGCAGGTGCCCCGCGGCCCATGGTGACGGTCCGCTGGGAGTCCCCGTGCCGAACGACTCCCGGGGGCGATGGCGAGGTGCTCTCCCGCGATCGTGCGCAGTCGGCTACGATTGCGCACATGGCAAACGTCGCGTCCCGAGACTTGCGAAATCACACCGGTGACGTGTTGCGGCGCGTGACCGAGGGCGAGCGCATCACGGTGACACAGCACGGTCGTCCGGTGGCCGAGATCAGCCCCGCCGCCCCCACGCGGCCCGCATTCTTCTCCCGTGCCGAGCTGGCGGAGTTGCTCCTGGCCGGCCAGGCCGATCCCGCTCTCCGCGACGAGCTCTCGATCCTCGCAGGCGAGACCACCGACGACCTCGGACCGATCGCGTGATCGTGAAGCAACCCGGTGTGCCCGATCGAGACGAGCGGGGCCTGCTCGACACGAGCGTCCTGATCGCGCACGAGTCGGGGCGCCGGCTCGAGGCGTCGTCACTCCCGGAGGAGGGGTACGTCTCCGTCATCACACTCGCCGAATTGGAGGCCGGAGTCCTCGCAGCAGGCGATCAGACGATCCGGTCCCGCCGGCTGGCGACCCTGACACGGGTCTCGGCGCTCGTGGCGCTCCCGATCGACGCGGCCGCAGCGGCGCACTGGGCGCGGATGAGGGTTCGGCTGGCCGAGAGCGGACGGCGCGTCAACGTGAACGACCTGTGGATCGCCGCGGTCGCGCGGGCGAACGGACTCGCCGTCTACACACAGGATGCGGACTATGGGCCGCTCGCCGAACTGGGAGAGCTTCGCGTCGTCACCGTGTGACCGGGGTCGGCCGGCAGGGCGGCCGGTCCACCGATCCTGCCGCCCCCGGCCCGCCACCCCGATTCCAGATGGCGAGACGGTTTCGTCCATGCGCGATGGTCGCGGATCGGGCACGTACGCTCGAGACATCCCATCCAGAGCGGCGGAGAGTCCTGGCTCGCTGATGCCGCAGCAACCATCCCGTGCCCGGGGCAGGTGCTAACGCCAGGTTCGATGGAGGAATCGATGTCGACCGACGCCCGACCTGCCCGCCGCTGCCCGGGGGATCGATGAGCACCGCCGGCCTCTTCAGCGTGCCCGGGACCACGCCGCGGGTCTCCTTCGAGCTCTACCCCCCGCGCAGTCCGGCCGCGCAGGAGCGCCTCACCCGCACCGTGGCCGAGCTCGCCGCCGCGCGTCCGGACTTCTTCTCCGTGACCTACGGCGCCGCAGGCCGCACGCATGCGACCTCCCGCGGGCTCATCCGTCAGATCCTCGCCGAGACCGACGTCACCCCGATCGCCCACCTCACCTGCGTCGGGGCCAGTCGCGAGGAGCTGCGGGTGACCGTGGAGGAACTGCTCGAGGACGGCGTTCGCGACGTCCTCGCACTCCGGGGGGACCCGCCGACCGGCGGCGCGCCGTGGGAGCCGCACCCGCGCGGGCTCACCCGCGCGGCCGAACTCGTCGGCCTGCTGCGGGAGATCGAATCGGAGCGGTTCGAACTGGCCGAAGGGCAGCCCCGGCCGTTGAGCATCTCCGTGGCCGCCTACCCCGCCCGCACGTTCCAGGCGGCCCAGGGCAGCGTGCTCGCCGCGCCCCGCGACCTCGAGGCCCTCCACGCCAAGCAGGAGGCCGGGGCGGACTTCGCGATCACCCAGCTGTTCTACTCGGCGCCGGAGTACGCCGCCCACGTCGAGGCGGCCCGCGCTGCCGGGATCCGGCTGCCGATCGTGCCCGGGGTCATCCCCCTGACCGACCTGGCCCGGCTGCAGCGGCTGACCCAGCTGACCGGGGTGCCCGTTCCCGAGGCGCTCGAGCTCCGGCTGAGCGCCGCCCGGGACGCCGACGAGCAGTACCGCATCGGCCTGGCCGCGAGCATCGAACTGGTCGAGGAACTCCTCGCCGTCGGCGCACCGGGCCTCCACCTGTACACCTTCAACACCTCCCGCGCGGCCCTCGACCTCCTTCGAGGTGCGGGCCTGCGGGAACCGGCCCCGTCCACGAGCGCCGCCCACCGGTAGCCGCTCGCGCGCACCGCCCACACCCACCACCCACCGATCAGCCACTGATCGCCCACTGATCACCCACCGTTCACACCGAGTCACCGAGGTCGACGAATGTCCCAGCAGCCCCAGCCCACCACCCCGTTCCCGGCGGCCACGATCCTTGGCTACCCCCGGATCGGGCCCCGCCGCGAACTCAAGCGCGCCCTCGAATCCTTCTGGGGCGGGCGCAGCAGCGCCGAGGACCTGACCGTCACGGCCGCCGGGCTCCGGGAGGGCACGCGCCGGCGCCTCCAGGCCGCGGGCCTGAGCGAACCGGCCGCGATCCCCGCGGACTTCGCCTACTACGACCAGGTGTGGTCGGCCGCCTCCCAGCTCGGCGCGATCCCGGCCCGGTTCGCGCACCTGCGCGCCGGCGACTCCCACACGGGCGAGCTCGACCTCGCCGGCCACTTCACCGTGGCCCGCGGCGAGGGCGACCTCGCCCCCCTCGAGATGACCAAGTGGTTCGACACGAACTACCACTACCTCGTGCCCGAGATCGGCCCGGACACCGAGTTCGCGCTCGTGGCGAGCGACTCGGCGGACGCCGTCGCCGAGGGGATCGCCGCCGGCGTGGCCCAGCGCCCCGTCGTGGTCGGCCCGCTCACCTTCCTCCTGCTGGCCAAGGCAGCCGACGACGCCCCCGAGGGCTTCGCCCCGCTCTCCCGCCTCGACGACCTCGTGGCCGCCTACGCCGCCTGGCTGCGCTCCTTCGCCGCCGCCGGGGCGCAGTGGGTCCAGCTGGACGAGTCCGCCCTGGTCTCGGACACGTGGGACGCCGACCGGGCCGAGGTGCTCGCCGCCGCGGAGGAGGCCTATGCCACCCTCGCAGCGATCGAGACGACCGAACGGCCCGCGCTGTTCGTGTCCACCTCCTACGACACGCTCGGCCGGGATGCGCTCGCGGCGCTCGCCCGCACCGGGGTCGAGGCCATCGGGCTCGACCTCGTCAAGGGCGACCTGCCGGAGATCGACGCGGACCTGCGGGCCGCGCTCGCCGGCACGACGCTCGTGGCCGGCCTCGTCGACGGCCACAACGTGTGGCGCACCGACCTCGACGCCGCCCACGCGAAGCTCACCGCGCTCCGCTCGACCGCAGGGGACGGCGTCCCGGTCGCCGTGAGCACGTCGACCTCCCTGTTCCACGTGCCGCACACGACCACCGACGAGCCCGACCTGCCCGAGCAGCTGCGCAGCTGGCTCTCCTTCGCCGACGAGAAGGTGGGCGAGGTGCTCGCACTCGCCGCAGGCCCCGAGGCCGCGGCATCCGAGTTCGCCGCCGCGCGGGCCGCCCGGGACGACCGCGAGGCCGCCGCGGGCGTGCACGTGCCCGCGGTGGGGGAGCGGCTCGCGAACCTCACGGACGCCGACTTCGACCGCACCCCGTACGCGAGCCGCGTCGTCGTCCAGGATCAGACCTGGGACCTGCCGGCGCTGCCGACGACCACGATCGGCTCCTTCCCGCAGACCACGGAGCTGCGCCAGGCGCGCGCCAAGCTGCGCAAGGGCGAGATCACCGAGGCCGAGTACACCGACGAGATGCGCGCGGAGATCGGTCGCGTGATCGAGCTGCAGACCCAGCTCGGCATCGACGTGCTCGTGCACGGTGAGCCCGAGCGCAACGACATGGTGCAGTACTTCGCCGAGCACCTCGACGGTTTCGCGGTGACGCAGAACGGCTGGGTGCAGTCCTACGGTTCGCGCTGCACCCGCCCGTCGATCCTGTGGGGCGACGTGTCGCGGCCGGCGCCGATCACGACCGAGTGGTCGAGCTACGCCGACTCCCTCACGGACGCCCCGGTCAAGGGCATGCTCACCGGCCCGGTGACGATCCTCGCGTGGTCGTTCGTGCGCGACGACCAGCCGCTCGCCGAGACCGCGAACCAGGTGGCCCTCGCCCTGCGCGACGAGATCGCCGATCTCGAGACCGCCGGGATCGGCATCATCCAGGTGGACGAGCCGGCGCTGCGTGAGCTGCTGCCGCTGCGTGAGGCCGCCCAGGCCGACTACCTCGACTGGTCGGTGCGCTCGTTCCGGCTCGCGACCGCGGGCGCCGCGGACGCCACCCAGATCCACACCCACCTGTGCTATTCCGAGTTCGGCGAGGTGATCGGGGCGATCGACGGCCTCGACGCGGACGTCACCTCGATCGAGGCGGCCCGCTCGAAGATGGAGATCCTCCCGGCGATCGCCGGCTCCGGCTTCGGTCGCGGCATCGGCCCGGGCGTGTACGACATCCACTCCCCGCGCGTGCCCTCCGCCGAGGAGATCGAGGGATTGCTGACGGCGGCGCTCGCCTCCGTGGGTGAGCGGAAGCTGTGGGTCAACCCGGACTGTGGGCTCAAGACCCGCGGCTACGCCGAGACGGTCGCCTCCCTCGAGCACCTCGTCGGTGCCACGAAGGCGGTCCGGGCGCGCCTGTAGCGCCGGCCACGGGTCGCCGGCGGTGGCGCCGCGCCCCGGGGCGGGCCATCGCAGTCCGCCCCGGGGGCCCCGCTGGACCTATCGCGGTCGCCCCCCGCTGCGCCTATCGCGGTCGACCAGGGTGAAACCTGGGTTTTCCTCACCGAATCCCCGGGTTCGGCCCTGGTCGATCGCTGTAGTGCGGGTTTGGCCCTGGTCGATCGCAGGATCGACGGTTGTGCCCTGGTGGCGGGTCGGCCCGGTTGGGTTCAGCCGGCCTGCCCGGGCCGGCTCAGCGGTCGACCCAGGTGGTGCGGTGCACCCGCGTGTTCGCCGTGCCCGCGGTGAGCCCGGCGATCTGGGCGGCCAGCTCGCCCGGCTCACCCGGGGTTCCGAGCAGGAACGTGACCCGCTCCGCGTAAGCCACGTCGAGCACCGCGATCCCGCGGGCCCGCAGGTCGGCCTCGAGCCGGCCGGCGCGCACGTAGCCGTCCTCGCCCAGGGTCACCTCGACCTCGGTCACGAGTTCCCGGCGCTGAATCGGGGCGACCTCGACCGAGGCCCGCACGGAGTCCGAATAGGCGCGCACGAGCCCGCCGGCCCCGAGCAGGGTGCCACCGAACCACCGGGTCACCACGGCGACGACGTCGCGCAGTTCCGCCCCGCGGAGCACCTCGAGCATCGGGGCGCCCGCGGTGCCGGCGGGTTCGCCGTCATCGCTGCTGCGCTCCATCGAGCCCGGGTCGCCGGCGGGGCCGAGGACGAAGGCCGAGCAGTGGTGGCGGGCATCCCAGAACTCGGCGCGGGCCCGGGCGATCGCCTCCCGGGCCGCCTCCTCGGTCGCCACCCGGGTGAGGTCGCAGCGGAACCGGGACCGCTTCACCTCGATCTCTGCCGAGGCCTCCCCGGAGATCGTGCGGTACTGCCGGCTCATCGGTGGATCACCGGCGGTTCGTCGGCGGCGCGGCGTCGGTGGTCATGAACCCATTGTGCCGTGCTCGCGGGTTCCGGGACGCGGCGCGATCCCCAGGCTGCGGGGCAATCCACAGGTGCCCGTACCGGCCGCGCACCCGCCGGGGGAGGCCGCGCACACTTGCCCGATGGCGCAGGAATCCCGCTCCGGAGCGCGCACGGCCGGGACCGTGATCGCCGCGGCCCTGCTCGCCTGCGCACTCGCGCTCGTGATCCCGCGCTGGTGGATGCTCGTTCGCCCCCACGGCGTCACCCCGGTGGCGCAGGAACAGCTGGCGGTCGCGGAGGAGGCGCTCGGGCGGCTGCCCGTCGTGGTCCCGCTCGACCTCGACGACTACGAGCGGGACTTCTTCGGCCCCGCCTGGCAGGACCCGGACGGCGCGGTCTGCGATACCCGCAACCGGGTGCTCGCCGCCTGGCTCGAAGACGTGACCGTCGATCCGAGCAATCCCTGCCTCGTGGACTCGGGCTGGTTCGTGGACCCGTACACCGGCGCCATGCTCATGTTCGAGCGCGGTCCGCGGACGAGCCGGGAGGTGCAGATCGATCATCTCATCGCGCTCGCCGACGCCTGGCGCAAGGGCGCCCATGCCTGGCCGCGCGGGCGTGCGCAGCGCTTCGCCAACGACGTGAGCAACCTCATTCCCACGGACGGCGCAGCGAACCAGGCCAAGGGGGCCGCCGACGCGTCGGGCTGGCTGCCGCCCGCGCGCGGATACCGGTGCGCGTACGTGGTCCAACAGATCCTCGTCAAGGAGGCGTACGGGCTCGGCGTCAGCTCCGAGGAGGTCGGGGCGATGGGGGAGGAACTGCGCGACTGCCCGGTCGCGAGCGGCCCGACGCCCGCGCCCGTGTCGGTCGCCGGCGGGTCGGCCTCCGGCGGCGCGGCCGGGCGGCGGAGCGGGTCCGTGGGAACGTCTCGGGGCAGCTGTCGGGGCGGGTCACGGGCCACGGCCAGGAGCACGTCTCTGCGCGGGCCTCGGGCCAGGGGCGGACGTGTCTCTCGGCACGGGGGCACGCGTCGTGGTGGCGGTCGTGGTCGTGGTCGTGTCGGTCGGGCGGGATACGTTGTGTCCACTCCCCGAACCGACCCGGGACCCCAGCGGTCCGGAAAGCAGAGACACCGTGTTCGTACTCGACCAGACGCTGGTGCTCACCGCCGCCGACCTTGCGGAGGAGTGCGAGTACGGTCTCCTCCACCAGGCGGCGGCACTGCATGATCGGCTGCGGGGCGGCAATGCCGGTCGTGCTGGTGCGGCCGGCAGCGCTGGTCGTGCAGGCCGTGCTGCTGGGGCTGCTGGGGCCGGACGTGGCGGCCGGCCCGAGCGCGGCCGCACGATCGGGGAGCGGATCGGCGCCCTCGCCCGCGAGCGCCGCGACGAGGTGGCGACCCGACTCGTCGAGGAGGCGGGCGGCGCGAAGCCCGCCCTCACCCGGATCGGGCGGGCAGAACGCACCCGACGCGGCTACGTCGAACAGCAGGAACGAACGATCGCCGCGATTCGTTCGGGCGCCGCCGTCGTCGCGGGGGCCGCCTTCTTCCACGACGGACTCCAGGTGAGTGCCGACTTCCTCGTGGCCACGCTGCGGGGTCATCGGATTCAACTCGTGACCACGGCCCGGCAGACCCGGGTCAAGGACCTCGTGCGCGTCGGCGCCATCGCGGCCGCGGCCCGGGCGGCGGGCATCGTGCTCGACCCGGAGGCCGTCGTGGAATCCACCGGCCCGGCCACGACCCACGCCCTCGAGGATCTCGAGGTCGTGGCCGGGCTCCGCCGGGAGCGGCTCGAACGACTCCTCGCGACCGGCGCCGGGGCGGATGTGGGGCCCGAATGGGGCGACGAGACCTGGTGGTCCTGCGGCTACTGCTCGCCCTGTCGCCGGGGCATCGAGGAGCATCGGGACGTCCGCCTCGTCTGGGGCCTGCGCCGCCACCATCGCGCCGCCCTCCTCGGGGCGGGCATCCGCACGATCGACGAGCTGGCCGCCTCGGACGGGCCCGTGCCCCACCTCGACGATGCCGATCTCGACCGCCTCCGCGGCCAGGCCCGGCTGCAGCTCCGGCAGGAGCGGGCGGAGGCCGGCGGCGCCGACGTGACCGTGTTCGCCGAGGTGCATTCCCCCGGTGTGCTCGCGCGGCTTCCGATGCCGGATCCAGGCGACCTCTTCTTCGATTTCGAGGGGGACCCGTGGTGGCACGACGGCCGGGAGTGGGGACTCGAATACCTCTTCGGGATCAGGGAAGCCGATACGAGCGACTACGTGACCTTCTGGGCTCATTCACTCGCGGAGGAGAAGCGCGCGCTCCTGGGATTCCTCGACTATGTACGGGAGCGGCGACGGGCCCGTCCCGGGATGCACATCTACCACTACGCGTTCTACGAGCCCGCCACGCTCCGACGGCTCACGCAGCGCCACGGGGTCGGCGCGGAGGAGGTGACCGACCTGCTCGACGCCGGGGTCTTCGTGGATCTCTACGACGTGGTCAAGCACGGCGTGCACGTCTCGCAGCGCTCCTTCTCCCTCAAGAAGCTCGAACCGCTCTACATGGGCGAGGAGCTGCGCACCGACTCGGCCGTGACCGACGGGGGAGCATCGATCCTCGTCTACGAGGAGGCAACCCGCGCCAGGGAACACGGGGACGGGCAGACCTGGCGCGAACGGCTGGCCGACCTGGCCGAGTACAACGCCTACGACTGCCGCTCCACCGAACGGCTGCGTGATTGGCTGCTCGCCCATCGTGGCGACCCGGCTGAGCTGGGCGAACCGGGCGAACAGGGCGACCCGGGCGAACAGGGCGACCCGGGCGAACCGAGCGACCCGGGTGAACCGGGTGGGCCAGGCGACCCGGGTGGACCGGGTGAACCGGGTGAGTCGGTCGAACCGGGCGAACTGGGCGCGAGGGTCGAGAGGGCGGCGGTCGACGGCATGCCCGAACCCCGGCGCCTCGGGGGCGGGTCGGGGTGGGCGGCCTCCGCGTCGCGCCCGCGGATCGAGTCGGAGGAGCTGGCGCACCGTCATCGCAGCGCGACCGCCCCGGAGGAGGCCGCGGCCATCCGCGACCGGCTGCTCGGACTGGAGGGTGGGGCCGCAGTGGGGCAGGATTCGGGCCGACATTCGGGTGAGGGTTCGGATCAGCGTTCGGGCCGCGAGCCCGCCGGGGAGTCGGGTCGGAATGCGGTGCGAGACTCGGGACCGAGGCCGGCCGACGTGCTCGTCGTGGCGTTCACGTCGGAGCAGGCGGACCTCCTGCGAGATGAGCTCGCGGCGGCGGGAATGCCCTCGGTCCGGATCGAGGCGGTCGCCGAATCCGGCACCGAACCGGCCGATGCGGTGATCGTCAGCGTCGTCGCCTCGACCCTGGCCGAGGCGGCCGGCGGACCGGCCTCCATCCTCGATCGCGAGGTGTGGGAGCGCCTGGTGGGCCGGGCGCGGGAGGTGATCCGCGTCGTCCATTCGGATCAACTGCTCCAGACCATGCCACGCGAGGCCGACGCGCTCCCCGACGTCGCGGCGCTCGCGCGACTGCTCCGGCCACTCGAGACGAAACGCGAGCGGTGACGCGCGCGGGCGGGGCAGCCCGGGAGGTGACGCGGCCGGTGAGCCCAGCGGGTCCGACGCGCCGGCCGGCGTCAGCCCGCGGGCGTGTCCGGGCGGCGCGGCGGCGCCATCCCGAGGGTGTCCTTCGCGGCGTGCACGGCGCGCTCTGTGAGGGAGGCACGCTGTTCCCGGACCGTCTCGGCGATCCGCTCGCTCGCCCGGCCCCACTGCTCCTGCACGGCCGGGGTCTCCCAGGCCTGCCGCAGTGCCGCCGACATCCGATCGAACTTCTCCCGGCCTGCGCGGGTCCCGAGCACGTAGCCCACCCCCGCCCCGAGCGCGAACGTCAGCGTGGATCTCATGGTCGTCCTCCTCCTCGGCGGTGGCCGGTGTGCCGGCCCGCCCAGTGTGGCAGACGAGGCGCGCAGCGGAACTGGCAGACTAGGCACAGTGACCACGTCTTCCGTCGGGCCGAGCGCCAGTCAGATTCGCCGGTGGCGCCGTTACCTCGCCGAGGAACGGGCCGAGGCCGCGCTCTACCGGGAACTGGCGATGCGCCGTCACGGCGAGGAACGTGACATCCTGCTCCAGCTCGCCGAGGCCGAGGGCCGGCACGCGGCGCACTGGGAGGACCTGCTCGGCGTCAACATCGGCCTGCCGCTGCGCCCGAGCCTGGGCTCGCGGATGCTTACCTTCATGGCGCGCCGCTTCAACGGCGTCGTCGTGCTCACCCTCGCGCAACGGGCCGAGTCCCGGTCGGCCTACGCCGAGGACGAGCACGCCACGCCGACCATGGCGGCCGACGAGCGGATCCACGAGGAGGTCGTCCGCTCCCTCGCGGCCCGGGGCCGGCAGCGCATGTCCGGCTCGTTCCGGGCCGCCGTCTTCGGCATGAACGACGGGCTCGTCTCCAACCTCGCGCTCGTGCTCGGGGTCGGGGCCGCCGGCGTCGACACCGTCGCCATCCTCCTCGCAGGCATGGCCGGCCTGCTCGCCGGGGCCCTGTCGATGGGGGCGGGGGAGTACGTCTCCATCCGGTCGCAGCGCGAACTGCTCGCCGCCTCCAGCCCGAGCCCCACCGCGAACGAGGCGCTGCCCGGCCTCGACGTCGACGCCAACGAACTCGCCCTCGTCTACCGCGCCCGGGGGATGCCCGCGCACGAGGCGGACGCCCACGCCGAGGACGTGCTCGCCCGGCTCGACTTCGCCGGCGACCACGAGGCGGACGATCACGAGGAGATCGGCTCCGCCTGGTCGGCGGCGCTGTCCTCGTTCCTGCTGTTCTCGATGGGGGCGATCATCCCCGTGCTGCCCTACCTCGTGGGGATGACCGGCATGGCGGCCGTGGTCGTCTCGGCCGCGCTCGTGGGCCTGGCGCTGGTGATCACCGGCTCGATCGTCGGGCTGCTCTCGGGGGCGCCGCCGGCGCTGCGCGCGCTGCGGCAACTGGCGATCGGCTGGGGCGCGGCGGCGGCGACCTACGCGCTCGGGCTGCTGTTCAACTCGGGAGCCTGAGCGCGCCGTCGTGCCCGAGCGAGGCCCTGACAGCTCGCTCTGGGACCTATAGCCTAGGGCCAGGCAACAGAGCGTAACTAGCGTGAGTCCTCAGTGCTCTGATCGAGCGCGTTCCTGTTTTCCCTGGAGAGTCGATGTCCTCGAGCGGAACCACCACCCCAGACTCCACGCATTTACGCAATCGTCGCGTCGCATTAATTATGGCGACGCTCGGATTCGGTGTCAACTTCTGGGCGTGGGCGCTGCTCAGCCCGCTCGGGCCGCTCTTCGTGAGCGAGGGCATGGTCTCCAGCCCCGCCCTCATCGTCGCGGTGCCGGTGATCGTCGGCTCGCTCGGGCGGATCCCGATCGGCGCCCTGACCGACCGCTTCGGCGGCCGGGTCATGATGCCGCTGCTGTCGATCATCACGATCGTGCCCGTGCTCTTCGTGGGATTCATCGGGCAATACACCTATGGCACGCTCCTCGTCGGCGGATTCTTCCTGGGAATCGCCGGGGCGACCTTCTCGATCGGGGTGCCGTACGTCAATAGCTGGTTCCCCCCGGAAAAGCGTGGAATGGCCACGGGGGTATACGGGATCGGCATGGGCGGAACCGCGATCAGCGCATTCGTCACGGTGCCGCTGTTCAAGAACGTCGGCTCGGTCGCCCCGTTCGTGCTCGTCGCCGTCGTGCTCGCGGTCTACGCCCTGGTCGCCTGGACCATGATGCGCAACGCGCCCGCCTGGGCGCCCGCGACCAAGTCGATGATCTCCCAGCTCGCCCACGTCGCGAGGATCCGGCTCACCTGGCAGGCCTGCTACCTCTACGCGGTCGCCTTCGGCGGGTACGTGGCGTTCTCGGTGTACCTGCCGACCCTGCTCCACAACTGGTACGACGTCTCGATCGGCGACGCGTCGCTGCGGATGGCGGGCTTCGTCATCGTCGCCGTCGCGATGCGGCCCCTCGGCGGCATCCTCTCCGACCGGATCGGCGCCACGACGACCCTGCTCGTGGGGTACGCGGTCGTGGCCGTCATGGCGATCGTGGTGATCGTGCTGCACATGTGGCAGGACGCGCCCTCGCTCATCCCGGTCGGCACGGTCGGCTACATCGGGATGGCCGCGGGCCTCGGGCTCGGGTCCGGCGGGGTGTTCGCGCTCATCGCCAAGCGCTCCGATCCCGCCGACGTCGGATCCATCACGGGCTTCGTCGGCGCCGCCGGCGGCCTCGGCGGCTTCGTGCCGCCGCTCCTGCTGGGCTTCATGTGGGTCCAGCGGGGCGACTACTCCACGGGGATCGCCCTGCTCGCCATGGCCACCGTGTTCGCGATGCTCGTCGCCGTGTGGGCCGGCCAGCCGGCCGCTGCGACCGCCCGTCCCGCCCGTTCCGCCGGGGCTCCCGCCGAGGAGACCCCGGACTCTGCCGCTGAGGAGGCACTCTCATGACCACCACCGAATCGGCCGGACCCGACAACGCGTTGGTCGACGCGCTCATCGGAACCCGGAAGCTCTTCCAGCCCCGGGCGCGGATCACCGAGGACAACCGGGAGATCCACCGGCAGGGTGGCCGCGAGAGCGACGCGTTCTACCGGAACCGGTGGAGTCACGACAAGGTGGTCCGCTCGACCCACGGCGTCAACTGCACGGGCTCGTGCTCGTGGAAGGTGTACGTCAAGGACGGCATCATCACGTGGGAGTCGCAGCAGACCGACTACCCCACGGCCGGCGCCGACCTGCCCGAGTACGAACCGCGCGGCTGCCCGCGCGGGGCGTCGTTCTCCTGGTACACCTACTCGCCGACCCGGGTGCGGTACCCGTACGTCCGGGCCGAACTGCTCCGGCAGTTCCGTGAGTCGAAGAAGCGCCTCGGCGACCCCGTCGACGCCTGGGCGGCCGTCGTCGCCGATCGCGCGGGCGCGGCCCGCTACAAGGCCCAGCGAGGCAAGGGCGGCCTCGTGCGGGCCCGGTGGGAGGAGGTCACGGAGATCATCGCCGCGGCCTACGTGCACACGATCAAGGAGTACGGCCCCGACCGGATCGCGGGCTTCTCACCGATCCCGGCGATGAGCCAGATCTCCTTCTCCTCCGGTGCCCGGTTCCACCAGCTCATCGGCGGGCCGATGCTCTCGTTCTACGACTGGTACGCCGACCTGCCCCCGGCCTCCCCGCAGGTCTTCGGCGACCAGACCGACGTGCCCGAGTCGGGCGACTGGTGGAACGCGGCCTACCTGATGATGTGGGGCTCGAACGTCCCGCTCACCCGGACCCCGGATGCGCACTGGATGACCGAGGCCCGCTACCGGGGGCAGAAGGTCATCGCGGTCGCCCCGGACTACGCCGAGAACGTCAAGTTCGCCGACGAGTGGCTGCGCCCGCACCCCGGCACCGACGCGGCGCTCGCCCTCGGGATGGGTCACACCATCCTCAAGGAGTTCTACGTCGAGAACCCGAACGAGTACTTCGTCTCCTACGCCAAGCAGTACACCGACCTGCCGTTCCTCGTCGAGGTGAGCCGCGACGACGCGGGCGCCTACCGCCCGGGCAAGTTCGTGGTCGCGGCGGACCTCGACCCGGCCGCCGTGCCGGAGCAGGCGAGCGAGCACGCCGACTTCAAGCCGGTCATGATGGATACGCGCACGAACGCACCGGTCGTGCCCCCGGGCACCCTCGGGCACCGCTTCAACGACGAGGGCATCGGCCGCTGGCACCTCGACCTCGGCGGGATCGAGCCGGCGCTCAGCCTCTTCGACAGCACAGCGGGCTCTGCCGATACAGCCGATACAGCCGATACGGTCGAGATCCTCATGCCGCGTTTCGACACGACGGGTCAGGGAGGGCGTGGGGACGTCGTCCGCGGCGTTCCCGTCCGGCGTCTCGGCGAGCGGCTGGTCACCACCGTCTACGACCTCATGCTCGCCACGTTCGGCGTCGGTCGCCCGGGCATGCCCGGTGAGTGGGCGAGCGGCCTCGACGACGCCGATGCGCTCTACACCCCGGCCTGGCAGGAGGCGATCACCGGGGTGCCGGGCGGCATCTGCGCCCGCATCGGCCGGGAGTTCGCCCAGAACGCCATCGACTCGGGTGGGCGCTCCATGATCATCATGGGCGCCGGCACGAACCACTGGTTCCACTCCGACCTCATCTACCGCGCCTTCCTCACCCTCACGACCCTGTGCGGCACGCAGGGGGTCAACGGCGGCGGCTGGGCCCACTACGTCGGGCAGGAGAAGGTGCGCCCGCTCACCGGCTGGGCCCACCTGGCCAACGCGCTCGACTGGTCCCGCCCGCCCCGGCAGATGACCCAGACCACCTACTGGTACATGCACACCGACCAGTGGCGCTACGACCAGTTCGGGGCCGACACCCTCGCGGCGACGACCGGGGCCGGCTCGTTCGCCGACATGACGACCGCGGACGCGGTGGCCCTGTCGGCCCGGCTCGGCTGGCAGCCGTTCTTCCCGCAGTTCGACGTCAACCCCCTCGAGATCGCCGACCGGGCGGCCGCCGCGGAGCGCCCGACGGTCGAGTACCTCGTGGACCAGCTCAAGAGCGGCGGGATCAACTTCGCCGTCGAGGATCCGGACGCGGAGCAGAACTTCCCGCGGATCTGGTCGATCTGGCGGGCCAACACCCTCGGCTCCTCGGCCAAGGGCGACCAGTACTTCTTCAAGCACCTCCTCGGCGTGGACAACACGGTCGGCGCCGAGGAGACCGCGCCGCAGTTCCGCCCCAAGGACGTGCGCTGGCGCGAGGAGGGACCGACCGGCAAGACCGACCTCGTGCTCACCCTCGACTTCCGGATGACCACCCACACGCTCCACTCGGACATCATCCTGCCGGCGGCGACCTGGTACGAGAAATACGATCTCAACACTACGGACATGCACCCGTTCATCCACTCGTTCAACCCGGCGATCTCCACCCCGTGGCAGTCGCGCACGGACTGGCAGACGTGGGCGACGATCGCCGAGAAGTTCTCCGAACTCGCGGCCACCCACCTGGGGGTGCGCACCGACGTCGTCGCGGCGCCGCTGCAGCACGACAGCATCGGCGCGCTCGCCACGCCCCGCGGGAGGGTGCGGGACTGGAAGAAGGGCGAGTGCGAGCCGATCCCGGGCATCACCCTGCCGAACCTGGTCGAGGTGGAGCGCGACTACGCCGCGGTCTACGACAAGTACGTCTCCGTGGGCCCGCTGTTGGAGAAGCTCGGCATGACCACGAAGGGCCTCACCTTCGACGTGCGCAAGTACGTGGACGAGCTGCGCGGACTCAATGGCGTCGTCGCGAGCGGCGTGGGGGCGGGGCAGCCCCGCCTCACCGACGATCTGCACGCCTGCGAGTTCATCCTGCGGCTGTCCGGAACGACGAACGGGGAGATGGCCACCGACGGGTTCAAGACCCTCGAGAAGCGCACCGGGCACCTGATGCACGACCTCGCCGCCGAGCACGAGGGCAAGAAGATCGCCTTCTCCGACACCCAGAACGCGCCCGTGCCGGTCATCACCTCCCCGGAGTGGTCGGGATCGGAGGCCGGCGGGCGCCGGTACTCCCCGTTCACGATCAACGTCGAGCGCAAGAAGCCGTGGCACACGCTCACCGGCCGACAGCACTTCTATCTCGACCACGACTGGATGCTCGAGATGGGCGAGGAGCTGCCCGCGTTCCGGCCCCCGCTCGACATGACCGCGCTGTTCGGCGAACCCGCGATCGGCGACGGGAACGCGCAGACGGGCATCTCCGTGCGGTACCTCACCCCGCACCAGAAGTGGGCGATCCACTCGATGTACCAGGAGAACTTCTTCATGATGAACCTGTCCCGCGGGGGGCAGACCATCTGGATGAGCGTCGAGGACGCCGAGGCCGTGGGCATCGCCGACAACGACTGGATCGAGGCCACGAACCGCAACGGCGTCGTCTCGGCCCGCGCGATCGTCTCCCACCGGATGCCGAAGGGCACGGCGTTCATGTACCACGCGCAGGACCGCACGGTGAACACGCCGATCTCCGAGACGTCCGGCCAGCGGGGCGGCATCCACAACTCGCTCACCCGGATCATGCTCAAGCCGAGCCACCTGATCGGCGGCTATGCCCAGCTGGCGTTCGCATTCAACTACTACGGGCCCACGGGCAACCAGCGCGACGAGGTCACAGTGATCCGCAAGCGCACCAGCCCGGTGACCTACTGAAGCGTCGGAAGAAGGAGACTGAAGACATGCGCGTCATGGCCCAAATGGCAATGGTGATGAACCTCGACAAGTGCATCGGCTGTCACACCTGTTCCGTCACCTGCAAGCAGGCGTGGACCAACCGGACCGGGATGGAGTACGTCTGGTTCAACAACGTCGAGACCCGGCCCGGCCAGGGCTATCCCCGCGGCTACGAGGATCAGGAGAAGTGGCGCGGCGGCTGGGAGCTCGGCAAGAACGGCCGGCTCAAGCTCAAGGACGGCGGCCGCGTGGCCAAGCTGCTCAAGCTCTTCGCCAACCCCCGCCTGCCCGGCATCGAGGACTACTACGAGCCGTGGACGTACGAGTACGACAAGCTCCTCAACTCCCCCGCCCAGCAGCAGATCGTCACGGCGCCGCCGAAGTCCCTCATCACGGGGGAGCGGGTCGACATCCAGTGGTCGGGCAACTGGGACGACGACCTGGGCGGCACGTACGCGCACAAGGACAAGGACCCGATGATCCGGGGCATCGAGGACAAGGTGAAGCTCGACTTCGACAACACCTTCATGTTCTATCTGCCGCGCATCTGCGAGCACTGCCTCAACCCGACGTGCGTGGCCTCCTGCCCGACCGGCGCGATCTACAAGCGCGCCGAGGACGGCATCGTGCTGGTCGACCAGGACAAGTGCCGCGGCTGGCGCATGTGCGTCTCCGGGTGCCCGTACAAGAAGATGTACTTCAACCACCGCACGGGCAAGGCGGAGAAGTGCACGTTCTGCTATCCCCGGATCGAGAACGGCGAGCCGACCGTGTGCGCGGAGACCTGCGTGGGCCGGCTGCGCTACATCGGCCTCGTGCTCTACGACGCCGACCGCGTGACCGAGGCCGCCTCGACCCCCGACGAGCACGACCTGTACGAGGCGCAGCGCAGCCTCATCCTCGACCCGAACGACCCGGAGGTGCTCGACGCCGCCGACCGGGCCGGCATCCCCTACGACTGGGTCATGGCCGCCCAGCGCTCGCCGATCTACGCGCTCATCCACACCTACGGCGTCGCGCTCCCGCTCCACCCGGAATACCGCACCATGCCGATGGTCTGGTACATCCCGCCGCTGTCGCCGGTGGTCGACGCCGTGCAGGACACGGGCTACGACGCCGAGGACGCCGAGAACCTGTTCTCCGCGATCGACACGCTGCGGATCCCGGTGGAGTACCTGGCGAACCTGTTCACCGCCGGGCACGTGCCCACCGTCGAGCGGGTGCTCTACCGGCTCGCCGGGATGCGCTCGTACATGCGCGACATCAACCTCGGCAACGAGCCGAAGGAGGGCATCGCCAACGCCGTGGGCCTCACGGGCCGGGAGATGCAGGCGATGTACCGGCTGCTCGCCATCGCCAAATACGACGAGCGCTACGTCATCCCGGCCGCCCACTCGGAGCAGGCGCACGACATCGAGGGCAGCCACACGGACTGCCCGCTCAACGGCGAGGGCGGCCCCGGGATGTCCGAGGCCATGGGCAGCGACCCGCTCGGGGTGGGCGTCGGCGGCAAGGGCAAGGTGACCCTCCTCGCCTGGAACCCGGACGACCGGCCGGAGAAGATGTTCCCGCCGCGCCTCGGGACGGCCCCGGCATGAGCATGCTCAAGGCCCTGCTGGACCGGCGCCGCAACACCGAGCTCGCGCTGCCCGACGTCCGCGCCGCCCACGCCTGCGCCTCCTGGCTCGTGGGCTATCCGGGCGACGATCTGATCGAGCGGCTGCCGCAGCTCGGCGAGATCGCCGCGGGCCTCGACCCGCGCCTGGGCGAGCCGCTGGCACGCACGGCGCGCGCGTTGGCGAGCTCCGACGTCCTCGAGCTGCGCAGCCTCTACGTGGACACGTTCGACACGCGCCGGCGCGGCTGCCTGTTCCTCACCTACTACTCGAACGGCGACACCCGCCGGCGCGGGATGGCGCTCGTGCGGATCAAGGACACGTACCGGCGCGCCGGGCTCGAGGTGCCCGAGACCGAACTGCCCGACCACCTGACCCTCGTGCTCGAGTTCGCCGCCGGGCACGACGCGGCCGGCGGCATGAAGATCCTCACCCAGAACCGCCCCGGGGTGGAGCTGCTGCGGATGCACCTCGAGGCGATCTCCTCGCCGTGGCACGGCGCGCTCGAGGCGATCTGCGCCACGATGCCCCCGCTCGGCGACGTCGACATCGAGCAGATGGCCCAGCTCGCCGCCGACGGCCCCGAGACCGAGGAGGTCGGCCTCGACGGCTACGGGGCCGACGCCCACAACCTGCACCCCGCCTCGCGCCCGGGCCCGACGGGCTGCGGTTCCGCCACGGAGCAGCCCGGGTACGGACCCGGCACCGTGCCCGGCACCGGCCCCACCCAAGGCCGCACCGTTCCCGAGGGTATGCGCGAGTTCCCGCTCACCCCGGCCCGATCAGAAGGAGCGAGCTCATGACGACGACCTGGGAGACCATGCTGTGGGTCGCCTTCCCCTACGTGGTGCTCGCGATCTTCATCGGCGGGCACATCTGGCGGTGGCGCTCCGACCAGTTCGGCTGGACCACCCGTTCGAGCCAGATGTACGAGTCGAAGTTGCTGCGGATCGGCTCGCCGGCCTTCCACTTCGGCATCATCGGCATCTTCTTCGGCCACGTGGTCGGCCTGGGGGTCCCGAACACGTGGACCCGGGCGATCGGGCTGTCCGACCACTGGTATCACATCATGGCGATCACGATCGGGCTCGCGGCCGCGGTCGCCTGCGTCGGCGGGCTCATCCTGCTCATCTACCGCAGGCGCACCAACCGGCGCGTGTTCGGGGCCACGACGGTCATGGACAAGGCGATGTACCTGTTCCTGGCCCTCGTCATCGTGTTCGGCGTGCTCGCCACGGTCGTGCACACGGCCATCGGCACCTACGACTACCGGGAGGGGGTCTCGCTCTGGTTCCGTGAGTTCTGGAGCTTCCAGCCCGACCCGGCGCACATGACCAGCGCGCCGGTCTTCTTCCAGCTGCACGTCATCAGCGCCCTGCTCATCTTCGCGATCTGGCCGTTCACGCGCCTCGTGCACGTGTTCAGCGCGCCGATCGGCTACCTCACCCGCCCCTATATCGTCTACCGCAGCCGGGGCGCGCAGCGGGAGCGCCGGGGCTGGGAGAAGGTCGGCTTCTGACGATGCGGTGCGCGGCGGTCATCCTCGCCGGCGGCCGCGGCTCGCGGCTCGGCGGGGTGCGCAAGGCCGAACTGCGTGTGGACGGCGACGCGCTCCTCGCGTACGTCCTCGCCGCGGTCGAGGCGTGCTCGGAGCGGGTGGTGGTCGGCTTCCCCGACCTGGACGTGCCCGCGGGGGTCGTGCTCACCCGCGAGGATCCGCCCGGGTCCGGGCCCGCGGCGGGAATCGCCGCCGGGATGGCCCGGGTCGGGGCGGGCGCCGACTGGGTGCTCGTGCTCGCGTGCGACCTGCCCGGGGCGGGGGAGATCGTGCCGGAGCTCCTCGCGGCCGCCGCAGCGGCGCCGGCGCAGGTGGAGAGCATCCTCGCCCGGACCCCCTCGGCGGATCTGCCCCCCGGCGACCGGGCCGGCGATCGGGGCGGTGATCGGGCCGGCGTTCGGGCCGGTGACGTCGAGGGCCGCACCGAATGGCTCACCGGCATCCACCGAGCCGGGGCCCTGCGGCGGGTGATCGCAGCGCGCGGGGAGGGGCTGATCGACGGATCCGTGCGTCGTCTCTTCGCCTCGATGCGGCAGGCGACGATCGCGGCACCACCCGGATCCACGCGGGACGTCGACACGTGGGAGGACCATCGGTACTGGCTCGCGCGAGCCGGGGAAGGACGGGAGAGATGAGCACGAACGGCGACATGGGCAGCGACATCTGGCGGCCGTGGATCGAGCGGGCGGCCGCGGCGGCCGGGGTCGACCCGGCGTGCGTCGACGTGCCGCTCATCCACGACCTGACCAAGCAGGTCGCGCACCGGTACGACCGGCCGATGGCACCCGTGTCCTCCTTCCTCCTCGGCGTCGCGCTGGGACGCGCAGCGGGTGACGGCGGCGCCGACCAGGCCGCGCTCGCCCGGGAGCTGGTCGACCGGATCGTCGCCACCCTGCCCGAGGAGGCGGCCGACCCGGGTGCGGGCGGCGACCGGGCGTGAGCGGCCGATGACCACCCCGACCGGCACCGGCGAACGGGTTCCCTACGAGGAATACCTCGCCGGGATCCTCGCGGCCACGGGTCCGCTCCCGGCGGAGGACGTCGGGCTCGGGGATCCCCTGGCGGCGGCCGGGCTCGTGACCGCCGCGCCCGTGCGCTCGCGCTTGCCGGCCCCGGTGTTCACGAACTCGGCGATGGACGGCTTCGCCGTGCGGGCCGCGGATCTCGTCGCGGCCGCCGCCGGCGGGGAGGTCGGGGCCGCCGACGGGTCGACCGTCCGACTCGACGTGAGCGCGGACCTTCCCGCGGGCGTGCCGGCACCGCCGTGGCGGCCGGGGACCGCGGTGCGGATCATGACGGGTGCGCCGCTGCCGTCCGGCCCCGACGGTCCCGACACGGTCGTCCCGGTGGAGTTCACCGATCAGCCCCTCATGCGCGCCCCGCTGCCCGCCCGCGTGCGGATCCCCGCGGACTGGCCCGCCGGCCGCAACGTGCGCGCCCGGGGCTCCGACGTTCCGGCCGGGGCCGAGATCCTCGCGGCCGGCACCCGGCTCGACGGCGCGGCGCTCGCCGCGCTCGCGGCCGTCGGGGTGGGGTCGGTGCGCGTGCATCCGCGAGTGCGGGTGGCGATCATCGTCACGGGTGACGAGCTGGCGGCCACGGGGGCCGACCTGGCCCCGGGGCAGGTGCCCGATTCCAATGGGATCCTGCTGCGGGCCACCCTGTCCGACTTCGGTGCCGACGTGCGCCGGCACCACACCTGCAGCGACTCCCCGGAGGCCTTCGGCGCCCTGATCGACGACGCCGCGGCCGATGTCGACCTCGTGATCACGACCGGCGGGGCGTCGGTCGGCGCGCACGACGTGGCCCGGCAGGTGCTCACCACCCGGGGCGTGCGGTTCGCCGCGGTCGCGATCCAGCCCGCGAAGCCCCAGGGCTTCGGGATCGTCCGCGGCGTGCCGGTGCTCGCACTCCCGGGTAATCCGGGCGCCGTGCACGCGAGCCTGCACGCGCTCGTGCGGCCCGTGCTCGCCCGTCTCGGCGGGGTGCGCCTTCCCGCGCCGCTGCGACTGCCGGTCGCCCGGGGTTGGACGGCGCGCCCGGGCCTGCGCCAGTTCGTGCCCGTGACGATCGGGCCCGAGGGGATCTCCCCCGTCATTCCCGGCGGCGTGGCCGCCCACCGGGTGAGCTCGATGGCTCACGCCGATGGGCTGGCCAGTGTGCCGCCCGGGATGGCTCAGGTGCGCACTGGAGACATCCTCTCCGTGCTCGTCACCCGCGCCTGACCCGCGCGCGACGCAGGGCCGCGCCGCCCAGGAGCAGGCCCGCCGCGATGAGCAGTCCCGCCGTCGTCGTGACTCCGGTGACGGGGAGCGCGGGGGCGTGGCCGTCCTCCTCGGAATCCGGCCCCGGAGAGGAATCCGTCGGCCCACTCGGCCCGCTCGGTTCACCCGGGTCCGTGGGATCGGTCGGCTCACCCGGGTCCGTGGGATCGGTCGGCTCACTCGGGTCCGTGGGCTCCGTGGGATCGGTCGGTGCCGTGGGCTCCGTGGGCTCCGTGGGCTCCGTGGGGTCGGTCGGGTCCGTGGGCTCGGTGGGCTCCGTGGGGTCCGTCGGGTCCGTCGGCTCGGTCGGGTCCGTGGGGTCCGTGGGGTCCGTCGGCTCGGTCGGGTCCGTGGGCTCGGGAACATCGGTCGCCATGGCGAAGACGTGCAGCTGATTGTTCTCGGGGAACGTGACCGCCGTGATCAGCAACCCGTCGGGGGCCTCGAAGCGGTCCGTGGCGAACACGAAGGCCCGGTCCCTGTCGCCGTTTCGCCGGTCCATCCTGGCCACCACCGAATTGCCGTCGATCGGCTCATCGGTCTCGGTGGGATACATCCAGTCGCCGAAGGCGAGCGGCGCGCGGACCACGGATCCGTCGGAGAGGGTGAGTTCGACCTCGCCCCGCTGGGTGCCGTTCGTGGCGGTGCCCACGAACGAGATCGCGGTCGACTCGTGGGCCAGGGTCACCTGCTGGCCTGCCGCCGTGATCGTGTTCGGCAGCCCTGCGGGAACATCCGGCCACGTGTAGTCGAGGCCGTGCACGCTGCGCTCGGCCCCGGGGGTGAGCCCCACGTCCGCCAGCGCCTGCTGCGAGAGGCTGTTGCCCACGCTGTCGAGGTTTCCGAGCCCCGAATTGAACTCGTCGGCGCTGCCGACGGTGTTGTATGCGGCGAGCAGGCTGCCGGGGCGCGCGATGCGGATGGAGACGGGCATGGTCGCCGGGGAGCCGGTGCCCGTCGCCGACACGGTCAGGAGCGAGTATCCCTCGGCGGAGTCCGCGGGGATCTCGAGCGGGATCGATGCGTGAGCGCGACCGAAGTCGTCGAGGCTCACGTCCTCGGCGCCCAGCTCGGTTCCGGCGGGGTCGGTCACCCGAACGTCCACGCGCTCGCCACCGTCACCGAAGGATTGCACCGTGACGTCGACCTCCGCCGACGCGCCGGGCTGCGCCGTGATCTGCGGGCTCATCGTTCCGATGATCACGTCCGCGCTACCCGCGGTGAACGAGGGCGGTGCCGACGACGGGGCCGTTCCCCATTCGGCGTCGGCCTTCTGCGCGAGCGTCATCTCCACGACCCCGCCCTCGGTCCACAGGTCGCTCGGGAGATAGGTCCGATCCCATGCCTCTCCGTTGACCGTCATGCCCGAGATATAGCGCTTCCCGTCGGCCGCACCCGGGGCCTTGATCTCGATCGAGTTGGCGCCGTCGCGTTCGAAAAGCACGCGGTCGAACCGGGGGGTGTTGACGCTGACGACGTCGGTCCCGGGGGTGACCGGGTACATTCCGGTCGCCGCCCAGACGTACCAGCCGGCCATCGCGCCGAGGTCGTCGTTGCCGGGCTTGCCGTCGGGGCGGGGTTGGAACGAACTGGCGATCACGGCGTCCACCAGTTCGGAGGTGCGCCACGGTTGCCCGGTGTAGTTGTACAGCCAGGGCACGCCCAAGCCGGGCTGGTTGCCGATCCACAGGTGGTCGCTGTTTCCGCCGGCGTTGTGCTCGGACGTGAACTCGTCGAGCAGCGCGACCGTGGCGTCGTCTCCTCCGAGGGCCTGAATGAGCGCGGTCACGTTCTGAGGAACGAGCCAGGTGTACTGAACGTCGCTGCCCTCGTCGAAGCCGGCCTGCCCGAATCCGCTGCCCCCGGGCATGACGAACGCGCCTTGGGCGGTGCGGGCGGAGCTGAGCCGGGTGGCGGGGTTCAATACGTTCTGCCAGGACTGGCCGCGCTCGGCGAACTCGGTGGCCGTCGCGGACTCGCCCAGCGCCTGCGCGAACTGCCCGATCGCGAAGTCGGAGATGGCGTACTCCAGTGTGACCGAGGCCCCGACGACCTGATGGTCGCCGCGCAGCTCCTCGGTCTGCGGGGCATAGCCCAGGTCGAGGTAGGCCTCGACCCCGGGCCGCTGGCGGTAGCCGTTGCTCGCCTGGCCCGCCGTGGTGGCTCCCTTGATCATGTATTCCAGCGCTGTGTCGGTATCGAAGTCGGTGGCGCCGAAGGCGTGCATGCTTGCGATCAGGGGCGGGATGGGGTCTCCGGTCATCTGCCCGCTGTAGCTGTTGGCCACGGGCCACTTGGGGAGCCAACCGCCCTGGACGGCGTCGTTGACGAGCGACTGCGCCATGTCGGAGGCCCGATCGGGTGCGATGAGCGCTTGCAGGGCTCCGAGCGAGCGGTACGTGTCCCAACCGGCGAAGTTCGCGTACTGGGTGTGTCCGGGCTCGACCTCGTGGATGGCGTCGTCGAAGCCGATATAGCGGCCGTCGACGTCGTTGAACGTGTTGGGGAACAGGAGGGACTGGTACAGGGAGGTGTAGAACATCGTCAGGTCGTCGCTGTCCGTGCCTTCGACCTTCACGCTCCCGAGCAGGTCGAGCCAGGCGTCCCGGTTCTGCTGTTCGACGGCGTCGAAGTCCCATCCGGGGATCTCGGCGGCGAGGTTCGCCTCGGCGCCGGCGACGCTCACATAGGAGATGCCGACCTTGCTCTTCACCGTGGCCTCGGGCGCGAACGTGAACCAGGCTCCGGCGCGGCGGTCCCGCACCGACGCCCGGCCCACCTCGAGGTCGGTTCCCTCCCAGGTTCCGAACTCTTCGAAGTCCTGGTCGAACTCCATCGCGTAGTAGAGCGTGTGCTCGTTGTTCTTCCCGCAGAAGCCGCCGGTCGTGATCGATCCGGTGACCGTTCGTGTTCCCGAGACGGTCAGCTCGGCGTCGCGGACGTCGGCGAGCGACCCGCCCGCGTCGACGATGACCTGGGAGGCCTCCGCCTGCTTGGAGTAGTCGAAGCTCAACCCGCCGGCACGGGTGGCGGATACGAGGTCGACGTCGGTGCCCGCGGCGTCGAGACGCACCTGGTAGCGGCCGACCGCAGCGGTCTCGTCGTCGTGCGAGAAGTGCTCCGTCAGGTTCCAGGGCTCGTCGCCGACATCGCCCGTGACCGGCAGGATCGGCAGGTCGCCGAAGATCCAGCAGCCGGCCGAGGCGTGCGTCATGCTGAAGCCGCGGATCTGGTCGTGGCCATAGCGATAGCCGGCATACGCCCCGAGCGTGTCGGGCGAGAGCTGCATCATCCCGAAGGGCATCGACACCCCGGGAAAGTTGTTCACCTCGGTCACCGCGGCGCCGGAGGCCTCACCGGTACCGATGAGCGGGTCGACGTAGTCCAGGGGCGCCTCGACGTAGGACGCGCTCGTCGGGGGAGCGTCGATGGGTGCGGCGATCGCGCCGCCGGCGCCCACCAGACTTCCCGCCCCGACGATCGCGGCGACGGCCGCGACGCGTCGCGGCCGTGTGGTCCACGTTGAACTCATCAACTACTCCTTCGGTCGTGACGATCTGGCCGGGCACGCCATGGTGCGCCGACCTATACCAGCGTCGATGCGGTACATCAGTCATAGTGGTCCACGTCTGGCAACGTTGTCAAAGTGAGGATGTCGTCATGTCGACCGGCGGCGCGAGCGGGGAGGAGCGCCCGGCGCCGGGGCGGAGAAGTCTCCCCGCTCAGCCGGTGTGGTGGGTGGAGTCTGTGGGGCGCGTGAACTCGGCGGGGTGGGTGGCGTCGGCGGGATCGGCGGGATCGGCGGGATCGGCCGGATCGGCTGAGCCCGCGAGTCCCGCGAGGCCGGCGAGGTGCTCCCCGATCGGGAACGCGGCCGTCGCCGCGGGGGAGGGGGCGTTGAGCACGTGCACCATCCGTTCGGTGCGGGCGAGCAGGAAGTCCTCCACGAGGCGGCCGTCCGGGCGTAGTGCCTGGGCGCGGATCCCCGCCGGGAACGGCCGCAGGTCCGCCGTGCGCAGCGAGGGGGCGTAGCGGCGCACCCGGGCGGCGTAGGCGTGCTTCGACGCCGAGCCGCGGGCCTCGTTCCAGCCCACGTGAAGGTGCCGGGCCGCGAGGTGCCAGAGACCCGGATAGGTGAGGTAGTCCGCGATGTCGCGCAGGTTCACGCTCGCCTTGCCGTAGCCCTCCCGGGCGCGGCCGAGGACCGCCGAGGGCCCCACGCTCGTCCCGCCGCCGATGAGCGGGCTGATGTGGACGCCCAGGAACGGCAGCTGCGGATCGGGCACCGGGTAGACGAGCGAGCGGGCGAGGGGCGGTCCGGCCAGGCGGTGGTACTCGCCGCGGAAGGGCACGATCCGAACCCCGGGATCGAGCCCGGCCAGGCGAGCGAGCCGGTCGCTCTGCAGCCCCGCACAGGCGAGGAGCCGGCCCGCCTCGATCCGCCGCCGGCCCGTGCCGGATCCCGCGACCACCTCGACGCGGCCGGGGCGTTCGTCGACGGCCGTCACCTCCACGCCGAGCACGAGCCGGACGCCCCGGCGGACGAGGTCCATCGCCAGGCGACGGGTGAGCAGGCCGTAGTCGAGGATCCCGGTGCTCGGGATGTGCAGGGCGCACACCCCGACCAGGGCGGGTTCCCGACGCCGCAGCTCGGCGCCGTCGATGAGCTCGTGGGGCAGGCCGATCGCCGCCGCGTTCGCGGCCAACTCCTCGAGGCCGGCGACCTCGGCGGCGTCGACGGCGACGATGTGCTTTCCGCAGCGGCGCATCGGCACCCCGTGGGCCCGGGCGAACTCCTCGGTGGCGCGGGCACCGGCCAGGCAGAATCGGCTCTTGAGGCTTCCGGGCGGGTAGTACACGCCCGAATGGACGACCCCCGAGTTGTGCCCGCTCTGGTGTGCGGCGACCGAGCGCTCCTTCTCGAGCACGACGATCCGGGCGCCCGGATCGTGGCCGAGCACGGCGTGGGCCGTGGCGAGCCCGACGATCCCGCCACCGACGATGCACACGTCCGCCTGCACGGCCACCTCCTCTGCGCCGGGGCGTGCCCGCGGGCCGGCGTCGTGAAACCGGGCCGGGGCAACCGATGAAACTGCGGTGAAACCCCACGGTCGCACACTGAGGTCATGACAGCCACACCAACGAACGACCGGACATCTGCACCCGCGGTCCGTGCCCGCGGCCTCGTCAAGGCCTTCGGGAGCCACCGCGCCGTCGACGGCATCGACCTGGACATCGAGCCCGGGGAGATCTTCGGAGTGCTCGGACCCAACGGCGCCGGGAAGACGACCATGATCCGCATGCTGGCCACCCTCCTGCGCATCGACGCGGGCCGGGCCGAGATCTTCGGCGTGGATGTGGCCACCTCGGCGCATCGCGTGCGTCAGCTCATCGGGGTCACCGGTCAGTACGCCTCCGTGGACGAGGGACTGACCGCCCGGGAGAACCTGCGGCTCTTCGCCGGACTGCAGGGCCTGAGCTCGGCCCGTGCCCGGCGGGTCAGCGGCGAACTGCTCGAGGAGTTCGGGCTGTCGGAGGCCGCCGACAAGACGCTCGCGAAGTTCTCGGGCGGGATGCGCCGACGCCTCGACCTGGCCGCCAGCCTCATCACCAGGCCGCCCCTCATCTTCCTGGACGAGCCGACCACCGGGCTGGATCCGCGCACGCGAAACCAGATGTGGAGCACGATCCGCTCGCTCGTGGCGGGCGGGGCGACCGTGCTGCTCACGACCCAGTACCTGGAGGAGGCCGACGAACTGGCCGACCGGATCGCCGTGATCGACGACGGACGCCTCGTGGCCCAGGGAACCCCCGCGCAGCTCAAGGCCTCGATCGGCGGCTCGAGCCTGCAGCTCGTGCTCACCGACCCCGCCCAATCGGAGTCGGCCCGCCGGCTCGCAGGCGCGGTCATGGGAGCCGACGTCGTGCACGAGCCCCGACCGGGTGAGCTCCGCGTCGGGCTCCGGGCGGCCGACGAGGCGGCCGGGGTGCTCGTGGCCCTGCGTGAGGCCCACGTCGGCATCGACACCATGACCGTGCGGGAGCCGAGCCTCGACGAGGTCTTCCTGACGATCACCGGCTCGCCCACCCGCCCCGGATCGCCCACCCGCACCGAGTCGCCCACCCGCACCGGCCCGTCCACCCGCACCGGCCCGTCCACCCGCACCGACGTTCTCGAGGAGGTCTGAGCCATGACGACCCTGTCGACAACCGATTCCGGCCCGGCACGCACCCGGCCGCCCGTACCCACCGATTTGCCCCCGCGCGTGAGCCTGGCCGACGCGTGGAGCCAGACCCTCGGATTCGCCTCCCGCGCGATCAAGAAGATGTTCCGCAACCCGGAGCAGTTCTCGGACGTGACCGTTCAGCCGCTCCTGTTCACGGCGATGTTCGCGTTCATCTTCGGCGGGGCGATCAGCGGGGACGTGGCGAGCTACCTGCCCATCATGATCCCGGGGATCCTGGCAATGACCTGCCTGACGGCCTGCATGGCCACGGGGGTGCAACTGCGCGAGGACATGGACACCGGAGTCTTCGACCGCTTCCGCTCCCTCCCGGTCGCCCGGATCGCACCCCTGGCCGGCCCGATGGTCGCCGACCTGCTCCGTTACGCGATCGCGGGGTCGCTCACCTTCGCCGCGGGCATGGCGATGGGCTACCGCCCGGGCGGCGGCGCGGCCGGCGTGCTCGCGGCGCTCGCGCTCGTCGTGCTCACCGGGTGGTCGCTCTCGTGGGCGTTCACCTATATCGGCACCATCGCCCGGTCCGCCCAGAGCGTCCAGGGCATCTCGATGATGGTCCTGTTCCCGCTCACGTTCCTCTCGAACGCGTTCGTTCCGGTCGACACCCTGCCGGGCTGGCTCCAGGGATTCGTCCGGGTCAACCCCATCTCGCACGTGGTCTCGGCCGTGCGGGACCTGGCCAATACCGGCTCCGTCACCGCCGAGGTCGGGTGGGCGTTGCTCGGCTGCGCCGTCGTGGTGGCGATCTTCGCCCCGCTGTCGGTCAGGAGCTACCAGCGCGAGCGATGAGCCCGATCCGCTCGTGCATGAGCGGCACGAGGTCCGCGCCCCGGTGCCCGGCGAGGGCCCGCGTGGCCGCGGGCAACGCGAGCGGGTCGCGCGCGGCCACGGCGCCGGCGAGCGGCTCCCGGGCGAGCGAGGGGAGGAACCTGTTGTAGCCGAAGGCGTCCGCGAGGGCGAGCAGTCCGGCGACGTCGACCGGCTCGAGCCGGTCGTGCAGCATCCCGGCGGCGGCGAGGGCGAAGCAGACGGTCCCCAGCACGGGGAAGTCGTAGTCGCGGCGCACCGGATCCGACACCCGCCGTGCCCGTCGCACGAGGTCGTCGAAGGCGTCTTGAAAGACGTCGGGGGTGTCGGGATCGTGCCGGGTGCGCACCGCGAGCGTGGCCGCGCGCGTGACCAACGCCCACGGATCGAGGCCGTCCGGTGCGGGCAGGGAGAGGGCCCGCGCGTCGTCCCCGCGTCGCCCCACCTCGACGAGGAGGGCCCGTGCCGACGAGACCTCGCCCCGGGCGTAGGAGATCTCCGCGAGGCCGAGCAGGACGGCGACCTGGGCGCCCAGCCCGCGGCCCCGGCGCTGCTGCGCGGCGATCTCCCGCAGCGCGGACTCGGCCGCGGCCAGATCGCCCGCGGCGAGGGCGGCCGCGGCGATCACCGCCCGGCACTGGAGCACGTCCTCGACGGCCCCGAGCCGCTCGAGCACCGGCAGGGCCCGGCGGGCCTCCGCGCGGCTGGCCTCGAACTGACCGAGCTGGCCGTGCAACTGAGCCAGGATCGCGTGGTGGTTCGCGAGCAGCCACGGCGGATCCTCGGGTGCCATCCGCCCGAGCGATCGCTCGAGCGTGTGGACGGCGCCCGCGGGGTCGCCCGCGTTCTCGAGGTGCAGCGCGAGGAACGGCGCGGCGACGACGGCGGTGAGCCGGTCCGGGTCGGCGGCGAGGCCCCGGAGCCGGATCGGCACGAGGGGCGCCATCCGGCCGGGCGCATCCGCAAGCTGTCCGGCGATGCGGGTCAGGGCCGAGACGACCGGATCGCGGCCCGGCTGCCGCCGCAGGTCCGCGAGCACCCGGTGTGTCTGCGTCAGCGGGCTCGAGACCGGCAGCATCGCCCACGTGACGGCGAGGATCGACAGCCCCGCCCGGGCCTCCTCCTCGAGCTCGGGCGGGACCGATCTGCCGGTGAGGAGCCGTTCGACGGGCCCGAAGGAGTCGACGATGCGGAGGTGCTCGCCGCAGATGAGCCAGGAGGAGACGAGGGCGGCGAAGACCGGCACCGCGACGTCCATCTCGCCGCGCTCGAACGCCTCGCGGAGCACGTCGGCCAGCGTCGCCTCCTCCCGGTGGAGGGCATCGAGGACATCGAGCTGCCCGGGCCCGTACACGCCGCGCAGGTACTCACGGCAGGCGCCCGCGGCCCATGCGCGCACCGACGCGCGGGCCTCGGCGTGGCGACCCGCCCGGGCGAGGTGGCGGGCACCGTACTCGCGGATGGTCTCGAGCATGCGATAGCGCGGGAGCCCGCGTGACTCGTCGATTCCGAGGAGGGACTGGTCCACCAGCGCGGCGACCGCACCGGGCGCATCGGCACCGAGCATCGACTGCGCGGCCTCCGCGGTGAAGCCGTCGGGCCAGGCCGACAGCCGCGCGAGGGCGTCCTGCGCGCCGGCGTCGAGGAGCTGCCAGGACCAGTCGATGACCGCCTCGAGGGTGCGGTGCCGCCGGGGCGCACTGCGGTCCCCGCCCTGGAGCAGGGCGAATCGGTCGGGCAGCCTCGCGAGGATCTGGGGCACCGACATCGTCCGCACCGTCGCCGCCGCGAGTTCGATCGCCAGCGGAAGGCCGTCGAGTCGCTCGACCAGGAGCGCGACGTCGGACTCCTCGACGACGGCGCCGGGCCGGACCGCCGTCGCGCGATCCCGGAACAGCCGCGCGGCGTCGTCCGCGCCGAGGCCGCCGAGGGCATAGACGTGCTCGGCCGTGAGCCGCAGCGGCGCCCGCGAGGTCGTGAGCACCCGCAGGTCTCGCACCTGTGAGAGCAGGAACGCGACGAGGTCCGCGACGGCACCCGCGACGTGCTCGCAGTTGTCGAGTACGAGGAGGCTCGGGGCGCCCTCGAGCTGCCCGGCCACCCGTGACGGCAGGTCCGCGGGCAGGCCGCGCCTGCCGGGGCGGGAGACCGATTCGCGCATATTCAGGGCCGTGGCGACCGCCCCGACGACCTCCCCCGGCGCGGAGACGCCGGCGAGCTCGACGACGTGCACGGCCGGGCGGGTGCTCGTGGCCGCGATCTCCTGGGCCAGCCGGGTCTTGCCGAGACCGCCGGTGCCGATGATCGACACGAGCCGGGCCGTCGTGAGCATCCCCCGCACCGCCTCGAGATCCGCGCGGCGCCCGAGCAGGCTCGTGGCGGCGTGGGCGACGCCGGAGCGCACCGGCCGATCGGATGCGAGCAGCTCCCGGTGGACGGCCTGCAGCGCCGGTCCGGGGCCGGTGCCCAGGTCCTCCCTCAGCCCGCGCCGGATCGCCTCGAACCGGGCCAGCGCGGCGCCGGGGCCGCGGGTCGCCGCCAGCTCGCGCAGGAGGGCGGCCTGCAGCTCCTCGTCGCGCGGCTCGGCCGCCACGAGCTCCTCGAGGTCCCCGAGGTCGTGTCCGAACCGGCCCAGCCGCGAATCCGCCAGCGCCAGCACGCGCCGGGCACGCGGGTCGGGGCCCAGGGCCAGCGCGGCCCGGGCGTGTGCACCGGCCCGGACCGGCTCGCCGGCGGTGAGGGCCGCATCGGCCGCGCGGGCGAGCTCGGCGCGGGCGAGCACATCGACCGAGCCGGGGGCCAGCCCGAGCCGGTATCCCGCCGGGGTCCGCTCGATCACCTCCGGTGCGGTCGCGCCGCGGGCCCGCGAGACGAGGATCTGCAGCGCCTTGAGGGGATGGGCCGGAAGGTCCTCGCCCCAGACCGCCCGGATGAGCGCTGCGGAGCCGGCGCCGTCGGGATGCGCGGCCGCGAGCGCCGTCAGCAGGCTGCGGAGGCGGTCCCCGGGCACGGGGCGGCCCTGCCAGGACACCCCGCCCTCGACTCGCAGCCTGATCTCCACGCACGCAGTCTAGGTCGCCGCGGCCGGGATCCTCAGGGGGCCGTGCGCCCGGCGAGCAGCACCCGGAGCCTCGGCCCGAGGGCCACCCCGTCGGCGCCGTGGATCTCGGGCACGTCGGAGGTCGGCGGGGTCCACAGGGTGTCGAGGTTGGCGGTCGGGGTGCCGTGGGCGAGCACCTGCTGGCCGGGGGTGAGCTCGCGGATGACGATCGCGCAGACATGCTCGGGGTGATCGGCGGCGAACTCGCGGTAGATCATCGGATCGTGCTGACCGTCGTCGCCGATGAGCACCCAGGAGATGTCCGGGAACTCGCGGTGCAGGCGCCCCAGGGCGTTGCGCTTGTGCTCCTGACCGGACCGGAACCAGCCCGTGTTCGTGGGCCCCCAGTCGGTCATGAGCATCGGCCCGGCCGGGTAGGCCCCGGCGGCGAGGGAGTGGGTGAGCGCGGGGGTGATGTTCCACGCCCCGGTCGAGAGGTAGAACACCGGGGCGCCGGGGTGCTCGGCCAGGAGGTCGGAGTACATCCGGGCCATCCCGGGCACGAGCCGGCGCGCGCGCACGTGCCGCACGAACGTGTTCCACAGCGCGATGAGCGGCCGCGGCACGGACGTGATCATGACCGTGTCGTCGATGTCCGAGACGAGTCCGAAGCGTGCCCGCGCGCCGATGATCTGCACCCGGGCGGTCGCGGGCTCGGCGGCCTTGGTGAGCACCTCGACCGTGTGCCACCCCGGTGCGAGGTCGTGGCCGCGGATCGTGTGGTCGATATAGCCCGAGCGGTCGGTCTTCGTGCGGAACTCCCGCGCCCCGATCCGGATGGTCACCGGGATGTAGCCGACCGGGGCGGTGACGTAGGAGCGCCAGCCCCGCTGGTTGAACACCGCGTGCGCCAGCTCCTCGCTCGTGCTCGCCCGCTCCACGTTGGCCTCGGCGGCGAACCGCCGTCCGAGGACCACCCGGCCGAGGACGCGCACGAAGCTCTCGCTGCCGTAGCCGGTGTAGCTGATGGTGCGCGGGCGCCAGCCACGTCGGCGCAGGTAGGGAGTGAGGCGCCGGTGGACGCCGTCCTCGATCCGTGCTGCCACGTGGGTACCGGCCATGTGTGCAGGCTACCGAGTCCGGCCCGAACGGACGAACCCCGTCTCCCCGGGCTATGAGGCCGGGGCCACGCGACCGTCGTGGAGGATCTGCCGGGCGACCGGCTTCTCCAGATCCTGCGCCACGCCGCAGCCGACGCACTCGAGGCGGTAGCGGCGCGAGACCGGCACGGTCGGGATGAAGAACAGCGTCAGCTTCGTCAGGTGCTCGATCAGTCGGTGCGGCGCGGCCTGCCGGCAGCTCCAGCACACCATGGTCAGGGTCCGCAGGATCCGCAGGTACCCCTTCGAGCCGAGAATGATCACGGGATCAGGATACGGCGCGGTCGGAGGCAGCGCTCGCTGTGTCTGTCACGTCGCCAGTGTCTCCAGTGTCCGCTGTGTCCGCTGTGTCCGCTGTGTCTCCTGTCTCTCCTCCGTCCGGAGTGTCCGGCTCCTCGGCGATGAGGGCCCGGAATCCGAAGGGCCCGAGCTCGAGCACGAAGCCGCCGGCCGCATCGACGTCCCCGGCGCGGTGCCACGTGCCCAGGTCCTTCATCCACTGGCCCTCGCTCAGGTGCTCCGAGGCGATCCGAACGGTCAGCTCCCGCTCGGAGAAGTTGAACACCGAGAGCTGCACCGCCCCCACGGCCAGCCGGTTCACGAGCACGAGGAGTGCCGGGTCGCCCACGTCCGGTACCTCGAGCAGGGCGCCGGTGGCGATCCCGTGGCTCTCGCGCAGGTGCAGCATCGAGGAGAGCCGGCTGGCGAACGAGTCCGGATCCTCCAGCTGCTGCGGCAGCGCGCCGTAGAGGGAGCGGGCGCGCGGCATCCCCGCGGAGGACTCGGTCGCCGCGGGATTCCAATCCATGAGGTCGTGCGCGCCGCGCTCGATCCAGCGGGTGTCGCCGGTCCGGATGAGGTCGGCGACCTCGCCGTGGTCGAGCGGGAGGATGCCCGCCAGATCCCAGCCGGACAGCGCGAACACCCCCGGCTGGAGCGCGTTGTAGGCCGCCAGCAGGAGGTGGCCCGCCCGCAGCCGCGGCACGTCGTCGGCGGTGATCTCGGCCAGGTCCCGGTAGCCGAGGGCCGCCGCCACGACCGACAGGGTGGTCGAGGCGATGCCGTTCTGCGTGAAGACGGCGTTGTACGGTCCGGCCTCACCCGTGAGGTGATGGCGCAGTTCGGCCCGGATCTGGTCGCCGAGCTCCGCGCCGAGGAGGGTGCGGCCCTGGTAGGTGTACTCGTCGGCGCGATGGGCCGTGGCGAAGTGCACGAGTTCATAGGTGAGCTCGTCGTGGTTCTGCAGGGCGTGCACGAGCGAGGCCTGGTCGATTCCGATCTTCACGCCCTCGTGCAGCGTGAGCCGCAGGAACTCGGTGTCCCCCGTGGCGAACGCGTGGTGATAGGCGGGCCGGGTGATGAAGTCGTAGGAGAGGTCCGGCCCGGAGACCGACGTGGCCCGGATCGCGTCCACGGTGAGGTTGAGCTCCTGGAAGGTGAAGCCGCCGACCTTGCGCACCATCGACCCGATGAGCTGATTCGCGGCCACGGACAGCGGATGCCCCTCGGACCAGGCGGGGGCGGTCGCGTCGTCCTGCTCCTCCGCCTCGTCGTCCTCCTCCGCGCGCTCCACGCCGAGGAACCCGTTCGCGTCGAGCCGCAGCCCGCCCGCGCCCAGGTCGAGCAGCGAGTGCAGCGCGTCCCCCATGACCAGCCGCATCCCGGCGAAGCTCGGATCGAGCCAGTTGATCGACGGCTGACCGTCCTTGAAATAGTGCAGGTACACCCACCGGTGGGTCTGCCCGTCCGTGCCGAGCATCTCCCGGGTCGCCGACCAGTTCGTCTCCTTGACGCCGGGCTCGTAGAAGATGACCCGCTGGAGCTCGCCGATGATGTAGCCGGCCTTCTTCAGCCGCTGCTCGGTTCCCGGGTCGAGGTTGACCGAGTCGAGCCCCTCGGGCACGTCCGGCAGCAGCGACCAGGCCTCCCGCGGGATCGAGACCATGTGGTAGATCCCCGGGTAGTCGTGGTGGTTCATCTGCGCGAGCAGGAAGTCCGCGCCCTTGCCCGTGTGGCCGGGCACGATGTCGTCGATGATCGTGGCCCCGCGGGCCGCGGCGACCTCCTGCATCGACCGGAAGTCCTCCTCCGTGCCGAACAGCGGGTCGATCGTCAGCGAGATGCGATCGAAGTGGCCGTCGATGCTCGGGGTGGGGGACCAGCCGGAGATCCCCCCGGCGAGCTTGACCGGTCCCGTGTGGATGGCGCGGATGCCGATCCGGGCGAACGCGTCCCACAGGTCCTCCCCGCCGAGGGCCGCCAGGAACGACTGCCCCGGCCGGGTGATGAAGCTCAGGGGATAGGCGGTGAACCACACCGAGGCCGTGTCCACCGCACGGCGCGGGTTGGGGCGCGCGTACGGCATCGACCACATCTCCGGCTGGCCGGAGAGCTGACGGCTCAGGGTGGTGGCGTCGTGGAGCATCGACTGGTTCACGAGCCATTCCACGTACGCCTTGTTCGAGGCGACCGGGTCGAAGGGCGGATGCAGATCCCCCGCGAACGAGTGCCGGCGCCGCGCCCGGGGACGCAGCGACCGCGGCCGGGCCGGATAGAACTGCTCGTCGTAGCTGATCTCGGTCTCCACCGCCTCGGCGAGTTCCTCGGGGAGCTCGACCCCGGGAGCCGGAACCGGGATGGAATCGGTGTGCGGTTCGGGTTCGTTCCGGGTGGTGTGCTCGGTCATGTCACTCCATATCAGCGGGTCAACGAACGCAGCTTCCTCAACGCTACCGACACCGTGGCGATGCCGGGCTCATCCACGGCCGCGATCGCCTCGAGAGATTCGAGCGCGCGCGTGCTCGTCACGCCGCCGGCCTCGAGCCAGTCGGCGATCGCGGCGGTCACGGCGTCTCCGTCGGCATCGGCATCGGCCGGGATCGCGCCGCCCGCGAGCACCGAGACCGTGAGCGCGATCATCACCCCGTACAGGTCGTCCCGCAGCGCCGAGCGGGCCAGCGCCGTCCACCGGTCCCCGAGCGGGAGCGAGGACGCCTTGCCGAGCAGGTCGGCGAACCCGACCCGATCCGCGAGCGCGTAGTAGACGCGGGCCACCGTCGCCGCCGGTCGGCCGTGGGCCCGCGCGGCCTCGGCGATGTCGAGCAGCGGAACGGAGGCGAGCAGCCCCGCACCCCATTCGGCGAGCTCCGCGTCCGCGCCCGCCGCCCGGTACGCGGCGACCGCGTCGGTGTACTCGGCCAGCTCCCGGCCGCGCAGGAAGTCGGCGATGCGTGGGCGCAGCTCGGTGAGCACCGGGCCGAACGCCTCGACCTCCGCCCCGATCCGCACCCGGTCCCGGTGGTGCAGGAACCAGCGCGAGGCCCGGTCGAGGACTCGCCGGAAGTCGAGGTAGAGCCGGGTCTGCACGTCGGTGGCCACGACCGTGTCCGTGGCCTCGACCGCGGCCGTGAACTCCGTCAGCGAGAAGATCTCCCGGGCGGCGACGAACGCGCGCGCGATCTCGCCCGGCCCGGCGCCGGTCTCGTCCGCGGCCCGGTACGGGAAGGAGACCCCGCCGCGGTTGATCATCGAATTGGCCACCGCGTTGACGATGATCCGCGAGCGGAGCGGATGGTCCGCGAGGTGACCGGCGAACCGCTCCCGCACCGCCGAGGGGAAATACGACGACAGGGCGGCGGCGAACCACGGATCCGCCGCCATGTCGGTCGCCGCCAGGTCCTCCTTGAGGGCGAGCTTGACGTAGGCCATGAGCACCGCGAACTCCGGGCGCTCGAGGCCCCGGCCGTGGTCGATCCGGGTGGCGATCTCGGCGTCCTCCGGCAGGAACTCGAGGGATCGGTCCAGGTCGCCACGGGCCTCGAGGGACTGGATGAGCCGCTGATGTAGCGGCAGCATCCGGGCGGCGTTCACCCGCGAGTTGCCGAGCAGCACGTTCTGCTCGTAGTTGTCGCGGAGCACCTGGGTGGCGACCTCGTCGGTCATCGCGGCGAGCAGGTCGTTGCGCTCGGTCAGGGTCATCGCCCCCGAGCGCACGAGTTCGGTGAAGCCGATCTTGAGGTTCACCTCCTTGTCCGAGGTGCCCACGCCGGCGGAGTTGTCGATCGCGTCGGTGTTGATCCGCACCCCCGCCTGGGCCGCCTCGATCCGGCCGCGCTGGCTCACCCCCAGGTTCCCGCCCTCGACCACGACGCGGGCGCGCAGGTCGGCGCCGTCGACCCGCACCGCGTCGCCGAGCCGGTCGCCGATCTGGGCATGGGTCTCCGATCGGGCCTTGACATAGGTGCCGATCCCGCCGTTGTAGAGCAGGTCGACCGGCGCGAGCAGGCAGGCCCGGATGAGTTCGGACGGCGTCAGCTCGCCCACGTCGTCCGCGATGCCGAGCGCCGTGCGCACCTCGGGCGTGATCGGCACGGACTTGGCGGTGCGGGGGTGGATCCCGCCGCCCGCCGAGAGCAGGGAGCGGTCGTAGTCGTCCCAGGAGGAGCGGGGCAGGTGGAACAGCCGCTCCCGTTCGGCGAACCCGGTCGCCGGATCGGGGTCGGGGTCGAGGAACACGTGCCGGTGGTCGAAGGCCGCGACGAGCCGGAGATGGCGCGAGCGCAGCATGCCGTTGCCGAACACGTCCCCGCTCATGTCGCCGATCCCCACCACGGTGACGTCCTCGGACTGGATGTCCACGTCGAGCTCGCGGAAATGGCGCTTCGCCGACTCCCAGGCGCCCCGGGAGGTGATCCCCATGCCCTTGTGGTCGTAGCCGGCCGAGCCGCCGGAGGCGAAGGCGTCGTCGAGCCAGTAGTCGTAGGAGCGGGAGATCTCGTTCGCGAGATCGGAGAAGGAGGCGGTGCCCTTGTCCGCCGCCACCACGAGGTAGGGGTCGTCGCCGTCGTGGCGCACCACCCGATCCGGCGGCTCGACCCGGTCCCCGACCCGGTTGTCGGTCAGGTCGAGCAGGCCGCGGATGAACGAGGCGTACGCGCTGCGCCCCTCGGCCAGCCACGCGGCCCGGTCGCTCGCGGGCGGCAGCTGCTTGGCCACGAAGCCGCCCTTCGACCCCGTCGGGACGATGACCGCGTTCTTGACCATCTGCGCCTTGACCAGCCCGAGCACCTCGGTGCGGAAGTCCTCGCGCCGGTCGCTCCAGCGGAGCCCGCCCCGGGCCACCTCCCCGAAGCGCAGGTGCACGCCCTCGAGCTGCGGGGAGTACACCCAGATCTCGGCCATCGGATGCGGCTTCGGCAGCCCCGGCACCCGGGTGCAGTCGATCTTCGCCGACAGCCACGGCCGGCGCTGCCCGGAGGCGTCCACCCGATAGAAGTTCGTGCGCCAGGTCGCCTGCACGATGGCGACCAGCGACCGCAGGATCCGGTCGTGGTCGAGGCTGGCGACGTCGTCCAGGCGCTCGTGCAGGTCGGCCGCGAGCTCGTCCTCACGCTGCCTCCTCGACTCGCGGTCGCCCCCGAGGTCGGGGTCGAAGCGGGTGTGGAAGAGGGCCACGATGCCGGCCGCGAGGGCGGCGTTGGCGAGCAGGGCGACCTCGATGTACTCCATCGAGAACGCCGTGCCGCCCTGGCGCAGGTAGCGGCCGAGGGCCCGCAGGATCACGATGTCGCGCCAGCCGAGGCCCGCGGTGAGCACGAGCGAGTTGAGGGTGTCGTTCTCGCACGTGCCGGTCCACGTCGCGCGGAAGGCCTCCTCGAAGGCCGTGGCCTCCTCCTGCCCGCCCCAGCGGGCCGGCCGCTGCGGGTCGGCGCCGGCGGGGAGGGTGAGACCGAAGTCGGAGATGTGTCGGGTGGTGCCGTCGGCGAGGGTGAGCCGATAGGGGCGCTCGTCCACGACGTCGACCCCGAGCGCGGTGAGCACGGGCATCACCTGGGTCAGGGGGTACTCGCGGAAGGTGACCATCTTGAACCGGCGCATCCCACCCGGGTGCGCTGCGCCGTCCTCGGGCTCGCCGGCGGCGGAGCCCGGATCGCCCTCGGCGGGGGCGTAGAGGTGCAGGCGCACGTCCGAGTCGCGTTCGAGGGAGGCGAGCCGGGTGATGTCGGCGGCGGCTTCGGCCACGTCCGTGAACTCGGTGTAGGCGGTGGGGAACGCGCGCCCGTACCGGCTGAGGACGGCGGCGGCCTCGTCGTCGTCGAGCGTGTGCTGCAGGTGATCGACGAGCCGGTCCTGCCACGTGCGGATCGCGGCGGCGAGGCGATCGTTCAGGGCGCCCTCGTCGACGTCGGGCACCGGCGTGCCCTTCGGGAGCCGGACCACGAAGTGGAGCTGGGCGAGCGGGGCGTCGCTCACCTTCGTCGTGTGATCGATCGCGTCCGAGCCGAACGTCTGCCGCAGCAGCGCCTCGATCGCGAGGCGCACCGTGGTCGTGTACCGGTCGCGCGGAAGGTACACGAGCGCGGAGACGAAGCGGCCGAACTCGTCGGGACGCAGGAACACCCGCGGGCGGCGCCGCTCCGTCAGCAGCACCACCTCGCCCGCGACGGCCGCCAGGTGCTCGAGGGAGTCCTGGAACAGCTCGTCGCGCGGGTAGTTCTCGAGGACCTGGTGCAGGTCCTTGCCCGAATGGGAGGTGGGCGAGAGGTGGGAGCGGGCGAGGATCTCGGCGACCTTCGCCCCGACGATCGGGAGCTCGGTGACCGAGGAGGCGTACGCCGTCGAGGTGAACAGGCCGAGGAAGCGGCGCTCGCCGGTCACGTTCCCCGCGGCGTCGAACGTGCGCACCCCGATGTAGTCGAGGTAGGCGTCGCGGTGCACCGTCGCCCGCGAATTGGCCTTGGTGATCGTCAGGAGCCGGGCCGCGCGGGCGCTCGCGCGGGCCTCGGGGCGCAGGTGCACGACCGCCGCCGACTCCGCGTGCAGGATCCCCAGGCCGGAGCCGGCCACCGGCACGAGCACGTCCTCGCCGTCGCGCTCGGTCAGCTCGTACTCGCGGTAGCCGAGGAAGGTGAAGTGATCGTTCGCGAGCCACGCGAGGAAGTCGATCGTGGGCTCGACCGTCTCCGGCGGAACCGTGGTCGGGGCGCCGGCGCGCAGGCCGGTGACGATGTCACGGCAGGCCGCGCGCATCGCCTGCCAGTCGGTCACGGCGGCGTGGACGTCGCCGAGCACCGCGCGCATGCGCGCGCCGACCTCCTCGTGATGGGCGGCGGTCGTGAGGCGCGAGACCTCGAGATGCATCCAGGACTCCGACCGGGTGTGCTCGGTGGGGCCCGGGTGCACCCGGACCAGCTCCCCGCCCGCGTCCCGCTCGACGTCGAGGATCGGGTGCACGAGCAGGTGCAGCGAGCAGCCCAGCGCGACGACGGCCGCCGTGATCGAGTCGACGAGGAACGGGGCGTCGTCGATGCAGATGTCGACGATCGTGCGCCGCGAGGTCCAGCCGTGCTCGCTCACGGTCGGGGTGAACACGTGCACGAGGGCCTCGCCCGGCCGGCGGTGGGCGGCCAGTTCGCGCAGGGATCCCGCGGCGCCGACGAGCCCGGCGGGGGAGCGGTCGAGGAGGTCCTCGGTCGCGACGTGGGCCACGACCTGCTCCAGCAGGGGGTGCAGCCCCGGATCGAGACGCTCGGTCTCCGCGAGGAGGGCGCGTCGGCGCGCGGCGAGATCGGTACTCATGCCTCCAGGGTTGCCCATCGGGAGCCGTGCTGTCAGCTTGGTCCGCGGGTCGGGCGGGTTTTCCCGTCCGGGGGAGGCCGTCGATGCCTATGCTGGGGCGATGAGCACTCACATCGGGGCGCCCGAGGGCGCCATCGCCCCCGTCGTCCTGCTGCCCGGTGACCCGATGCGCGCGAAGTGGATCGCCGAGACCTTCCTCACCGACGCCACCTGCTACAACGAGGTGCGCGGCATGTACGGCTTCACCGGCACGTGGAACGGGCGGCGGGTCTCCGTGCAGGGCACCGGCATGGGCCAGCCCTCCGCGGCGATCTACATCACCGAGCTCATCGAGCACTATGGCGCGAGCACCCTCGTGCGGGTCGGGTCCTGCGGCGCGATGGTCGAGGACGTGCAGATCCGCGACGTTATCCTCGCCAGCGGGGCCTGCACGGATTCGGCGATGAACCGGCTGCGCTTCTCCGGCCTCGACTACGCGCCCGTGGCCGACTTCTCCCTCCTGCGTGCGGCCGCCGACGCCGCCGACGCGATGGCGGAGGTGCGTTCCCACGTCGGGCTCATCTACTCCTCCGACTCCTTCTACCCGGCCCGCCCGGAGCTGCCGAAGCGGCTCGCCGACTACGGCGTGCTCGGGGTGGAGATGGAGGCGAGCGCCCTCTACACGATCGCCGCCGGGCACGGGGCCCGGGCGCTGGCCGTGTGCACCGTGTCCGACCACCTCGTCACGGGGGCGGAGACCACCTCCGCCGAGCGCGAGCAGTCCTTCTCGGCGATGATCGAGATCGGACTGAGCGCCGCCTTCGCCAGCCAGCATCAGGCGCCGCCGACGTTCAGCGTGAGCGGCTCGTAGGGCCCGTCCCGATCACAGGATCGCGCCCGGGTTGAGGAGCCCGTGCGGGTCGAGGGCGTCCTTGACCGTCTTGTTCAGGCGCATGACGTCGGGGCCGACGTAGCCGGGCAGCCACGCCTTCTTCGTGCGGCCCACGCCGTGCTCGCCCGTGATCGTGCCGCCGAGCCCGATCGCCAGGTCCATCACCTCGCCGTAGGCCGCCTCGGCGCGCGCGGCCTGGGAGGAGTCGGCCGGATCGAACACGACGAGTGGGTGGGTGTTGCCGTCGCCGGCGTGCGCGATGACGCTGATCGTCACCCCGTTCCGGGTCGCGATCGCGTCGATGCCGGTGACGAGGGCTCCCAGCTGCGGCAGCGGCACGCCCACGTCGCCGAGCAGCAGCCGGCCCGTCCGCTCGACCGCCGGGATCGCCGCCCGTCGCGCGGCCGTGTACGCCTCGCCGGTCTCGGCGTCGTCGGTCACGAGCACCTCCGTGGCCCCGAACTCCCGGAATATCGCGGCGATCTGCTCGATCTCGCGGGTCCCGGCCTCGCCGGGCTGGTCGGACTGGGCGATGAGCATCGCCTGTGCCGCGCGGTCGAGCCCGTAGGCGTGGACGTCCTCGACGGCCTCGATCGCCGCGTGGTCCATGAACTCGAGCATCGAGGCCCGCACCGCCCCGGCGACCCGCAGGACCGCCGCGCATGCGGCCTCGAGGTCGGCGAAGGTGGCCACCGCCGTGCACGCCGGCGGGGGCGGGGGCACGAGCCGCAGCACGATCCCGGTGATGATCCCGAGGGTGCCCTCGCTGCCCACGAACAGCTTCGTCAGGGACAGCCCGGCGGCCTCCTTGAGCCGCGGCCCGCCCAGGTCGACCGCCGTGCCGTCGGCGAGCACGACGGTCAGGCCGAGCACGTAGTCGGTGGTCACGCCGTACTTGACGCAGCACAGGCCGCCGGCGTTCGTGGCCACGTTGCCGCCGATCGTGGAGAATTCGACGCTCGCCGGATCCGGCGGGTACCAGAGTCCGACCTCGGCGCAGGCCCGCTTCAGGTCGGCGTTGATCACGCCGGGTTCCACGAACGCCATCCGGGTGACCGGGTCGATCTCGAGCCCCGTCATCTCCGCCGTCGACACCACGAGGGCGCCGTCGACGGCGGACGCGCCCCCGGACAGGCCCGAACCCGCGCCGCGCGGGACGATCGCAATCCCCTCACCGGCCGCGTGGCGCACGATCTGCTGCACCTGCTCGGTGGAGCGGGGCAGCAGCACGGCCGCCGGCATGCCCGCATTCGGGTCGAGGGCGCGATCCCACCGGTGGGCCTCGCGGGCGGCGAGATCGCCCAGCACCGTGACGCCCGGCAGCGCCCGCCGAAGCGCCGCGAGTCGATCGTCGGGCCGGTCCTCGGTGCCCGCGCCGGACGTCGTCATCGGCCCCACCCTTCGTTCGGAGACGACCCGACCCTACCGGCCCCGCGGGCCGTCAGGCGAGGAGCGCCCGGTCGTCCAGGGCGGCGCCCTTGACCTTGCCGAATTCGGCCAGCAGCCCGGCCACCGTGAGCTTCTTCTTCGCCTCGTCGCCCGCGGAGAACACGATCCGGCCCTCGTGCATCATGACGAGCCGGTTGCCGAGCTCGAGGGCCTGCTCCATGTTGTGGGTGACCATGAGGGTGGTGAGGCCCTCGGCGGCGACGATCCGGGCCGTCAGCTCCGTCACGAGCTTGGCGCGCTGGGGGTCGAGGGCCGCGGTGTGCTCGTCGAGGAGCAGGATCCGCGGATGGGTGAACCCCGCCATGAGCAGCGAGAGCGCCTGCCGCTGCCCGCCCGAGAGGAGCCCGACCCGCGCCTTGAGCCGATCCTCCAGCCCGAGGTCGAGCGTGCGCAGCTCCTCGCGGAATTGGGCGCGGCGGGCCGCCGTCACGCCCCAGCGGAGCGTGCGGGGCCGGCCGCGGCGCAGCGCGAGCGCGAGGTTCTCCTCGATCGTCAGGTCGGGGGCGGTACCGGCCAGCGGGTCCTGGAACACCCGCCCCAGGAAGCGGGCCCGCTGGTACTCCCGGAGCCTGCGCACGTTCGTGCCGTCGATCTCGATCGTGCCCGAGTCGATCGGCAGCCGGCCCGAGATCGAGTTGAGGAGCGTGGACTTGCCGGCGCCGTTGGAGCCGATGATCGTGACGAAGTCGCCCTCGGCCAGGTCCAGGCTCAGCTCGCGCAGGGCCCGGCGCTCGTTGATCGTGCCGGGGAAGAAGGTCTTGGAGATCGAGTCGATGGTGAGCATGGCGTCCCCTCAGTGCTTCGAGTCCGTGGCGGCGACGTGCGACGTGCGCGCGTCCGAATCGGTCGCCGAACCGGTCCCGGAACCGGTCGCCGAACCGGTCTTCGGGCCCGTCACCGCATCGGTGCCCGGGCCGTCCGGCGCCGGCGACCCGGGTCCGGCGAAGACGACCCGCCCACCCCGGCTCCGCAGCGCAGGAAGACGCTTGAGGAAGCCCCAGCGGGGCAGCAGCAGCGCCGCGATGACGAGCAGCGCCGTCACCAGTTTCATGTCGTTCGGATTGAGCCCGACCTCGAGCGCGAGGAAGATGATGATCCGGTAGAGCGCGGCGCCGGCCACGACGGCGAGCGCGGCGATGAGGATGGTCCGCTGCCCGAACACGGCCTGGCCGAGGATGACCGAGGCGAGGCCGATGAGGATGAGCCCGATCCCCATCGAGATGTCGGCGTAGCCCTGGTACTGCGCCACGATCGCCCCGCAGAGCGCCACGAGCATGTTCGACAGCGCGAGGGTGAGGATCGAGGTGCGGTCGGTGTTGACGCCGAACGAGCGGATCATCTGCCCGTTGTTGCCGGTCGCCTGGATGGCGAGCCCGAGGTCCGTGCGGAGGAACCACGTGACGATGACGGCGAGCACGATGCCCACGCCGGCGAAGATGGCGATGCCCACGACGCCGTGGCCCAGGTAACCGCCGTCGCGCAGCGGGGAGATGAGGGTCTGCTCGCGCAACAGCGGCAGGTTGGCCTTGTCCATGATCCGCAGGTTGATCGACCACAGGGCGATCATCGTGAGGATCCCGGCGAGCAGGCCGTCGATCTTGCCCTTCGTGTGCAGCACCCCGGTGAACGCGCCCGCGAGCAGGCCCGCGCCGCCGCCCGCGAGGGTGGCGAGCACCGGGCTCTGCCCCGACGTGATCAGAGCGGCCGCCGTGGCGGCGCCGGTGGTGAAGCTTCCGTCGACGGTCAGGTCGGGGAAGTTGAGAACTCGGAACGTCAGGTACACGCCCAGTGCCATGACGCCGTAGATGAAACCGAGCTCGAGTGCTCCGATCATGACCGATCCTTCGGGTGGGGGCCCGGCCGGTGGCTGTGCCGGTCGGTGCGGGCGGCCGCGAACAGGTCGCGGCCGCCCGGGACGATTACTCGATGACCTTATCGGCCCGGTCGACCACGGAATCGGGCAGGGTGACGCCCATCCGCTCCGCCGCGGCCGGGTTGATCACGAGCTGGAGCGTCTTGAGGGTCTCGACCGGCATCGTGGCGGGGTCGGCGCCGTCGACGATCGCCACGCCCATCTCACCGGTCTGCAGACCGAGCGCCTCGTAGTCGATGCCGACGGTGGCGATGGCCCCGCCCTCGACCGTTCCGGCCTCGGCGCCGATGAGCGCGATGCCCTTGGACTCGGCCAGCTGCACGAGCGCGGCGATGCCCGAGACCACGGCGTTGTCGGTGGGCACGTAGATCGCGTCGACGTCGCCGAGGGACTCGGCGCTCTGCTGAATCTCGGAGGCGTTCGTGATCGTGGCCTCGACGATCTCCAGGCCGAGGCCGCCGGCGGCCTCCTTCGCGAGCTCCACCTGGACCTCGGAGTTCACCTCGCCGGAGGAGTAGACGATGCCGACCTTGGTGGCATCCGGCAGGATCTCCTTGAGGAGTGCGAGCTGGTCGGCGACCGGGTTGAGGTCGGAGGTGCCGGTCACGTTCGCGCCCGGTGCCTCGTTCGAGGCGACGAGGCCGGCGGCGACCGGGTCGGTCACGGCCGTGAAGAGCACGGGCACGTCCGTGAGCGCCTGCGCGGCGGCCTGGGCCGACGGGGTCGCGACGGCGAGCACGAGGTCGAGGTCGTCTCCGGCGAAGGTCGAGGCGATCGTCGTGGTGTTCGCCACATCGCCCGCGGCGTTCTGTTCGTCGAAGGTGACGGTCTCACCCTCGACGTAGCCGGCGTCGAGGAACGCCTGCTTGAAGCCGGTGGTGGCCGCGTCCAGGGCGGGGTGCTGCACGAACTGGCTGATGCCCACGGTGATCGGTGTGAGTCCGTCCCCGCCGGCGGCGTCGCCGTCGGGCGTGCCGGCGGCCTCGCCGGAGGAACCGCAGGCGGCGAGCGCCAGGGCGGCGGCTCCGAGGACACCCGTGAGCGCCAGTGCTCGGCGGCGGGGAAGTACGTTCGTCATGCTTCAATCCTTCGATCGTCATCCGAGGGTATTCGGAAGGCTCCGGACATCTTAATTGCCCGGCCGCACTTCCCGCGTTCTTCCTCGGTTCCACCCGCGTGATCTCACCTTGTGGTCGCGGGCGGCCGCGGGATGTCGTGGGTGGTCGCGGGATGTCCGTGCCACGCTGTATACCTAAGGCACCGATGGAAACGAGGATCACGATGACCACACCGACGTTGAGCGCCCCCGTCCTGGCCGAATACATCCCCGGCCGCAGGGTCCGCGCGGTCGCGCTCGTGCTGACCGGCACGATCCTGCTGACGATCGCGGGCCAGGTCGCCGTTCCGCTTCCGTTCACGCCCGTGCCGGTCTCGCTGGCCACCGGCGCCGTGGTGCTCATCGGCGCGGCGATGGGTCCGGCGCTCGGGGCGAGCAGCGTGCTGCTCTACCTCGTGGCCGGCCTCGCGGGCGCCCCGCTGTTCGCCGATCAGGCCTCCGGCTGGGCGTTCGCCTCGTTCGGCTACATCCTCGGTTACATCCCCGCCGTCGTGCTCGCCGGAATGCTCGCGCGGCGCCGCGCCGACCGCAGCGTCGGGCGCACGATCCTGCTGACGGCGCTCGCCTCCCTGGCCGTGTACGCGCTCGGTCTCCCGTGGCTCATGGCGTTCCTCGGGGTCGACCTCGGCACCGGGCTCGCCCTCGGAGTCACCCCCTTCCTCATCGGCGACGCCGTGAAGATGGCCGCCGCCGCGATCGTGCTGCCCGGGGCGTGGAAGATCGCGCAGCGGGTCCGCGGCGAGGGGTAGCCCGCCGACTCGAGCCCCGGCCGGGCCCACCCGGCCCCGCCCTCAGCACTCCTCGTCGTCGGCGTGGAGCTTGCTCAGCAGTGCGTGCAACTGCTCCCGTTCGCGCTCGGTCAGCGGGGCGAACAGGTCCGCGGCGTTCGGGCGGCGCGCGGCCAGATCCTCGTGCAGCCGCGCGCCCGCCTCGGTGAGTTCGACCGCGGTCGCCCGCCGGTCGGTCGGTGAGGGGCGGCGCTGCACGAGCCCCTTCTCGCACAGCGCGTCGACGACCTCCGTGACGGAGCGGGCGGCGATCCGCAACCGGGCCGCCAGGTCCGAGAGCCGCAACTCACCCGTGCCGCGCCCGTGCTCGCGACAGTCGCCGCCGGGGCCCGCGCCGTCCCCGCGTGCCCGGCCGAGCCCATAGCCGCGCCCCTGATGCCCGGGCCCGCCGCCCTGATGCCCAGGCTCGCCGCCATGATGTCCGGGCCCGCCGCCGTGGCGGGCGATCATGAGAAACGCCCCCGCCTGGTGTGGCGTGAGCCCGTACGGCTTGAGCGCGGCCATCCGCGCCCGCCGGAGCCGGCGGGCGGTCGCCATGACGAGCCCGGCCAGGTCGGAGCGCGCCTCACCGGCGTGATCGGGCCCGCCGGCCTCGCTGCGTGCGTCGGACCGACCGGCCTCGCTGTGTGTGTCGGACCGACCGGCCTCGCTGCGTGCGTCGGACCGACCGGCCTCGCTGTGTGCGTCGGACCGACCGGCCTCGCTGTGTGTGTCGGACCGACCGGCCTCGCTGTGTGCGTCGGACCGACCGGCCTCGCTGTGTGCGTCCGGCCGATCGGCCTCGTCCGATGTGCGGCTCGGCTCGCTCATGCCCGGCTCCTCCCGCCTGATGTCGCGCGTGTCACGCTCACCCTAGCCCATTGCCTGGTCGCCTCATAGTGAGGTAGCCTCACCAATGTTCCAGGAAGGGAGCACGCGCATGCCCAGCACCACAGATCCACGAGCCGGTCGCCCCGACGCGCCCGCGGCTCCGCCGGATGCCGGCCCCGGCCACCGGTCCCACGGCGCCGCGCGGGTGAGCGCGGCCGACCGCGAGCAGCTCGCCGAGCACCCGGTCTCGCTGCGCCGCGTCACCGCACTCTTCCGGCCCTACCGCGGGCGCGTCGCCCTCGTCACCGTGCTCATCGCGCTCACCTCGCTCGTCGGCCTCGCCACCCCGTTCCTCATCAAGCGGGCCATCGACGAGGCGATCCCCGGCCAGGACGTTCCCCTGCTCGTCGGCCTCGTCGCCGGGATGATCGGCGTCACGGTCGTCGCCGCCGTCTTCGGGATCCTGCAGACCTGGATCGCGACCGACATCGGCCAGCGGATCATGCACGCCCTGCGCACCGACGTGTTCACCCACCTGCAGCGGATGCCGCTCGGCTTCTTCACCCGCACCCGCGGCGGCGAGGTCCAGTCCCGCCTGACGAACGACATCAACGGCATGCAGTCGGTGGTGACCAACTCCGCCACCTCGATCGCCTCGAACGTGACCACCGCGGTCGGCACGGCGATCGCCATGGCCGCGCTCTCGTGGCGCCTCTCCCTGCTCAGCCTCGTCGTGCTCCCGCCCGCGATCCTCATCACCCGCAGGGTTGCCCGCATGCGCCGCCGCGTCGCCGGCGCGGCCCAGCGCTCGCTCGCCGACCTGCAGACCCAGATCGAGGAGTCCCTCTCCGCCGGCGGCGTGCAGCTGTCGAAGACCCTCGCCTCGGGCGAGCAGCTCTCGGAGAGGTTCGCTGCGACGTCCCAAGGCCTGACCGAACTCGAGGTGCAGTCCCAGGTCGCCGGCCGCTGGCGGATGGCGAGCCTGTCGATGATCTTCGGCGCGATCCCCGCGCTCATCTACCTCATCGCCGGGCTGCCGGCGACGTCGGGCGGCATGACGATCGGCACGCTCGTCGCCTTCGCCGGACTGCAGCAGAGCCTGTTCCGCCCGCTCATGGGCGTGCTCGGCGTCGGCGTGCAGGTCACCACCTCGATGGCGCTGTTCTCGCGCGTGTTCGAGTACCTCGACCTGCCGATCGAGCTGACCGACCCGGCCCACCCCGTGCCCGTGCCGCCCGGCCGCGGCCGGCTGCGCTTGGACGACGTCCGGTTCCGTTATCCGGGTGCGCTCACCGACGCGCTGGATCAGGTGGGTATGGACGTGCCGGCGGGCGCCACGGTCGGGATCGTCGGGGCCACCGGGTCGGGCAAGTCGACCCTCGCGGCGCTGCTGTCGCGCCTGCACGACCCGGACCGGGGAGCCGTGAGCATCGACGGGGTCGACCTGCGCGACCTGCGCCTGGCCGACGTGGCGAGCCTCGTCGGGGTCGTCTCCCAGGACACCTACCTGTTGCACACCTCGATCGCGGAGAACCTCCGCTACGCCCGGCCGGACGCGAGCGACGCGGACCTCGTGGCGGCCGCGCGGGCGGCCCAGATCCACGACCTCATCGTCTCCCTGCCCGAGGGGTACGACACGGTGGTCGGCTCGCGGGGCTACCGCTTCTCCGGCGGGGAGCGCCAGCGGATCGCCCTCGCCCGTACGATCCTGCGCGACCCGCGCGTGCTCGTGCTCGACGAGGCCACGAGCGCCCTCGACACCGTGACCGAACGGGCCGTCCAACGCGCGCTCGACGTCGTGAGCGCCGGCCGCACGACGGTCGTCATCGCCCACCGGCTCTCGACGATCCGCGCGGCCGATCAGATCCTCGTGTTCGATCACGGTCGAATCCTCGAGCGGGGGACCCACGACGAACTCCTCGCCGCCGCCGGCGCCTACGCCCGGCTCGTGGCGGAGGCGGAGATCGCCGGCACGGATCGCGTGCCCGATCGGGCAGTGCTCGCCGGAACCTCTGGCCGAGCCGGATAGACGAAGGTAGCGTGAGCGCCTTCATCAGCCTTGCGATGGTGGAAGGGGCCGACGATGGCGCTCACCTGGAGGAACCCCGCGAGTGGTCGCGGCCGCGGCATGATCGACACGCAGCTCGGCCCAGTCGGCCCGGAACTCGGCACGCAGTCGCGGCGCCGACCGCCGCGCGCGACGGGCGTGCTGGCCACGCTCTCTCTCCTCTCCATGCTGTTCGTGCTCGCCGGGGCATCGACGGCGACGGCCGCCTCGTCGGACATCACGAGCGCCGGCCCCCTCACGACCATCACAATCACGGACGACCTCAACTGCGCGGTCAACCACGCGGCCGACACCCGTCCGGAGTGGTACGAGGCCACCGCGTGCGGCACGCTCGTCGCGGTCGGCGGCCACCTGTACGGGCCCGCGAGTATCCCGGCGGGCGGGTCGGCCACGGGCGTGGCGGGGTACGTGGCGTTCACGCCCGTGAGCCAGTCCGGACCGACCGGCTCCGGGAGCGCGGCCTCCCCGTATGCGGTCACCACGGTCGTCGATCTGGGGGACACCGGGATCCGCCTGACCCAGACGGACAGCTACGTCGTGGGCGAGGAGACCTACCGCACCGACGTCTCCCTCGCGAGCACGAACGGACGCGCGTACTCCGCGATCGTGTACCGGGCCGGGGACTGCTACCTCCAGGACAGCGACTACGGCCGGGGCCGGATCGACTCCGGCGGAGTGCCGGTGTGCCAGGCGCGGGCCGGATCGAACAGCCCCGACCGGATCGAGGCGTTCTACCCGCTCACCGCCGGTAGCAACCACATCGAGGCGTTCTACGACGACATGTGGGCCGCGGTCGGTGCCATGACGAACCTGCCCGACACGTGCGTGTGCACCGGAGAGCACGACAATGCGGTCGCGATCAGCTGGCCCGTCGACCTCGCGGCCTCCGGGACCGCGACGACCCTGTCGAGCCTGACGATCTTCTCCCCGCTCGGGGCCACCCCGGTCCGGTTCGCGAAGACGGCCGACGACGACGCCGTGACCGTGCCCGACCAGGCGACGAGCGGCTACACGATCACCATGTCCAACGAGGGCGCCGTCGAGCGGACCCTCACGAGCATCACCGACACCCTGCCGGCCGGCTTCGCCTACGACCCGGGATCGACCATCGGTGCCACGACGACGGATCCGGCGGTCTCCGGACAGGAGATCACGTGGACCGGCACGTTCACGGTCCCGGCCGCCACCGAGGCCGGGCCAGGCACGCTCACCCTGCACTTCGGCGTGACCCTGCCGACCGTCGCGGGCACCTACACGAACTCCGTCGGCGGCACGGGCGAGGGCGTGACCGTCATCGCGGCCGACGGAACCGCGCCGATCACGATCACCGTCGCGGGCGAACCGACCGAGTCGCCCACCGAGACGCCGACGGAGACCGAGTCGCCGACCGAGCCGCCCACGGAGACGGAGTCGCCGACGGAATCGCCGACCGGGACCGAGACGCCCACGCAGTCCGAATCGCCGACGGAATCGCCGACCTCGACGGGCGGCGGGTCCGGCACGGGTGGCACGGAGGGCACGTCGACTGGCGCCTCCGGCACCTCGTCCGGCACACACGCCTCCGGCACGGCTGGGACATCCGGAACGCCGATGCCCGACACGGGCACCTCGCCCGACGCGGCGCTCATCGCGGCCGGCACGCTCCTACTCGGCGGGGCCGCGGCGATGACCCTCGCGCGGGTGCGACGCGCGCGCTCGATGGGCCGCTGACCCGGCGTAGGCGGCAACAGGCAGGGCCCCGATGGATCGCCGCCGGGGCCCTGCCCGCTGTGTGACGGTGGGTCGGGGCGTCGAATGGCGCTGCGGATCAGCCCTCGGTGCGCACCGAGTACGTCTCGCCCTCGACGCTCACCCGTGCGCCGGAGCGGACCTGCGCTCCCCGGCGGACCTCCACCGCGCCGTTGACGAGCACGTGACCGGACTCGACGAGATGGCGGGCGTGCGCGCCGTCCTGGGCGGCGCCGGCGAGCTTGAGGAGTTGCCCCAGGCGGATGGACTCATCGCGGATCGTGATCTCGGGCATGGGCTCAGCCTAGGTCGTGGCCGAGCCGGTCGGCCACGTCGGGGCGAGCTCGATCGGGTACGGGTGACGCTCCCATTCCCGCCACCAGCGGTCGGCGTCGTGCGGCAGCTCGCTGGCCGGGGCACTCTCGAGGAGCGTACGTAGGTGCAGCTTGAGCTCGCCGATGCGGAGCAGGTCGTCGTCCAGTTCCTCCGGGTCGAGGACCACCTCGTCGTCGTCCTCGGGTGGGGCGAACAGTCGATCCTCGAGCGCCCACAGCTGGCGCCGCAACTCGATCACGTCGTGCGTCGTGCTCTGTCGATGCGCACCGGCCCCGGTCATGACGTCCCGGGCGCGCAGGTACCCGTAGTCGGTCGCAATGCGGATGAGGCCCGGATCGACGGTGAGCATGTCGTGCACCTCGATGAGCGGGGCGATGACGGTCGCGCCGCGGGCGCGGGCGGCGTCGACCTGCAGCCGCTGGAGCTCATCGGGCAGGATCCCGCTGGCGGTGCGCATGATGATCGAGAGGATGTCCCGCTCCGCATAGGACTCCTCGGGTGCGGGCCCCGGCGGGCTGGAGACGATCGCGATCACCTCGTCCGCGCCCATCTCGTAGGCGATCGCGACCGGCAGGTTCTCACGCATGCCGCCGTCGACGTAGTGCTCCCGGCCGAGCTTGATCGGAGGGAAGATCCCCGGGATCGCGCAGGAGGCCGTCAGGGCGTCGACGATGTCGACCGGGCCGAGGCCGGCGAGCGGCCGGTCGTCGCGGTCGTGCAACTCCCCTCGGCCCGTGATGTAGTGCAGCTCGCCGCTCTCCAGGCTCACCGCGGTGATCCGCAGCTTGACCCGGGAGGCCGCGAGCCGTACCGGGTCGAACACCTGCGGCTCGAGCAACGCCTCGACGATCGGTCCGGGCCGGAAGGCCGAGCGCTCCCGGCCCACCCCGCGGATGATCATCTCCAGGTCGGATGTGGCCCGGGCGCCCTCCCACAGCGCCGTGAGCGTCTCGACCGGGGAGATCGTGTGGTTCTTCACGGCCACCTCGGCCGCGGGCGTACCGGCCGTGCGGGCGGTGCCGGCAGTGGCGGCGATGTCGTTGTCGGTGGGGCCGCGGCCGAAAGCGTGGCTCAGGGCGGAGGAAAGCGTCTGGGTCAGGCTCGCCCGTCCAGGCCTGGCCTGCCGCAGCGCGATCACCCGCATCCACGTGGGCAGGTGGGCACGCAGCCGGGCGTACCAGGCCAGTTCCGTGAAGATGTCGGAGGAGGAGGTCATCCCCGACCAGATCCGGTCGACCTCCGCCAGCGCCCGGCGCTGCCCCTCGTGGGTGCCATGCTGGGCCAGGGCCGCCGCGAGGATCGAGCCGGCCGAGGTGCCCGAGACGACGTCCGGGGTGATGCCCTCGACGTCGTAGAGGTAGCGCAGGGCCCCGAGCTGAAAACTGGCGCGCGCGCCGCCGCCCGAGAGCGCGAGACCGAGGACGCGCCGGTGGTCGTGGCGGTGCCGCAGGTTCGATCGGGCTCCCTCGACCGCTCCCGCTGAGGCGGTCCGGACGGTCGACAGCCAGCGCGGGACCTTCATGGTGTGAGGATAGGCGCTCCGGGGCCCGGTCGCCCAGGGGATGGCCGCTGCGCCGGCGGGCGCGCCAACTCAGTCCGCGGCCGGGCGGGCCTCGTAGTGCCGGCGGAGGGTCGGCGCGCCGGCGAGGGCGAGGAGCGCGCCGAGGACCGCCGCGGCCACGACCACGAGGTAGCCCGAGTGGGCACCGACCCGGTCGACGATCAGCCCGGACATCGAACTCCCCGCCGCGACCCCCACGCCGATCGCGGTCGAGACCCACGTGAGGCCCTCGGTCAACCGCGCCCGCGGAACGAGCTCCTGCACGAGCGAATTGCCCGCGATGATCGTGGGGGCGATCGCCAGCCCCGTCACGAGCATGACCGCGAACACCGCCACGAGGTGATGGGTCACGATGAGCAGTCCGCTGCCGAGCGCGAGCGCGCCGAGGCTGATCACGAAGCGCTTCCACACCGGGGTCACGAAGGCGTGCGTGCCGTAGAGCAGTCCCGCGACGAGCGAGCCCGCCGCCAGCGCCCCGAGGACCACCCCGGCCCACGACTTCCTCCCCAGTTCCTCGGTGTAGCCCACGGTGGCGACGTCCGCGGCCCCGAAGACCACCCCGAGGAAGACGAACACGACGCTCACGAGCAGGATCGGCGCCGACCGGATGACGCTCCGGCCCGCAGACCCCGGAGCCGCCATGCCCCGTGTGCCTGCCGTGTCTGCTGTGTCCGCCGTGTCTGCCGGCTCTGCCGTGTCCGCGGGGTCCGCTTCTGCTCTGCCCGATCCGCCCGATTCGCCGCCGCCGGCCGGTGGCTCGGTGCCGCGCTGGGCGAGGAACCAGTAGCTGCCGATCCCGGCGGCGACGATCCCGGTGACCAGCCCGAACACGGGCGAGACCTCGGTCGCGAGGAACGTGGCCACGACCGGCCCGAGCGCGAACGTCAACTCGTCGAACACGGACTCGAGCGAGTACGCGGTGTGCAGTTCCCGCGGATCCGACACGAGTGCGTTCCAGCGTGCCCGCACGAGCGCGGGCACCGAGCCCACGGCCGCCCCGGCGAGGGCGGCCGTCACGAAGAGCCACGCCGCGGGCGCGCGGATCGCCGCGAGGTAGGTCAGCGCCGTGAGGCCGAGGAGCGCGAGCGTGATCGCCGGCCGCATGACGCGCGCCTGACCGTGCCGGTCCACGAGGACCGCGAGCCGCGGGGCGCACAGCGCCTGGGCGATCGTGTACACGGCGGCCACCCCGCCGGCCACCGCGTAGCGATCGTAGGCGGAGGAGATGAGCAGCACGATCGCGATCGTGACCATCGAGATCGGCAGCCGCGCCAGCACCCCGGCCGCCGAGAAGCCCGCGGCGCCCGGATGGCGCAGAATGGTCCGGTACGGTCGAAGCACGATGTCACTCCCGACGTCATGATGGATCAGGCCGGCGGCGGGAACCCCATCTCATCGGCGGCGACCCGACCCGGAACGAGGAGGAGCGGTGCGCATCGCAGATCTTATCGCCAGTGCGTTCAAGCTGCGCGCCGTGCGCGGCGCGGGCCGGCTCGCATGGCAGGGCCACACGTGGATACCGGCCCGGGCGGCCGACCGCGTCGAGGCCTCCCGCCACTTCGCCCAGCTCTACGCCGACCACGGCTATCACGGCGACGCCGCCCGCATCTACGGGCTCGCCGCGGCCCGGGCCGGGGACTCGGCGAGCCGAACCCAGCTCGAGGCCGGCCGCGTGCTCGCCGAACTCGACGCCGGGCTCGTGCCGGCCGATCTCCCGGCGGTGCAGCGGCGCGTGCTCGGGGCGGCCGACGCGGCGCTCGCGGGCGGTGACGTCGACGTGACGGCCCGCCGCCTCACCAGCGCCCTCGCCATCGCCTTCCACCCGACCCGGCACCTGCTCACCGAGCCCTCCCCGCTGCTCGTGGACACCGAGGCGTTCCTGCGTCCCCTGCACGACAGCGTCGCACTCACCACCCTCACCTCGGACGCACCCGGCCCCGCCACGGAGCGCGCCGGCGCGCGGGAACGACCCGAGCCGACCGAGCGGCTGCTCGTGCTCGTCGCGGACCAGCCCTCGATGGTCCGGCCCATGGTGGAGCGCCATCGCGCGGCCGGGCGGGAGGTGCGCCTCATCGACCTGGGCGCGATCGAGGAGGCCGACCTCACCCTCGCGGCGCTCGTGGCGGCCCGGCTCGACCACAGCCTCACCGGCGCCCGCATCCCGGTCCCCGCGGCCCTGGCGGACTCCCTCGCCTGGGCCGACACGATCTTCGTGGAGTGGGGGCACCGCGCCCTCGTGTGGGCCAGCCTGCTCGACACCCGCCTGCCCATCGTCACCCGCGTGCGCAAATACGAGGCGATGACCCCGATGCCGCTGCTCACCGCCTGGCAGCACCTGGGCCGCTCGGTGTTCGTGGCCACCCCGATCCGCGACCTCGTGGCCGCCACCGCCCCCGGCTTCGGCTCGGACGTGCACGTCGTGCCGGACGCCGTGGACCTGCCCCGCTGGGACCGCGGCAAGCGCGCCGAGGCGGATCGAACGATCGCACTCGTCGGCTGGAACAAGGTGAGCAAGGATCCGGCGTGGGCGCTCGAGGTGCTCCGGCTCCTGCGCGAGGAGGACCCGACCTGGCGGCTGCTGCTCGTGGGCGAGACCGTCCCCGCCGATTCCGGGGCGGACCCGTACTACGAGGCGCTGACCCGGCGCATCCTGGGCTTCAAGGACGCCGTCGAGGTCACCGGCTTCACCGACGACCTCGCCGCCACCCTCACCCGGGTCGGGGTCATCCTCTCCTCGAGCCGGGTCGAGGGCCAGCACGACTCCCTCATCCAGGGCGTCGCCTCGGGCGCGCTGCCCGTCGTGCGCGACTGGCCGGACCTGGCCGCCTGGGGCGGGGCCGCGGCCGTCTACCCGGCCGAATGGGTCGTCGGGACGCCGCAGCTCGCCGCCGAACGCATCCTCACCGCCGCGCCCACCCCCGCTCGGAGCGAGGCGACCCGCCTCGCCCGGGAATGGGTGCGGCGCGAGTACGACCCGGCCGCCCTCACGGCGGCGTTCGACGGCGTGGTGCTCGACGGCGACCGGCCCGCGCGACGCACGCGACGTCGTCCACACGCTCGCCGGGCCGCCACCGACCGCACCTGACCGCCGGCCCGGCGCCCCGAGCGGAGCGGCGCGGCCGGTTCACTCGAGGCGGGCGGCGTCAGGAGAGGGAGTCGCTCACGAGCGAGCGGGCGGCCTCCTGCACCTGGGTCAGATGATCGGCGGAGGTGAAGGACTCGGCGTAGATCTTGTACACGTCCTCGGTGCCCGAGGGACGGGCGGCGAACCAGGCGGCGTCGGTCGTCACCTTGAGCCCGCCGATCGGGGCGTCGTTGCCGGGGGCGCGCACGAGCCGGCCGGTGATCGGGTCCCCCGCCAGCGAGGTCGCCGCCACGTCCTCGGGGCTGAGCCGGCCGAGGGCCGCCTTCTCCTCCCGGGTGGCCGCGGCGTCGATCCGGGCGTACCAGCTCTCGCCGTGGGCGGCGGTGAGCTCGGCGTGCCGACGCGACGGCGTCTGGCCGGTGACCGCGGTGATCTCGGCCGCGAGCAGGGCGAGCAGGATGCCGTCCTTGTCGGTGGTCCACACGGTGCCGTCCGTGCGCAGGAACGAGGCGCCGGCCGACTCCTCCCCGCCGAAGCCGATCTCGCCGGTGAGGAGCCCCGGCACGAACCACTTGAAGCCGACGGGCACCTCGACGAGGCGGCGCCCCAGGGCGGCCGCGACCCGGTCGATGAGCGCCGAGGACACGAGGGTCTTGCCCACGGCGGAGCCCTCGCCCCAGCCGGGGCGGTGGGTGAACAGGTAGTCGATCGCCACCGCGAGGTAGTGGTTCGGGTTCATCAGACCGTCGGCGGTCACGATGCCGTGCCGGTCCGCATCCGCGTCGTTGCCGGTGGCGATGTCGTAGGGTGCGGCGGCCTCGGGCCCGGCGGAGTGCATCGCCTGCACGAGCGAGGCCATCGCGTACGGGCTCGAGCAGTCCATCCGGATCTTGCCGTCCCAGTCGAGGGTCATGAACGACCATGTGGGGTCGACCCGCTCGTTCACCACGGTCAGGTCGAGCCGGTGCCGGTCGGCAATCTCGGCCCAGTACGCCACGGACGCCCCGCCGAGCGGGTCGGCACCGATCCGCACCCCCGCCTCGCGGATCGCGGCCAGGTCGAGCACCTGGCCCAGGTCGTCGACGTAGGTGAGCAGGAAGTCGTGCTTGTGCGCCTCGGCCCGGGGGTCGGCGTGCCGGGGGATGCTCGCGACGCCGGCACGCAGCAGCTCGTTCGCGCGGTCGGCGATCCAGCTCGTGGCGTCCGAACCGGCGGGGCCGCCGTCGGGCGGGTTGTACTTGAATCCGCCGTCGCGGGGCGGATTGTGCGAGGGGGTGACCACGATGCCGTCCGCCCGCCCCGGCCCCTGCGTGCGCACCCCGGCGCCGCTGCCGGCGCCGTTGTGACGCAGGATCGAGTGGGAGAGGGCCGGGGTGGGGGTGTAGCCGTCGCGGGCGTCGATGAACACCTCGACCCCGGCGGCCACGAGCACCTCGAGCGCGGTCGTGGTCGCCGGCCCGGAGAGCGCGTGCGTGTCGCGGCCCAGGTAGAGGGGGCCGTCGATGCCCTGGGTGCGCCGGTACTCCACGATCGCGGCGGTGGTGGCGAGGATATGCGCCTCGTTGAAGGCCCCGTCGAGGGAGGAGCCGCGGTGCCCGGACGTGCCGAAACTGACCCGCTGGCCCGGATCGTCCAGGTCCGGGGCGCGGTCGTAATAGGCGCCGATCACGGCGTCTGCATCGATCAGGTCCTCGGGACGCGCGGGGCTTCCGGCTCGCTCATGCATGCCCCCGATCCTGCCACCTGTGGCGCGGTCGTGGGGCGGATCCGGTCGCCGACCGCCTGCATTACAGTGCAACCATGGCAAAACGGAGCAAGAAGAGCGCCCCCAACGAGAAGGTCGCCGCGCGGCGGGCCGCCCGCAAGGCCGCGGTCGCCGCGCCGTCCCGTCCGTTCGAGGGCCTGCCCGGGGAGGTCGACTGGGTCGCGTTGCGCGAGGTCGTGCCCGCGGCGAGCGCCCGCGTGCGCACGACGGCCGCCTATGGCGGCCAGGACGTCACGATCGTCACGCTGTTGCCGATGATCTGGCCGGCGATGAAGCGTGAGGACGGCGAGGTGCTCGTCGCGCTCCAGGTCGTCACCTCCTCGCAGGATCCGTCGCGCGACGCGGCCGCGGCGCTCATCGCCGCCCTCGACCTCGACCCCGGCGAGTCGCTCCACCTGCCCGGCCTGCCCGGGCCCGGGCCGCGACTCCAGGACGTGCTCGAGCTCGATCGGCCGTTCGAGGTCACCGTGCACGACGACTTCGGCTACGCCACGACCGAGGCGTCCGACCCCCAGGTCAAGGCCGCCCTCGAGGAGTCCGCCGGATCGATCGTTCCGACAGTCAAGGTCGCGGGCGTGGACGGTGCCTACTGGTGCCGGATGGGTGAGCGCGAGTTCCTGCGCTGGGCGCGCCCCGAGCCGGAGGAGGCCCTGCTCGACGGGCTCGCCCGACTGCACGCACGGCGCGAGTCCGCGGTCTCCGACGCCGCCCGGCTCATCGGCACGTTCCGGTCGAACGGCATCGTCATGCCGGTGTGGGAGCTGGCTCCGGGGACCGAGGCCGACGAGCTCGATCTCGGTGCCTTCGAACCGAGGCTCGCGGACGCCGTCGCAGTGACCGAACCGCTCGATGCCGACGAGCGTCGCGCCCGGGCTGGACTCGTCTCCCGCCAGGTAACGCTCCGGTAAAGAGTGATCTAAATAAAACTCTAGCGGAGGTTTCGGCTCGATCTCGCGGGTTCTGGCGGGTCGGGGCGCTCCGCGCGGCGGCCGGCGGGCCGGAAACGCCGTGGACGGCGCACGGACACGCCGGACGGCGTACTAGGCTTGACGGCGTGAGCACGCAGGACCGGCCCGAATCGCAACCCCTCCGCGTCGTCCGCCGTGGACCCGTGCATGCTCGTGCCGGCCATGCCGCGGACGCCGGCCAGCGCGTGGCCGCGATCATCCCGGCCAAGGACGAACAGGACCGGGTGGCCGCGACCGTTCGTGCCGCCCGGGCGATCCCGCACGTGGACCTCGTGCTCGTCGTCGACGACGGATCGAGCGACGACACCCAGCACCGGGCCCGCGCCGCGGGGGCGGTCGTGGTGCGGCACTCGGTCAACCGCGGCAAGGCCTCCGCGATGGAGACCGGCGCCTCGGTCGTCGCGATGCGCGACAATCCGGGAGCCTCGCCGCGGATGCTGCTCTTCCTCGACGCCGACCTCGGGGAGACGGCCGTCAACGCCGCCCCGCTCGTGCCGCCGGTGCTCTCGGGGAGCGCGGACCTGTCGATCGCGACCCTGCCGCCCCAGCAGGGCGCCGGCGGCCGCGGCATCGTGACCGGATTCGCCCGGAGGTCCATTCACAACGCGACCGGCTGGTCGCCGGATCAGCCGCTCAGCGGTCAGCGCTGCCTCACCCGCGAGGCGTTCGACGCGGCGACCCCGCTCGCGCACGGCTGGGGGGTCGAGACGGGCATGACGATCGACCTGCTCATGCAGGGCTACGGCGTGGTCGAGGTGCCCTGCGACCTGCGGCACCGCCCCTCCGGGAACGACCTCGCCGGCAACCTCCACCGGGCCGCGCAGCTGCGTTCCGTCATGGCGGCCGTGACCGCCCGCAAGTTCCGGCGGTACGAACTCACCGCCTCCCGCGCGCAGCCGAGCTGAGCCGCGCCCCGCGAGCCGAGGCCCGCTCGGCGACCGAGGCCTGCGGAGGGTCCGCGGGGCGGGGGAGTCGGGGCAACCCGGTGCGCGTCCGCGCGAGCCCGGGCGAATTCAGCGCGAGGTGGAGGGACCCGAGGGGCCTGAGTGCTCCGAAGGCTCTGAGTGCTCCGAAGGCTCTGGGTGGTCTGGGTGCTCTGAGTCGTCTGGGTGGTCTGGGTGGACTGGGTCGTCTGGGTGCTCTGAGTTGCCTGAGTGATTCGGGTGGCCCGGTGTGCTCGCCGTCCCCCCGGCGTCCGGCGACTCGAGGGTGAGCATCCACGTCGCGCAGGCCGCAAGCAGCAGCGGCACCGTGATGGCGACCATGTTCGCGGGGATCGCGACGCCGGAGTCGTTCACCGCCATCCCGATCGCGCCGGCGACCCCCGAGGCCACGATCCCCGCGCCGAGCAGCGGGCTGCGCTCGCCCATGCGGCTGATCGGCGTGCCCTGGGAGAGCCAGGCGAAGCGCCCGCCGTGCGGATCGATGATCGCCCCGCGGATCGGCCGGGCGAGCACGAACACGACCGTGAGCACCCCGCAGATCGCGAGCAGAGTGAGGGGCCGGTTCCCGAACAGGATCGTCAGGTTCTGATCCAGCTTGCGCCAGATCACCGGGAAGACGTCCCCACTGAGGAGGGTCTCGAAGAACATGCCCAGGTGGGTGCGCTCCGAGGGCGGGCGGAGCCAGTCCATGAAGGAGATCGCGAGCGTGACCACGCCGGCCACGACGAGCACCCCGATCACCCGCCTCCACGTGAGCCGCACGCCGAGGGTGATGAGCGCCATGATCGCGAACGCGGGCAGCAGGGCGGGCGGGCCGCCGAAATCGGCACCCAACGCCGGGGCGCCGTCGATGATCGTGGCCACGAGGCCGACGACGGCGATGACGCCCACGGCCGCCCACCGCCGTCCGCGGCGCGCAAAGGGCTGCGCGAGGGAGATCGTCACGATGAGGATCGAGGCGGTGAACAGCGCGAAGGCCGTGTTGTTCATGCCGTAGAAGCGGCCGGCCACGAGGGCCGGACTGCCCATGATCGCCCCGATCTGGAGGGCCGCACCGAAGTAGATGTCGATCGCCAACACCCCCGCGGTCACGGCGGCGATCACGGTCGCCGAGCCGAGCACGTGCCTGCGCCACGGGCCCGCGAGCGCGACGACGGCGAGGAGTGCCATCCAGCCGAGGGTCGCGGCGGCGAGGGCCAGTCCGGGTGCGCTCGCGCGCCACCAGGGCAGCAGATCGGCGAGGAACGAGGCCACGGGCAGGGCGCTGATGGAGATCGCGGCGGTCCGCAGCACCCGCAGCACCCAGGTGCGCGGGGGCAGCCAGGCGTCCACCGAATCGTCGGCATCAGCTGATCCGCCTGAACTGCCTGAACCGCCTGATCCGGCCGAACCGCCTGAGCCGCCTGATCCGGCTGAACCGACTGACCCGGCTGCGCCGACTGAGCCGCCTGATCCGCCTGATCCGCCTGATCCGACTGATTCGACTGAACCGCCTGCGCGTTGTGCATCCAGTGCTCCCTGGGGGCCCTGTGCCCCATGGTGCGCGCCGCCGTCGGGGCCGTGCGAGCGGGAGAAGCGCTTGCGCCACCACTTGGTCATGCGGGCGATGGTCGGCCGTTTGAGCCCGAGGGCGACGACCGCGAACAGGGCCAGGTTGATGACCACCATGACGAGGAAGAAGGTGCTCGTCAGGGGGGAGGCGGCCTGCGCATGCATGTTGCGGTCGATCGCGGCGGCCACGAGCTCGGTGCTCGGCTCGTCGGACGGAAGAAGCGTGGCGGGCGCCCCGGGGAGCTCGGCCGGCAACGTCGAGCGCACCCCGAGGAGTTCGAAGATCGTCGGCTGCAGGTCGGTCGCGAGCACGAAGCCGGGCTGCCGGGTGGAGGCGGAGACGAGCTCTCCCGTGCCCCACCCCGGTCCGGAGATCGCGAGCGTGCGCAGACCCGGAGAGTCGGTGTCGGCGATCCCGGCGAGCAGGATGACCGGATCGGTGCCCGCGGCCGCGATGCCCTCGAGGATGGCCCCGACCCGCCGGTTCAGGGTGCGCACCTGGTCCGCATGGTGCTGGTCCGCGCCGCCGTAGGTGGCCTCGGTGGCCGGGCGGATACTGCCCGCGTCGATGACGAGCAGGTCCGCCGAGCTCGCCGCCCTGGAGACCTGAGCGGTGAGCCCGAACCCGGCCGCGACCCGGTCGAGGTGATTCGTGACCGTGCCATCGGCGTCGGCCAGCGCCACGGCCGCCCCCGGCCCGATCGAGGTGGCGGTGACACCGGCCCGGTCGAGCAGGGTCGAGAACGTTCCGAGCGTCGCGGTGAACTTCTGGTCGGCGACCGCACCGGCGATCTCCGGCCAGTCCGATATCCGTCCGTCGACGGGCTCGGTGAGCCCGCGGCAGCGCGAGCTCACATCGGCCGCCCGGTCACCGGCGTTGAGGGCGAGCCAGCCGTCCAGCGGGCACGTGGTGCGCCGCACCGACCGCACCACGAGGGACCCGACGCCCTCCTCGGCGAGCGACCACAGCGCCGGGGTGGTCTCCGGATCGATGTCCTCCCAGCTCAACCCGGCGGCGCCGATGACCACGACGGGGTCCGGGGTCGGCGCGGCCGCGGCGGGGGCCGGCAACGACGGCACCACCACGGCGACGATGCCCAGAAGGGCCGCGGCCGCGCGCTGGAGCAGGCGTCGGGAGATCATTCCCCACAGCCTAGGGGCCGGATATGGGGGAACCGTGCTCATCCCCGGGCCATTGTGTCGATTCGCCCGCACCGTCCGGCCCGCGTGGGCCGGCCGGCGGTGCCCAGTGCGCGATGGGCAGAACTATCCGTGGACAGTCCTGACCATTCCCGCCGTCTCGAGCTCCCGTTAGGGTATCCAGCAGAGACGTTCGGCGAGATGAGGAAGACAATGGGCGATTTCGCAGTGGTGCCGTCGATATTCGACAGCGCCGTGGACGCCGCGGGTCGGCAGGCCGGATACATGAGCGGCATTCGCTCCTATGTGGCCGAGCACACGAATCTCGGCGATGCCACGGGACTGGCGATGATGTGCCTCTCGGGCCTGTACAACAGCGCGCGGGACAACGCCGTGGCCGGCCTGGCGGACGGTGAGACCGTCGCGCAGGCGATCGAGACCAAGTCCGCGGAGACCCTGCAGGCCTACAAGGACGTGGACGAGGGGCTCGGCACCGGCTTCAACGGCATCGGCCAGGAGATGAGCGACGACTACGAGACGCCCACCATGTCGTACGGGCAGGGGGGCGGGGCGTCGTCGTCGGCCGTGGAGCTCGACCCGTTGGCCGCGCCCGATCCCGGCACCCCGCTGATGGACGCGACGGGAGGCTACGGCCGCGACGTCGCCAGCAGGTGGGCCGAGCGCGAGCTCGGCGACCCGTTCTCCGGCAGCCGACACTCGCAGGCCACCGCCGCCGACAGGACGCTCGCGAGCTGGGCCGATGCATCCGGCGGCCACCCGTTGCGGGACCGCTATGAGGCCTGGCTGCTCGGTGACGACCCGAACCGGCTCCCGGCGGCGCCGACCGGTGCCGACCAGCTGCGTGACCGGTGGAGTGAGCGGACCGACTCCTGGCACGCCGGCGGCGAGCGGGCCGTCTACAACTACGCCGGGATCGACGCCCCGCCCGCCACGTCCGATTGGGTGAACAACAACATGACCTCGCGCACGACCCGGGCCGCCGGAGACGTCTACGGCCTCTACAACTCCGCCACCGGCGCCTACGGTGCCGTGCAGGAGGCGAACACCGCCGACGACCGGGCCGATCGCATGAGCGACCTGGCCGACGGCCCGGCCACCGGCCGAGACAACGTGGATTGGGCGAACTGATGAGCATCACCATCACCGACGCCGAGGGGTTCCTCATGCCGCCGCCCGTGCTCGGGACGGACTACGGCACCGAGCTGCGATGGGCGGCGGGCCCGCTCATCGGCGGGGTCGACTGGGTCTGCGAGCAACTGCTCGGATTCTCGCCCCTGATCGAACTGACCAAGGATCTCATCGGCGACTGGGGCCTGTTCGAGTCCTCCGCCATGGCCTGGACCCAGGTCGGCCTCGCGGTGAACACCGTGGGCGAGAACTACAACCGGATGGCCTCGGACCGCTCGTCGTTCTGGACCGGTGACGCGGCCGAGGCCTACAGCTCGCGGCTGCGATCGGTGGCCGAGAACTTCTCGAGCTACGAGGAGGGCTGCGCGGCGATGGTCGAGACGAGCAACGCCCTGCGGGACCTGCTCACGACGTCCGTGGAACTGCTCTACGGCATCCTCGGATGGCTCGGCGACTGGGCCACCCGGATCGCGATCGAGGCCGCGGTGCCCGTGTTCGGGTGGATCGCCGGCGCGATCGACGGGGCGATCAACACGGTGGTCGCGCTCGACAAGTTCCGCAAGGGCATCGACGCCATCACCAAGGTCGTCAACTTCATCGAGCGGTTCTCGCACGTGATCGAGATCCTCACCAAGGTGGCCGCCGCCATCAAGACCGCGGCCACGGTCGCCACGGCCGCCCACAACATCCGCGCGGCCACCACCGCCCGTGGTGCCACCGCCAACGCCTTCGGAGTCGCCTGATGGACCCCCTGGACCGACGCCGCATCGACGACCTGCTCGCCGACATGCGTGCCGCCACGAGTCAATTGCGCGAATCCGCGGCCGAGATCCAGCGCGACCGTGAGGAGATGGCCCGCAAGAACGCGGGTAAGGACGCCGAGTACGCCCAGAAGGCCCGCGACGGGGAGTTCGGTGCCGACTGGCGCACCCTGCAGCAACGCATCGACGCCGGGATGACCACCCTGGCCGACGTGCTCTCCGGGACCGACGAGACCCCGCTCGCGGCCCGCATCCGCGACGAGGGCGCGCAGCGGCTCGCCGCCGTGACCATGGGGCTGCGGGAGCAGGACCAGCGCACCCAGGGGTCCCGGTTCGAGGGGGTCAACGAGAGCTTCGCCGGCCTCGACGCCGCCTACGAGCGGATCCTGCGACCCCACGGACAGAACGGAGCCCAGCGATGAACATCGAGGCGATCGCGGTCTCGACCGACCACCTCGCGGGGGTGGAGGCGGATGTCGACCTGTGCTTCCGCAACGTCACCGACATCCTCGAGGTGATGGAGGCCGACCTCACCCACCTCGAGCAGGACTGGACCGGGCAGGCCTCGCTCAACTACCAGCAGCGCATGCTGGAGTGGCGCCGGGGCCTCGCCGACATGGCCGGGACCCTCAACACGATCGCCCTGACGATCGCCACCGGCAACTCCGACTACACCACCACCGAGAACACCATCGTCAACGGCTGGTGAGAGGCGTACGGACGGCGCCTCCCGCCGTCCGTACGCCGTTCCGGTCGCGTAGCCCGATCGGCGGGGCGAGGTGACGGGGTGGCAGGCGGTGCGCGGGACGCCCGCGCGCCCGCGCTACAGTGCAGACAAGTAGTCGGAGTGCCGAGAGTGCTGAGAGTATTCGGAGCGCTTGGAGTACGTGGGACCGCGGTGCACCGGCAGGAGTGCCCGCACGATTCGCCGGGAGGCCGACATGGGACTGCGGTACGCCTATCTGGGGCCGGCGGGGACGTTCACCGAGGCGGCGCTCCGGCAGGTGTGGGACCCTCACGCCGACGAGGCCCTCCCGATGACCGACGTGCCGGGCGCGCTCGAGGCCGTGCGCACCGGCGCGGCCGATCGCGCGGTCGTGCCGATCGAGAACTCGATCGAGGGCGGGGTGAGCGCCACCCTCGACACCCTCGCCTCCGGGCTGCCGCTCGTGATCGTGGGCGAGGCCCTCGTGCGGGTGCAGTTCGTGCTCGCCGCGCTCCCGGGCACCACGCTCGGGCAGGTGCGCCGGATCGCCACCCACCCGCACGCGTGGGCCCAGTGCCGCCGCTGGGTGGGCGCGCACCTGCCCGGAGCCGTGCACGTGCCCGCCACCTCGACCGCGGCGGGGGGCGCCGGCCTCATCGGCGACGAGGCGGCCGGCTACGACGCCGCGATCACCGCCCCGCTCACCGCGATCGACTACGGACTCGACGTGCTCGCGGAGGACATCGGCGACAACTCCAGCGCGGTCACCCGATTCGTGGTCGCCTCCCGCCCGGGTCCGATCCTGGAGCGAACCGGGCAGGACAAGACGACCCTCATGGTCCAGCTCGCCGACAACGAGGCCGGGGCGCTGCTCACGATGCTCGAGCAGTTCGCGGCGCGTGGGGTGAACCTGAGCCGCATCGAGTCCCGGCCCGCCGGCGACGTGCTCGGCCGGTACATGTTCTCGATCGACGCCGAGGGCCACATCGACGACGAGCGGGTCGCGGCCGCGCTCGTGGGGCTGCACCGGGTGTGCCCCCGCGTGCAGTTCCTCGGCTCCTATCCGCGGGTGGACGGGCCCGGATCCGTTCCCCGGCCGGGCTTCACGGACGAGGCCTTCCGGCGCGGGCGGGACTGGGTGGCGAGCCTGCGCGAGGGCGTCCACCCGGACTGACCCGATCGCCCCCGGATCGACCCTGGATCGACCCGGGATCGACCCGGCCTGATCTGGGCCGATCTGGGCAGGGGTCAGCCGGCCGCGCTCGTGCGGCGGGTGCGCACGACGAGCGCGCCCTCCTCGAGCCAGAACTCGGCCCCGGTCACCCGACCCACGAGGTCGCCGTCGACCTGGAGCGGCTCGGGTTCCTCGAGCCGCACCGCCACCCGGCTGCCGCGCCAGAACTCGATATTCGACGCGATGGTCGGACGCGTGGAGCGGATGCCGATGCCCTGCATGATCACGGTGCCGAACAGCGAAGCCCAGCCGAACAGGCCACCGCGGGTGTCGAGGGCGGCGACGTCGAGCCGGCCGTCGTCCGGGGCGGCGTCGGGGAAGAGCACGAACCCGCCGGGCAGCTTCCCGACGTTCGCCACGAGCAGCGAGCGGAGCTTGCGGTTGTGGACCGGACCGGAGCCGATCTGCACCCCGATCTGCACCTTGCGTCCGTGCAGGTGCCGGGCGCCGACGAGGAAGTAGGCGAGCCAGCCGAGCCGGGACTTGAGCTCGTCGTCCGCCCCGGCGACCATCGCGGCATCGAACCCGACCCCCGACATGACGAGGAACGCCTCGTCGCCCGGGTGGGGACGATTGCCGCCGTCCCGGGCGGTCGACCCTCCCCGCTCGGCGGCGGGGGCGTCGTCTGAGGGAACGCCGTCCGTGAGGGGGTCGTCCGAGGGAACGCCGTCCGTGGGGGCGCGCGCCAGCTCGGGGCGCACCCACCCCAGGTCGATCCGGTGATCGGCACCGGTCAGGGCCGTGAGCATGAGCTGCTCGAGTCCGTTGACCGGCAGGTCCAGGTTGCGGGCGAACAGGTTTCCGGTGCCCATCGGGATCAGACCCATCGGCACGCCGGAGCGCGACAGGCCCGCCGCGACCTCGCGCACCGTGCCGTCGCCGCCGACCGCGATGACGACGCTCGCGCCGGCCCGGACCGCCTCGCTCGCCTGCTCGGATCCGGAGGACTCCGGGGTCGTGGTGAACCACAGCGGCTCGCCCAGGCCGGCCTCGGCCGCCGTGCGCGCCCCCAGGTCGCGGAACGCCTCGAGGGAGGAGACCTTGGTCGGATTGACGACGAACGCCGGCGGCCCGCCGGCCCGGTCGGCGGACTCCTCGCCCTCGAGCGGGCGGGCGGCGCTCGCCCGCGAACTGATCCGCCTGAGCACGAGCACACCGACGATCACCGCGATGGTCGCGGCCACCAGTGCGGCGATGCTCACCCATTGTTCCCACGCCATGCGCTCACGCTAGCGCCCGCCGCCCCGATCCATCCGGGACCACGCGGGAACCCTCACGGCGCCGCACCCGGCCCTCGGGCGGTGCCGCGCCCGGCCTTCGACGGTGCCGCGCCCGGCCTTCGACGGTGCCGCGCCCGGGGACGATACCCTCGGGAAGGTGATCGACCTCAAGGCACTTCGTGACAACCCCGACCGAGCCCGCCGGAGCCAGCTCGCCCGCGGCGCCGACCCCGAGCTCGTGGACGAGGTGCTGGCCGCGGACGAACGCCGCCGCAGCCTGCTCACCATGTTCGAGTCGCTCCGCGCGGAGCAGAAGGCGGCCTCCCGCGCGGTCGGCAAGGCGAGCGCAGAGGACCGCCCGGCGCTGCTGGCCGAGGCGAAGCGCTTCACCGAGCGGGTCAAGGCCGCCGAGTCCGAGGCCGACGCCGCCGGGGAGGAGGCCGGCGCGCTCCTGCGTTCGGTTCCGAACCTCGTGCTCGACGGGGTTCCCGCCGGCGGCGAGGACGACTTCGTGGTGCTCCGCCACGTCGGGAGCCCGCGCGACTTCGAGGCCGAGGGCTTCCCCGCGCGCGACCACCTCGACCTGGGGGAGCGGCTCGGCGCGATCGACACCGAACGCGGCGCGAAGGTGTCCGGATCGCGGTTCTACTTCCTCACCGGCATCGGGGCGCGGCTCGAGCTCGCGCTGCTCAACCTCGCGATGGACACGGCGCTCGAGCACGGGTTCACCCCGATGATCACCCCCACCCTCGTGCGCCCCGACATCATGGCCGGCACCGGCTTCCTCGGTGAGCACTCCGAGGAGATCTACCGGCTCGAGGCCGACGACCTCTACCTCGTGGGCACCTCCGAGGTCGCGCTCGCCGGCTATCACAGCGGGGAGATCATCGACCTGAGCGCCGGGCCGCGCCGGTACGCCGGCTGGTCCGCGTGCTATCGCCGCGAGGCCGGCTCCCACGGCAAGGACACCCGCGGAATCATCCGGGTGCACCAGTTCCACAAGGTGGAGATGTTCTCCTACGTGCGCGCGCAGGAGGCGGCCGCCGAGCACGCGGCCTTCCTCTCCTACGAGGAGGAGATGCTCACCGCGATGGGCCTGCCGTACCGGGTGATCGACACGGCCGCCGGCGACCTCGGCACCTCGGCCGCCCGCAAGTACGACTGCGAGGCCTGGCTGCCCACCCAGTCCCGCTACCTCGAACTCACCTCGACCTCGAACTGCACCACCTTCCAGGCCCGCCGGCTCGGGGTGCGGGAGCGCGGCGAGGACGGCACCGCGCCGGTCGCCACCGTCAACGGCACCCTCGCCACCACCCGGTGGATCGTCGCGCTGCTGGAGAACCATCAGAACGCCGACGGTTCGGTCGCCGTGCCGGACGCGCTGCGCCCCTACCTCGGCGGCCGCGAGATCTTGGAGCCGCTCACGTGACGCCCCCGTACTTCCCCGGTGCCCTGCTCACCCTCACCCCCGGCGCCGGGACCCTCGTCGCCCTCGACATCGACGGCACGATCCTCGGCCACGACGGCTCCCTCGCCCCCGAGGTCACCGCCGTGATCGACCAGCTTGTGGACGACGGCACTCACCTCGTGCTCGCAAGCGGCCGTTCGCTCACCGCCGTGCTGCCGGTGATCGAGCAGCTCGGCCTCTCCTCCGGCTGGGCCGTCTGTTCGAACGGGGCCGTGACGATCCGCTACGGCGATCGCACTCGCGGCGGAGGATCGGATCGGGCCCCGGGGGCCGACGGGGTCGGATCGGATGGTGCTCACGGGGCCGGGACGGACGGTGCCGATCGGGCCGGTGCCGACCGGGACGGTGCGCACGGAGCGGCGCGTGGCTCGATCTCGTCGATCCCGTACACGGTCGAGGACCTCGTCACCTTCGACCCGGAGCCCGCGTTGCGCAAGCTGCGCGAACACGTGCCGGACGCCCTCTATGCCGTGGAGGTCCTCGGCGAGGGGTTCATGGTCACCGAGCCGTTCCCGCTCGGGGAGCTCACCGGCCGTCAGGACGTCGTCCCCTTCGACGAGCTGAGCCGATCGGCGGCCTCGCGCGTGACCGTGCGGGCGCCCGACCTGACCGCCGCGGACTTCCACGAGCTCGTGGACCGCACCGGTCTGCACGGCGTCTCCTACGCCGTGGGCTGGACCGCGTGGCTCGACCTGAGCCCGGCGGGCGTCTCCAAGGCCTCCGCCCTCGAGGTCGTGCGGCAGCGGCTCGGGGTCGACGGCGCCTCGACGCTCGCGGCCGGCGACGGCCGCAACGACATCGACATGCTCGGCTGGGCCGGCTACGGCATCGCGATGGGCGACGCCGACGAGATCACCCGGGCCGCCGCCGACTACACCACCGGCAGCGTCGCCGAGAACGGCCTCGTGCCCGTGCTCAGCGGCCTCTACCCGGATTCATTGGGCAGCCGGCGTTCCTCGGACCCGCTGCCGGACCCGCGCTGAGCCGCACCTCTGATCTACTGAGCCGCCCCCCGATCCGGTGACGGCGCCCGCGCGGGGCGACCGGGCGTCGTCCATGCGCACGTAACGGCCCCGAGCGGCCCAGAGCGGTCCAGAGAGCGGTCACGCAACGGCCCGAGCGGCCCGGAGAGCGGTCACGCAACGGCCCGAGCGGCCCGGAGAGCGGTCACGCAACGGCCCAGAGCGGCCCAGAGAGCGGTCACGCAACGGCCCAGAGCGGCCCAGAGAGGTCATTCTCGGGGCGCCGTGGCCCCGCAGGGCTCGTCAGTGCTCGCCAGGGCTCGTCAGTGCTCGTCAGTGCTCGCCAGGGCTCGTCAGGGTTCGTCAGTGCTCCTTCAGGGGCCCGCCAGTGCTCCTTCAGGGGCCCGTCAGAGGTACTGACCCGGCCGATCCTGCCCCTGCCCGCTCTGCTCAGCCTGCCCACCCTGCCCGCTCTGCTGGCCGAGGCGACCGTGGACGGGCAGGGTCATCCCGGGCGGGAGCGCCCGGCGCATCGTCGCGAGCTGATTCTGAGCCATCATCTGCTGGGCCACGAGCGCGGTCTGGATGCCGTGGAAGAGGCCCTCGAGCCAGCCCACCAGCTGCGCCTGCGCGACCCGCAGCTCGGCGTCGGACGGGGCGGCGTCGTCCGAGAACGGCAGCGTGATTCGGTCGAGCTCGGCGGCGAGGTCCTCCGAGAGCCCGGTGCGCAGCTCGGCGACCGATCGGGCGTGCACCTCCGCGAGCCGGTCGCGGGCGGCCTCGTCGAGCGGGGCGGCCTTGACCTCCTCGAGCAGCTGCTTGAGCATCATGCCGATCCGCATGACCTTCGCCGGCTCCTCGACGGCGGCCGTCGGATCCTCGTCCGGATCGGCCATGCTCACGCCCTCAGCCGAGGCGATGACGACCTTCGGGCGGTGCCCCGGGTTCCCCGTGTTCTCCGTATTCTCCGGGTGCTCCGTGTTCTCCGTGCGGTCCTCGGCCCCCTCGCCGGGCGCGCCGGCGGGACTCGCCTGCGCGTCCGGCTCCCGTCCCCGCCCGCGACTCTGTCCGCTTCCCTGCCCGCGACTCTGGCCGCGCCCCTGACCGTGTTCCCGCCCGCTGTCGACATCCGCGTGCTCAGTCATTCCTCCATCATGCCCCATCCGTTCTCGCCGCTACGCTGTGAGGCATGACTTGGTTGAGATCGCCCGCCCATGCCCGGTGGCTGGAATCCGAATTCGATGCGCTCGTCGGCTTCGCCGCCGATGCGGCCACCCCGGAGGGCTTCGGCTACCTCGACTCCGACGGCGAGGTGGTCGCCGAACGCGGCAGCGAGCTGTACGTGACGTGCCGGATGGTGCACACCTTCGCGCTCGCGGCCCTCCTCGGCCGCCCCGGCGCCGCCACGCAGGTCGACCACGGGCTGCGGGCACTGGCGGGCCCGTTCGCGGACGGCGACCACGGCGGCTGGTTCGCCGCCATCGGCCCGGACGGCCCGCTCGACGACTCCAAGCCCGCCTACGCCCACGCCTTCGTGATCCTCGCCGCCGCGAGCGCCACCGTCGCCGGCCGCCCGGGCGCGTCCGAGCTGCTCGCGCGCGCCCTGACCGTCTCCGAACGGCGGTTCTGGCGGGAGGAGGACCGGATGGTCGTCGAATGCTGGGATCGGGCCTTCACCGAGCTTGAGGACTACCGCGGGGTCAACGCCAACATGCACACGGTCGAGGCCTACCTCGCGGCCGCCGACGCCACCGGCCACGACGTATGGCTCGACCGGGCGCTCGCGATCACGACCCGCGTGCTCGACGACTTCGCGCGCCGCACCGACTGGCGCATCCCCGAGCACTTCGACGCCGACTGGAACCCGCTGCTCGACTACAACGCCGACACGCCCGCGCACCCGTTCCGCCCGGCCGGGGCCACGATCGGGCACTGGTTCGAGTGGGCCCGCCTCGCCCTGGACGTGCGCGCCGCGCTCGAGGCGCGCGGGCGCGACTGCCCCGGCTTCCTGCTCGAGGCCGCGACCGCCCTGTTCGAGGCCGGGGTGGAGCAGGGATGGAGTGTCGACGGCGACGACGGCTTCATCTACACGGTCGACTTCTCCGGGGCGCCGCTCGTGCGCGAGCGGATGCACTGGGTGGTGGCCGAGGCCCTCGGGGCCGCCGCGGCGCTCTTCCGCCTCACCGGCGACGACCGCTACGACGCGTGGTACCAGCTGTGGTGGGAGTACACCGCCGTTCACCTGATCGACGCCGAGCACGGCTCGTGGATCCACGAGCTGTCACCGGAGAACGGGCCGAGCGCGACGGTGTGGGACGGCAAGCCCGACATCTATCACGCCGCGCAGGCCACCCTGTTCGGCCGGCTGCCGCTCGCGCCCGTGCTCGCCTCCGCGATCGAGCGGGGACTCCTCGACACCTGAGCCCGCGCTCCTGCCCCGAGCCACCGGTGCCCCGGTTGCAGGTACCGCCGGTACCCAGGTCGCCGGTGCCCGCGCCGCCGGTACCCGAGCCACAGCTCGGGCTCAGGGCAGGAGCAGCACCTTGCCGAAGACCTCCCCGGCCGCCATCGCCGCGTGCGCCCGCGCGGCCTCGGCGAGGGGGAGGCGCTCGTGTTCGAACACTCGCACCTGCCCGCGTTCGATGAGCGGGAGGACGTCGCGGCGCACGTCGGCGAGGATGCCCGCCTTCTCGTCGCGGGTCCGGTTCCGCAGCACCGTGCCGTGGATCGAGCGCCAGCCGAACAGCAGCGGGGCGAGGTTCACCTCGCCGGTCGTGCCCTTCTGCATCCCGATGATCACGAGCCGGCCGTGTTCGGCCAGCGCACTGACGTTCCGTTCGAGGTAGGCGGCGCCGACGACGTCGAGGATGACGTCGACGCCGCGCTCCCCCGTGGCCTCACGCACGAGCCGGACGAAGTCCTCGCTGCGGTGGTCGATGCCGTAGGCCCCGAGCGCGTCACAGCGCGCGGCGCGGTCCGGTCCGCCCGCCGTGGCGAAGACGACCGCGCCGGTCGCCCGCAGCCACTGGATCGCGATCGACCCCACGCCGCCGGAGCCGCCGTGCACGACCACGGTGCGGCCCGTGTTGTCCCGCGGGTCGAGGCCGCCGGGCCCGGTCAGGTTGGAGTACGCGGTGGCCACGGCCTCGGGCAGGCCGCCGGCCGCCACGACGTCGTAGCCGCCCGGCAGCACGACGAGGTCGTCGGCATGGGCGAGGCACAGCTCGGCGTACCCGCCGCCGTCCACGAGCGCGGCCACGGCCGCCCCCATGAGCGCGGGGTCGACGCCCTCGCCGGCGGCCACGACGTGCCCGGAGACCTCGAGGCCGGGCCACGGCGGCGCCCCGGCGGGCGGCGGGTGCAGACCGGCGAGCTGGAGCAGGTCCGCCCGGTTCACGCCCGCGGCCGCCACCTCGACGAGGACCTGCCCCGGCCCGGGGTCGGGGGTGGGCACATCCGCCTCGATGAGCGTGCCCGGTGCCGATTCGTCGATGATCATCGCCCGCATCCGCCCAGCCTACGCGGATGTGCGCGCGGGGCCCGCGATGGGCCACAATAAGGGCCGGGAGGGTTGACAGAGCGGCCGAATGTGACGGTCTTGAAAACCGTTGTGGGGCGACCCACCAAGGGTTCGAATCCCTTACCCTCCGCCAGTAGGAATGTCGTGGCCGTGTCGGCCGTATCGGCCGTGCCGGCCACAGCGCGCCGACGTCGGCCGCGGTGATGGAGTCGAGGGACCGACGGAGCCCAGGCGGCGGCGGGCTCGGCCTCTCACGCCAGCGAGGTCCGCGGGTGAATCACCTCTCCCGGGCCGGGACGCGCGCCGCGACGACGGCCGCGACCGTCTCCTTCCAGGGGGTGGGGTCGAGGCCGAAGACGCGGGTGGTCTCCTCGTGGTCGGCCACGAACGGCGCGTCGAACTGGTAGAGCATCTCGAGCACCTCGCGCAGCTGCGGCTGGGCGATCCCGATCGCCCGGAGGGCGGCGCGGGGGATGCGGGAGACCGTCGCGGAGTCGAGCCCGGCGGCGCGGGCGTAGTCGCCCGCGACGTCGCGGATCGAGCGGGCCGGAGCGCTCGGCACGTGCCACGCCCGGCCCCAGGCGCGCTCGTCGGCGGCGAGGGTGACGATCGTGCGGGCGATGTCGTCGATCGAGGTCCACGTGTGTGGGGCATCCGGATCCCCGACCACCCAGGCACGCCGGCCCCGGAGCACCGGGTCGAGAAGGCGCGGTCCGGCGTGGGCGCCCAGCGGCGAGGTGACCTGCGGGCCGACGTAGTCGGAGGCGCGGACCTCGAGCGCGCGGACCCGACCGGCCTCGTGGGCGCGGAGGATCTCCGTCCACATGCGGGCCCGGATCGCGCCCTTGCGGGTGGCCGGCTCGAGTGGCAGGTCGGGCGTCATCGGGCTGCGCCCCGGGGCGTAGCCGTAGAAGCTGCCCGCGACGGCGAGCACGGCGCCGCTGCTCTCGGCGGCCGCGAGGATCGCCCGATGGATCGGCGGCCATCCGCTCGACCACTGGTGATAGGGCAGGTTGATCGCGTTGACGATGACGTCGGCGCCCGCGGTCGCCGCGCGCAGCGCGTCCGCGTCCGCGGCATCGACGGTGCCCGTCGTGAGCCGGGGCCCGGTGGGGCCCCGGCCGGACCGGCTGAGGAGCCGGACGGTCTCACCCCGCTCGGCGAACAGGGCGGCGGTGGCGGATCCGATGGGTCCGGCCCCGAGAACGACGACTGTCGACATGACGACTCCCAAGATGTGAACGGTGATCTCTATTGTGAACAGTGTTCACCCGCGCTAGTGTCGCTGTCAAGAACACTGTTCACGTTTCCGCCGAGCCGTCGCAGGCCTGCACCGTCGGGCCGGCGAGGAGCCGGTCGAGAGGAGAAGCGATGTCGCAGCCGGTTCCCAGTGCGCGCGACCGCGCCCGGGCCGCGATGATCGAGGACGTCATCGCCGTGGCCCGCCGCCAGCTCGGCCGGGTCGGCGCGGCGGGCCTGTCGGTCCGCTCCGTCACCCGCGAGCTCGGGATCTCCGCCTCGGCGGTCTATCGCTACTTCTCGAGCCGGGACCATCTCCTCACCGCGCTCATCGTCGACGCCTACGAGCGCCTCGGCGCGTTCGTGATCGCGGCCGACGAGGCGGTGCCGGTCGAGGACGTCACCCGGCGCTGGGTCACGGTGTGGCTCGCCGCCCGCGACTGGGGCGTCGCGCATCCGCACGAGTACGCCCTGCTCTACGGCACCCCCGTGCTCGGCTACGCCGCCCCGCAGGACACGGTGCTCCCCGCGACCCGCGTGGTCGCCCGCCTCGGGGCGATCGTCGCCGATGCCCATCGGCTCGGTCTGCGCACCGATCCGCCCGAGGCCGTGGATCCCCCGGGCGCCGGGCTGCGCGAGGACGCCGACCGGATCCGCGCGAGCCTGCCCCGCCTCGGCCTCGACCCCGCGGAGGTGTCCGCCGAGGACGCCATCGACGTGGTGCGGGCATGGTCGGAACTCTTCGGCGCGATCTCCTTCGAGCTGTTCGGCCACTTCGTGGGCAGCATCGACCACCCCGCCGAGAATCTCGAGGCGTTGGCCCGCGCGCGGGCCGCCGTGCTCGGCCTGCCCGGCCTGCCCGGCGCTGCGGCGTCGGCCGGGACTGTTACCGTGTGAGGTGGAACACGCGCGGTGCCGCAGCCGCGAGTCCCGGGCCCGCACGGCGAGGTGCGGACCCGAGGTGAGCTGCCCGCGCCCACCCGCGCGTGCGCCGTCCACACGCCCCCGAATTCGGAAACCATGAGACGACGACTCCTCGCCGCCGTAGCCGCCCTCGCCCTGCTCGCAGGTGTCGCGCCGCAGGCGGTCGCGGCGAGCACCTACGAGGTGCAGCCGGGGCATGCGAGCGAGAACTTCGCGCTCACCGGCGGGCGGGCGGGCGCGGTCACGATCGTGACCGACGCGGCGGTGCTCGAGACGTTCGGGGCGTGGATCGCGAGCGAGTCGAGCCGGGGTGAGGTCGTCGCCTCCGTGCGCACCGACGTGACGGACCCGGGCACCCAGATCGCCCGCGCGCGCGTCGACCTGGGGGAGCGCGGCGGCACCGGCGCGGGCTGGCTCGAGTTCGACCTCGGAGTCGCCCTCGCGCCGGGCCACGAGTACACGATCGTGCTCGAGGCGCGCGGCACCGACGGCGAGGTGATCTGGCACGGGAACCGGTCGCGGGTACCCGGCGCGATCCCGAGCTGGAACTACGACCTCGAGCACTGGGGCGGCTGGGTCCAGTACGGCCGCGGCCGGGCCGCGCACCTGACGAACTGGAATCTCGCCTTCTACGTCGACGACGCGCTGAGCGAGCACGGATGCGCCGGCCTGAACGAGTGCTGGCGGCACGTGCCGGCGGCCGAGCGGCACGTGTACCCGGCGGGGCTGATCGGCGCGCCGGGTCGCCCGCACGCGCTCACGGCGTACGCGGCGACGGGTGCGTCGTATGTGCCGGGCTCGAGCGTGCTCGCACTTCCCGGCGGCCCGTGGCTGTACGCGCCGGGCGAGGGTGGGGACCCGGTCGTCGTGGCCGCGGGCGACCCGGGGGCGCTCGCTCAGATCGAGGAGAGCCGGGCGTGGCTCGCGAGCGGTTCGGTGCCGGGGCGCACCCCCGGTGACCGAGAGCTCGCCGAGCGCGCACTCCTCGACCTGCGGCTACTGTTGCAGGAGAGCGGGGCCGTCGCCGCCGCCTGGCGGAGCGCGTGGAAGTACTCGTGGCCGCGGGACTCGGCGTTCGTGGCCGTCGCCCTCGCCCGGGCCGGGCACCTGGAGGAGGCTCGGCGGATCCTCGCCTATCAGGACGCCACGCTCCGCCGGGACTGCACCGGGCGGCAGGCGAACTGCCTCGTGGGAACGTGGGATGCGCGCACCCGGCTCGACGGCTCCGGTCCGCCCGACGATCGGCCCTGGCAGCTCGACGCGAACGGCTTCGTTCCCTGGGCGGTGTGGCAGTACCTGCAGGCGCTGCCCACATCCGAGCGGGCCGCGGCGGCGGCCGAGTTCTACGACATGGTGCGGCTCGCTGCGGACGTCGCTGCGTCGTCCCTGAGCGAGGCGGGGTTGCCGCCGGCGCGGCCGGACTATTGGGAGACGAGCTACCCGGCGCCGAACCTCGGCACGGCGGCGCCCCTGCTCGCCGGGCTGCGCGCGGCGGCCGCGATCGCCGAGACCACGGGCCGGTTCGCCGATGCGGACCGCTGGTTCGCCGCCGCGGACCGGCTCGCGGCCGGGATCGAGGCCGCGTTCGGGCGGATCGGCTACCAGCGCACCATCGTCGAGGGCAGCGGGAGCGATTCGGCGATCGCGTGGCTCGCGCCGCCGTTCAATCCGGCCGACGAGTCGATGTGGGAGGCGATCGACGCGACCTGGCGCGTGCTCCTCGAGCCCACGGGCGGGGTGACCCCCGGGGCGCAGTGGCCACGGAGCGAGAGCTGGACCCCGGAGACGATGTTCTTCGCGCTCGCCTGGGCCCACGGAAAGACTCCGGAGCGGGCCGCGCAGCTCGTGGACTGGCTCGATTCGCACCGTACCGCCGTCGGGGCGTTCCCCGAGAAGGTGACGGCGGAGGGGGACCCGGCAGATGCCGCGACGCTTGCGTGGACGGCGGCGCTCACGCTGCTCACGCTCGAGGCGCTCGCTGACCCGCTGCCGACCCCGCCCGCGGGGCCCGCCCGGGAGGTGACCGGTGATCCGGCGGTGGAGCCGGCCGCGGGCACGGCCGGGGAGCCGGGCACGGCGGGCGGTGAGGGCGTCGCCGATCCCGCGGATGTGGCCGATCTGGCCGGTGCGGCCGATGTGGCGGACGCGGCCGATGCTGCGGGCGCGGACGCGGCCGGGGCCGTCTCGCCCACGGGCGCCGGGGCACGGGAGACCCGGCCCCGGGCGGGGGTGCTCCTCACCGGCCTCGTGCTCGGCGGGTTGCTCCTGGCGACGGCCGGCACGACCCTGATCCGGCGCCGCCGGCCGGACTGACTCTGATCCGGCCGCACCGGCCGAGCTGAGGGTTTCGCCGCCGGCCGGGCTGAGGGATTCGCCGCCGGGATGCCCGTGTCGTATCCTGCCCGCGACCCGGCGCGCGCTCGCGCCTCCCGCGATCTGGAGACGCATGCCCGCCGCGACCATCGCCGCCGACACCCCGGCTCAGCGCCGCTCCGTGCGGCACGTGCTCCGTACGCCCCGGCTGCTCAGGACCGAGGTGCTCGGTGGTCTGGTGGTCGCGCTCGCGCTCATCCCCGAGGCGATCGCGTTCTCGATCATCGCCGGGGTGGACCCGCGCATCGGACTGTTCGCCTCGTTCACGATGGCCGTGACGATCGCGTTCGTCGGCGGCCGCCCGGCGATGATCTCGGCGGCCACGGGCGCCGTCGCGCTCGTCATCGCCCCGCTCGTGGCGAGCCACGGGCTCGACTACCTCATCGCGACGATCCTGCTCGCCGGGGTGCTGCAGATCGTGCTCGCCGCGGTCGGGGTGGCCAAGCTCATGCGGTTCGTGCCGCGGCAGGTGATGGTCGGCTTCGTCAACGCCCTGGCGATCCTCATCTTCCTCGCCCAGGTGCCCGAGCTGCTCGGGGTGCCGTGGCTCGTGTATCCCCTCACGGCCCTCGCCCTGCTCATCATCTTCGGCCTGCCCCGGCTGACGAGGGCCGTGCCCGCCCCGCTCGTGGCGATCCTCGTGCTCACGGCCGTGACCGTGGCGGCGGGCCTGGCCGTGCCCACCGTCGGGGACAAGGGCGCGCTCCCCGACTCGCTGCCCTCGCTCGTGGTGCCCGACGTGCCGGTGAACCTGGAGACCCTGCGGGTCATCTTCCCGTACGCGATCGCGGTCGCCGTCGTGGGCCTGCTCGAGTCGCTCATGACCGCCAAGCTCGTCGACGACGTCACCGACACCCGTTCGAACAAGACCCGAGAGGCGTGGGGCCAGGGCGTGGCGAATCTGGTCACCGGCCTTTTCGGCGGCATGGGCGGCTGCGCGATGATCGGCCAGACCACGATCAACGTCAAGGCCTCGGGCGCGCGCTCGCGGATCTCCACCCTCCTCGCCGGGGTGTTCCTGCTCCTGCTCGTCGTGGCGCTCGGCGACCTCGTGGCGCTCATCCCCATGGCCGCGCTCGTGGCCACGATGATCTTCGTCTCGGTGGCGACGTTCGACTGGCACAGCATCCGGCCCTCGACTCTGCGCGCGCTGCCGAAGAGCGAGACCGCGGTCATGGTGGTGACGGTCGTGTTCACCGTGGCCACGAGCAACCTGGCCATCGGGGTGGCCGCAGGCGTGCTCACGGCCATGGTGCTCTTCGCCCGCCGGGTCGCCCACCTCGTCACGCTCGAGCGCACGATCGAGGACGACGTAGCTCGCCCGGGCGACCGGCTCGCCCGGTACGTGGTCACCGGGGAGTTGTTCTTCGCCTCGTCCAACGACCTCTACTCCCAGTTCGACTATGGGGGCGATCCGGAGCGGGTGGTCATCGACATGCGCCGCTCCCATATCTGGGACGCCTCGACCGTCGCCGCCCTCGACGCCGTCTCGACGAAGTACCTCGAGCGCGGCATCGACGTCGAGATCGTCGGCCTGAACAAGGCGAGCGAGTACATGCACACCCGCATGAGCGGCAAGCTGAGCTGAGTCGAGTTCACCGCGGCAGGGCTGCACGGTCACTGTCGCGCTGCTGCACGGGCACGGTTGCGCGCTGCGGGGGATGCTCCGGAGCCCTCAGCCCTCAGCCCTCAGCCCTCAGCCCTCAGCCCTCAGCCCTCAGCTCTCAGCTCCCAGCCCGAGTCCTCAGCTCTCAGCCGACGGCCCTCAGCCCTCAGCCGTCAGCCGTCGGCCGTCAGGCGCCAGGTAGCAGGCGCCAGGTGCTGGGTGGCGCGTGTCAGGTGGCGGCGCGTGCGTCGTCCACGCGGCGTGAGTGCTCGGGTGCGGTGATCACCAGGCCGTGACGGGTGAAGTGCCATCGGCCGTCGCGGCGGGCGATCGTGATCTCGCGCTGGTGCACGAGGTCGTGGTGGCTCCAGCACAGCAGTATCCCGTGGCCGACCGAGGTGGGGCCGTTGTGTTTGGCCCACCAGAGCGAGTGGTGGATCTCGCCGTATTCGGGTGGCTCGTGACAGCCGGGGAACTGGCAATGTCGATCTCGGGCGATGACCGCTCGGGCCTGGTTCGCGGGGAAGATCCGCTGCTCCCGGCCCACGTCGAGAACGGTCGAGGCGGGCCCGAACACGACCCTGGAGATCTGGGAGTCGCACGCGAGCCGGGAGAGTTGCCCGGGCGTGAGCGGGGTTCCGTCGGAGAAGGTCGCCGGGTCGACCCCGCGCATCCTCCGGTGGTCGAGACGGGTGGTGATGAGGTGCTCGTCGTCGGTGTCGCGGCCCCACTGCCGGGCCCACTCGGTGTCGTCGGGGCGCTCCCCGAGCGCCCCGGTGCAACCGCCTGAACGGGGCCGTGCGCTCGCGGTGGCGGCGATGAGGGCCTGGAGCGTCTCCCAGGGGACGTGCAGCGTGATCTGGGGACGGATCCGCGCCGAGGGCTGCAGGCGCCCCGAGTCGAGATCCGCCTGGGCGAGTTCGGTCAGGGCCGCGGCACGCCGTTGCCCCGGCGTGCGGTCGTCGGCCTCGCTGGCACGCCCCATGTGCGCGGTCAGGGCGGTGTCCAGGATGCGCCCGGAGGCTTCATCGAGCCAGCCCTGAAGGTGGTAGCCGTCGATCGTGTGGGCGAGGGTGACGTCCTCCTTCGCGCCGTCCTCGCGCCATGCGCGGTCGGCGGCGTCCGGGTCGGCGGCGATCGCCCACTCCTTTGCGACGGAGGTGAACGTGCCGGCGTCGAGTCGGGAGGCCGAGGTCACGAGGAACGTCTCGCCGATATCGGGGTCGGCGAGTTGCCTGCGCATCCGTTGGGTGCGGGTGCACTCGCGCACGAGCACGGCCACGTGGTCGGCCCCGATGCGCCCGTCGGTCAGGGCCTCGAGTGCGCCGGGCAGGTCGAGGTTCAAGCGGCGGGCGTTTCGCACCTGCTGGAGGCACGCGCCGCGCTGGGCCCCGGTGTGGAACTGCAGCCAGGTCGCCAACGCGCGCGACCCGTCGAGAGCCCACCTCCCGTCGGCCTCCGCCGCCGCGGTGGCGCGGGCGCGCACGGCCTCGAGGCGACGCCGGGCCTGCTCGACCTCCTCCAAGGTGTCGAGCACGGCGTCGCCGGAGGCGCCGTACCACTCCAACCGCGCCAGCGACTCGAGCTCCGCGGTGACCCGTCCGAGTCGTGCCACCGCTCGCGCATCGACCGCCACATCGTCGGGCACAGTCGTGTCGTCGAGGGGGCGGGCCGATGTGCCGCCGCCGGCCACCGTTGTGCCGCCGCGGACCACCGCTGCGTCGCCGAAGCGGGTCGGTGCCGCCTCGAGACCGGTCGCTGCCTCACTCGGGTCGGTCACCGTGCCGGGCGTGCCGGCTGTGCTCGGCGTGCTGGCTGTGCCAGTTGTGCTGGCTGTGGCGGGAGTGCTCGGTGCACCGGGCGTGCCATCGGGGGAGGTCGTCTCGCGGGCCGAATGCTCGGGTGAGGCGGGAGGGGGTGACTCCATCGACTCCATGGACTCCGTCGACACTGTGACCGCCTCCCTTCGTCTCCATCGTCCGCGTTCTACTATTCTATAGAACGCATGTTCGAGGCGCAACCCTCAGTCGAGATCCGGTCGATGTGCGATGCGCGACGTGTGACCGGGTCGACCGAGCTGACCGAGCCGATGGAGCCGATGGAGCCGATGGAGCCGACCGAGCCGACCGAGCCGATGGAGCCGACCCGGTCCGCCGGGCGTCCTCCGGCGGTCGGTGCGAGTAGGTGCGAGTAGGCGCGAATAGGCGCGATGAGGGACCGGGCGACCGGGCGCCGTCCGTAGGCTGCCGGTGTGGGGGGTTGGCAGGGCGCGCGCCGGGCGCGCTCCACCGGTTTTGCGAGCCTGCATCGGGCCGGGTACCCTGTGGGAGCACAAGGAGACGTCGCATAGCCTGGTCGAGTGCGCATCCCTGCTAAGGATGTGAGGGTTCACGCCCTCCGTGGGTTCAAATCCCACCGTCTCCGCCGCGAAGCCCCGATTCCCTCGAGGGATCGGGGTTTTCTGTTGCCATCGTGCAATGTGACGGTGGGCTTGCACGCGGGCGGGAGTGGGCGCCGGATGGCAGGGCGTGGCGGGAAGCGGTCACACAGCTGTCACGGAGATCCGCGAGAGTCGAAGGGGTGGAGGACTCGTTGGCGAGACCGGCGAAGATGCCTCGTGGGATCAGTCTGCGGGGTGATCGGTCGCGTCAGGCTCTCCGCGGATGGTGTGATCCATTTGCTCGGCGTCTACGGCATCCTCACCGACGCCCGTGCGGCGCTCACGCTCGCGCGGCCGAGAAGGTGCGCGGCACACTCGCCGCCGGCGCAAGCGCGTGCGGAGCGGCGCGTGATGATCGAGCAGGCTGAGCGCGACGCGGTGACGCCCGTGCGGTGGGCCGACTCGAAGGCGCCGGGCGCGCCTTCGACGCCGTCGAGGGTAGACGGCATGTAAAGCATCGCGATCCCCTCGTTCATGCTCGAGGCTCTCGTGGAGCGCCTCGCCGAGCTGCTGCGCCGTGGCGGGTACACGGACGTCTCCGTGGCGCGCCGCTACCAGCACGCGACGGCGGAGCGCGACCGGGCGCTGACGAAGCGGCTCGCTGAAGTGCTGGGCTAGTGCCCGCAACTGCTCCGATCCATGACCCGGGTGACCGTGTGCGCGCGGCTGCTGCGCCCGGCCGCATTCCGGTTCTTCCAGTCGCCTGGATTTCGTTATACGATTTTCGTCTGGTGAGCGACGGCGTGACGGATGAGCAGATCCAGCGGTGGGCCGACGAGGCGGAGGCCGGCTGCGACGTCGAGGAGATCAAGCGCCGCGGACGTGGACGCCCGGGCCGCGGGGCCGAGCCGATGCAGGTGATCGCTTTGCGGTTGACGACCGAGGAGCTCGCGGCGGTCGACGCATACGCGCAGCGTGAGCACCTGTCGCGCTCGGAGGCGATCCGACGGGCATTGGCCGCCTACGCCGCGTGACGGTCCACGACAGCGCGCTCAAGCACGGGGTGAGGCCCGAGGGCTCCATTCGGGCCGCAGAGCCGGCTCTGTGGATCGAGCCGCTGGAGGATGAGGGGTGGCCCCATCGCGAGTTGCGGCTCGGGTTCGACACCCCGTCTCGGCTCCTTGACACCGTCGTCCTGATGTTCCGCAGCGGCGAGGAGATCGTCATCCATGCGATGTCTGCTCGACGGCAGTACTGGGGCCTGCTCCCTTGACTTCGCCGCGGTTGACCACAGACACTCCCGGGATCCGCTTCGCGGCCTGCTTCGTCGTCTTCACCCCAGGCGCGGCGCAGTCGAGAGCCTGCTGGAAGAACCGGCACCCGCACACCTTGTCCGGGCATCGGTGCCGGGGCGGATGTATGTGCAGCCGAGCCGGATGCTCCGCAACCGGGATACCACTCAGCTCACGCACGACGTGGCCACGAAGGATGCCACCGGCCCCGCACTTGGGGCAGGGCGGCAGCAGCTCGCGCGGGCGAGCCTCGATGAACGTGACGTCCCCGGCCCCGATCCGGGCACCTGTCATCGACAGGTCGAGTTCCGTCGTTCGGAAGATCACGTCCGCGACGGGACAGTCGGCAGGGACAGGAGGTCGATTCCATGATCGGGCTCGGTTCGAGAGCGGACGGTTTCAGCACCCCGAACCAGAAGAGTCCGATAAGATCGCCTTATGAGCCTGCTGGTGGAATATCGCGACGCACGACGCGGAGAGGACGTCGCGCGACTGCGACGTGTGCTCGCGCTACGGGCGATGCTCGCGACCGGGATGAGTCAGCGGCAGGTTGCCGAGGGGCTTGGCGTGAGTCAGTCGGCGATCAGTCAGCAGCTCAAGTTCGCGCCCGCTCTGGATGGGGTGCATCCGGAGGTTCTGCTGGAGGCCGCTGCTCCGGTTCTGCGGGTGCTGGCCGAGGATCGCGGTTTCGCCGAGCTCGCTGTTTTTGGCTCGGTCTCTCGTAAGCAGGCCAGACCGGACTCGGACATCGACCTTCTGGTGAAGGCGCCGGCGAACGCGTCCTCATTCGACCTCGTCGCGCTCAAGTTGCTGCTGGAGCAAGTCCTGGATCGGTCCGTCGACCTCATCGACTATGGCGGCCTACGGCCAGGCCTCGATGAGGACATCCGCGGCGAGGCGGTGCTGCTGTGATGGAGAGGCGAGTAGCCAAGGAACTGGTCCATATTCGCGGTTGGCTGGAACGCACCGACCAGATCGTCGCCCGGGGCCGGGCGACCTACGTTGCCGATGACCTGCTCCAGGAGGCGGGAGACTCGCTGCAGCAACTCTTCGCACAGGCGGATGCTGTGATCGCCGTGCCTCCTGACGGCGTCGGCCAGAACTGACACGGAGGTGACACGGCCCAGTCTTCAGCCATGTCTACGCAGGTCACAGTGCTGCGGGTGAGATTCCCACCGTCCCGGCCGCGAAGCCCCGATTCCCTCGTGGGATCAGTCTGCATGGTGATCGTTAGGCCTCGAGTGATCGGGACTCCCGATCCCGCGATCGTCACGGCGCGCGAATCCACCACCTGACGGGCGGATCTATGCTGAGCTCTGATCATGGCGGTCCTGGAGAGTGCGGTCGAGAAGGCATTGCGCCTGCGGATCATCGACGATGTGCTCGCGCGAGCCGAGCTCAACGGCGGCTTCCTCACCCGCGAGGAACTGCTCGAGTGGCAGGTCGAGGGTGAGCGAGTGCCCGTCATCGACTTCTCGCGAGGAATCCGCAACCCCGCGAACTTCTCCTCGACGCTTGCGATCGTGCGAACGGTCGGGGGACCGTACGACGATGTCGAGTCATCCGAGGACGGGCTCTTGCACTACGCCTATCGCAAGGGTGACTCATGGGGCGGCGACAACCGCAAGCTCCGCAATGCGCTCGAGACGGGTGTGCCTCTCATCTTGTTCCGGAAGGAGATCAAGGGGATCCTCACCCCTATCGCGCCGGTCTACGTCGTGGACGATGAACCAGAGAACCGGTGCTTCATCATTGCGCTCGATGAGGCGTTCCGGTTTCTCCCCCGCGGGACCGACCTCTCCTTCGATCAGAAGCGCTATGCGCTCCGGCTCGCGAAGCAGCGGCTCCACCAACCGGCGTTCCGAACCAGGGTGCTGGTCGCCTATCAGTCCCGGTGTTCGGTCTGCGAACTCAAGCACGCCTCGTTGCTGGACGCCGCCCACATCGTCCCCGACAAGGATCCGCGTGGGCGCCCGACCGTGACCAACGGCCTGGCGATGTGCAAGATCCACCACGCTGCGTTCGATCACCACATGCTGGGGGTCTCGCCCGACTATCAGGTGCGCATCTCGGGCGCGGTTCTGACCGAGGTGGATGGCCCGATGCTCAAGCACGGCCTGCAGGAGATGGACCGTCGGGAACTCGCGCTTCCCGAACGGCGCAAGGATCATCCCGATCGTGAGTTCTTGGCCGAGCGATTCGCGGAGTTCTCGGCACGTCTCTGACGACCTCGAGCGTCACTGGCCGGATGGGTACGCCGGCCGGCTACGCCGATCGACCCGGTCCGTGACACCCGTACGATTGGCGGCAGCCGTAGGATCCGACGCAGGCCTGGACCGGCACTGCTCGGACCGGTGTCCGCAGACGAGGGAGGTTGACCACCATGACCGACGTCGTCGTGGGCGTGATCGCGCTGGTGATCGGCGTGCTGCTCTGCCTACGCGGGAGCGGCGCGATGCGGGTGCTGCTCGCTGTGTGGGGCGGGTTCTCCGGCTTCGGGTTGGGTGCTGCGCTGGCGGCCGCGCTGACGGATCAGGGGTACCTGGCCACGGCCCTGGGATGGGTCGCCGCCCTCGTGCTGGCGGTCGTGTTCGCGGCGCTCGCGTACCTGTTCTTCGCCCTCGCCGTCGTGCTCGCATTCGCCTCGATGGGGTTCGTGCTCGGCCAGACGATCGCGGCTGCCCTCGGCGCCTCGGCGCCCTGGCTGCTCATCGGCATCGGGGTCATCGGCGGCGTCGTGCTCGGACTGCTCGCGGTCGCGACGAATCTGCCCGAGCTCGTGCTCATCGTGGTCAGCGCCTTCGCCGGGGCCGGCGTCGCCGTCGCGGGGCTGATGTTGCTGCTCCACGCCCTCAGCCTCGACTCCCTCACCGACACCCAGATCCGGGTCGCCGACCAGCCCCTGTGGTACGTCGGGCAGCTCGTGCTCGCTGTCGTCGGGGTCATCGTCCAGGTACGCCACGTTCGACGACGGCAGCCGGGTACGGTTCGCCAATCCTGGGCGGCAGCCGCTCAGGCCCAGTAGCGTTCCCACCATGCGATGCGTCTACGCCGAAAGCCAGGATCCGGCCGATCCACTCGCCGGGCTCGTCGTCGGCGACCTGGAGGTGAGCGCGCCGTTCCCGGACTGGGTGCCGGTCCGCGTGAGTGCGACCTGCCTCAACCACCACGACCTGTGGAGCCTGCGCGGGGTCGGCCTGCTGCCCGACCGGCTCCCGATGATCCTCGGCACCGACGCCGCCGGCACCGATCCGGACGGTCACGCCGTGATCGTGCACTCGGTGATCTCCAGCCCGGACTGGCGCGGCGACGAGACCCTCGATCCGGCCCGCTCCCTCCTCTCCGAGGTCTACCCGGGCACGCTCGCGGAGACCGTCTGGGTGCCCCGGGGCAACCTCATCCCCCAGCCCGACTTCCTCACCGCCGTCGAGGCCGCCGCCCTGCCGACCGCCTACCTCACCGCGTATCGGCTCCTCTTCACCGCGGCGGACCTGCGCCCGGGCCAGAACGTGCTCGTCCAGGGTGCGGGCGGCGGCGTGGCCACCGCGGCGATCCTGCTGGCCCGGGCGGCCGGCCTGCGGGTCTGGGTCACGAGCCGTGACGAGGGCCGCGGGCAGCGCGCCGTCGACCTCGGCGCCCACGAGGCCTTCGCGGCCGGCGCCCGGCTCCCGGCCCGGGTCGACGCCGTGCTCGAGACCGTGGGGGAGGCCACCTGGGACCACTCCCTCAAGTCGGTCAAGCCCGGCGGCACGATCGCCGTCGCGGGCAGCACCTCCGGCGCGAACCCGCCCGCAGACCTGAGCCGCGTCTTCTTCCGGAGCGTCCGCATCCAGGGCACGACCATGGGCACGACCGGCGAGTTCGCCCGCCTCCTCGGCCTCCTCGAGGCCACCGGGACCCGCCCCCTGATCGACTCCACCCATCCGCTCGATCGCGCCCACGACGCCTTCGCACGCCTCGCGGGCGGCGAGGCATTCGGGAAGGTGGGCATCGCCGTCCATACGCCGTGACACGGGCGACTTCCACACCACGGAAGCCCGATTGGAGAACCTGGAGCGGAGGTCGCTAGCGTGGCGCCAATGAGCATTCTGCGGCGCTGGGCCGACCCGTTCATGGTGGGGATCGTCGGCATGATGATCCTCGGCCTCGTGCTGCCGATCCCCGATGGCGCGGTCGGGCCGATCCAGCGCGTGAGCGACGTCGGGATCTTCATCCTGTTCCTCCTGTACGGGGCGCGGCTGTCGACCCGCGAGGTCATCGACGGCATGCGCAACATCCGGCTGCAGGGGTCGATCCTCGCCGCGACGTTCGTCGTGTTCCCGCTGTTCGGCTGGGCGCTGCACCATGCCACGACCTCCCTGCTCGGCCCCGGGCTGGCCGCCGGGCTGCTGTACGTGTCGCTGCTGCCCTCGACCGTGCAGTCCTCGGTCGCGTTCGTGTCGGTGGCGCGTGGCAACATCGCGGGGGCGATCTGCGCCGCGACGGTCTCGAACGTGGCGGGAATGGTGCTCACGCCGCTGCTCGTGCTCTGGCTCATGGGCGCCTCGGGCTCGGTGGGCGCCGGCGGCATCACCGAGGTCCTCGTGCTCCTGCTGCTGCCGTTCGTCATCGGCCAGATCGCCCAGCGCTGGGTGGGACCGTGGGTCCGGCGCCACAAGAGGCTCACCGGGATGTGGGACAAGCTCACGATCCTGCTCATCGTGTTCGTGGCCGTGGTCACGGCGACCGCGGCCGGCGTGTGGACGAGCGTGTCGGGCTGGTCGATCGTGGCCGTGGGCGGGATCTCGATCGTGTTCGTGGCGCTCATGCTCGCCCTCACGTGGTGGGGCGGGAAGCTCCTCGGGCTCGACATCCCCGACCGGATCGCGCTGCTCATGTGCGGGTCGAAGAAGTCGATGGCGACCGGGCTGCCGATGGCGTCGGTGCTGTTCACCCCGGCGGTGGCCGGGCCGATCGCGGTGCCGCTCATCATCTTCCACCAGCTTCAGCTGATGATCTGCGCGTGGCTCGCGCGCCGGCTCGCACGGCGTGAGGACGACGCCCCGCTCGTCTCCGTATAGCGCCTCGCCCAGCGCACGGTCAGCCCGCCTGCCCGACGACCGTGCGCAGTACCCGGCCCGCGGCGGCCGCCCCGAGCAGCACGAGGGCCGTGGCGCCGAGGACGCTCGATGCGAACTGGACGAGCACGGGAATCGATGTGAGCACGCCCGTGGTCAGGGCGGGCACGAGGAACAGGCCCGAGGCGAGGGTGGCCACGCCGACCGCGGCCACGAGCGGGACCTCGATCTCCCGCATGCGGGCACGGTTCATCACCGCGGTCTCCATCCCGGCCATCGCCAGCGCCCGGTACTCGCCGCGCTGATCGATGATCCGGCCGGCCTGCATCACCCCGGTGGAGACCGCGGCCACGATCGCGGCGATCGCCAGGGTGAGGAAACCGCCGGTCGCCATGTCGCGGACCTGCGGATCCACCTCGGCGGTACCGGTGAACATCGCCAGCGCGGCGCACAGGCCGGCGATGAACGTGGCCAGGCCGACCCCGCCGACGCTGCGCCAGGCGCTCTTGGGGGAGTCGATCAGCCGCCGGGCGGCGATGAGCGACGCGGCCCCGCGGGCCCGGGCGGCCCAGGCCCTTCCGATGAGCCAGACCACGAACGGGCCGACGAGGTTGAGCGCCGCCAACCCCGCGAGCACGAACGCCACGAGGACCGCGATCCCGATCGCGACCGGGGACCTGAACACGAACGAGAACGCGAGTGCGGCGAGCGCGATCGGAACGATCCTCGTCCAGTGCAGCCCGCGCGGGCTCACCCGCGCCGCCACCCCGAGGGGCGTGATCGCGACCTTGCGCAGGCTCATCGCGGCCGAGCCGGTCGCGATGAGGACGACCGCACCGACCACCGCGGGAAGTATCCACGGCGGCACCACGAGCTCGCCGTAGGCGAACGGATCCTGCTGGAACACCACCAGCTGCACGATCGGGATGAGCGCGAAATAGCCCGCGACCCCGGCGAGTCCGCCGCTGAGGGCCTGCGCGGCCGATTCGAGCAGCGTGAGCCCGGTGACCTGGCGGGTGGTCGCCCCGGCCAGGCGCAGGGCCGCCAGTCGCTCGTCGCGGCGGGCGACCGTCAGCCGCGCGGCCGCCCCGCCGAGGGTGGCCAGCGGGATGAGCAGCAGCCCGCTCGCCGTCGCCGCGAGCGTCACGTAGAAGCCGAGGTCGGCCTCGTTCCCCTCGGCGCGCATCGCGAACGCATTCCAGCCACCGAGCACGACGAGGGAGATCGCCGTCGCCACCGCGAACGCCACGACCGCCAGGATGCCGGGAAGACACTGGGGATCCGACCCGCCCGCCGAGCGGCGCCGGAGCAGCCGCCACAACCGCAGCGTGGTCACGACGTCACGCCCTCGACCCGGGCGCCGATCGTGCCGCCGGCCGGGTCATCGCCCGGGTCATCGCCCGGACGGCGCCGATGCTCGCCGACGATCCGGCCGTCGCGCATGTGCACCGTGCGTTCGCACGTGCGCGCCACCGCGGGATCATGCGTGACGACGACGAGGCTCGCCCCCGTAGCGGCGCTCGCCCGGGCGAGGATCGCCAGCACCTCGGCGCCGGTGTGCTGATCGAGCGCGCCGGTGGGTTCGTCGGCGAAGACGACGCCGGGTGAGCCGACGAGGGCGCGCGCGATCGCGACCCGCTGGGCCTGCCCGCCCGAGAGCTCCCCGGGGCGGCGGCCCTCCATGCCGGCCAGGCCGAGATAGGCGAGCCAGCGGCGGGCGGCGCCGGTGGCCTGGGCGCGCGGCACACCGCCGAGCATGAGCGGCAACGCGGCGTTCTCGTCTGCCGGCAGCTCCGGCAGGAGCTGACCCGACTGGAACACGAACCCGAAGTCGCTTCGACGCAGAGCCGACCGGGCGCCGTCCGTCAGCGTGGCCAGGTCCCGGCCCCGCCAGCGCACCTCGCCGCTCGTGGGCACCAGGATGCCGGCGAGGCAGTGCAGGAGGGTGGTCTTGCCGGACCCGGACGGGCCCATGATCGCGACCGACTCTCGCGGCGCGATCGCGAGGGAGACACCGTCGAGCGCCGTACTGCCGGTGGCTTCGGTCGAGCCCGGATAGACCTTCGTGAGGCCGTGGGCCTGGAGGTCGGGGGAAGAGGTCATGCCTCCACGATCCGGCCCGGGGGCACCCGCGCGCATCGGACCGGCGGTGGGACCGCCGCGCGTGGATCCCCGCCCGTGGTCGGGGCCGCTCGTCATGCCCGGGTCGTAGCCCGCCGCCTGCAGACGACGTATGAGTCGCAGCCGCGCCCGATCAGGGCTGGTAGGGGCCCTGCTGCTGGGGTGGGCCCTGCTGCGGGAACTGCGGCTGCTGGAATTGCTGCGGCTGGAACTGCTGCGCGGGTCCCGGGCCGCCCGGGTACTGCGGCGCGGGGGGCTGCTTGTCGGAGCGACCCTTGCGGAGCCCGAAGATGAGCGCGATGATCGCGATGACGATCACGACCGCCACGCCGATCAGGACCCAGAGCAGCCAGCCGGGCAGCGAGCTCCCGCTCAGCTCCGCGGTCACGAACCCGCCGGAGGTGAAGGCCTCCATGCCCGAGAACGTGGCGGAGTTGCCGGAGATCTCCACGCTGCCGCCGGAGTCGACGATCGCACCGGGGAAGTTCACCGTCATGGACAGTTCGGGCTCCATCCCGCCGAGGAGGCCGCCGAGGTCCCCGAGGTCGCCCATGCCTCCGAGATCCCCCATGTCACCCATGTCGCCCATATCCGTGAGCGACGGGTCGCCGTCCATGCGGAAGGTCACCTGGTCGCCCTCGACCGTGAAGGCGTACTGGCCGTCCGTCTCGAGGTCGCTGAAGGGCACGCCCGAGGCGCTGATCTCGCAGCCGAACTTGCCGTCGACCTCGGTCTGCTCGACCGCGATGTCGACGCCGGTGTCCACGTCCGGCGAGAACTCGGAGCAGTCCATGTCCTCGGCCGTGGCCATGCCCGTCTTGTCCTGGACAGTCATGGTCATATCGACGGTCTGGTCGGAGTGCACCGTGAACTCGGCGTCCATCTTGATGCAGCTCGCGAGAAGGAACATGAGAGGGAGGGCGAGGATGGCCAAAAGGCGCCGCTTGCGGTCGTCGGTTCGTGGGCTCATGGCCGGAGCCTAGCTGAGCGGTAGCCCGGAGTCGGCTGGGAATCCTCCCCGAGTCGCGAATGTGACCCGTTCGGGAAGTGCCGCCCTGCCGGATCGGGCCACGACGGTCTGGCCGGGGGAGCGCGCTGCGTCTCCGGGCGTTCCGGCACGGTTCCGGCGCCCGCCGGGGGCCGACCCGATGCGCACTCGTGGCGGGTGTGACGAGCGCCATGGTGAAGCGGTGCCGGGCAGTTTGGTGTCGGGCCATCGAACCGGGTAGGCTCAAACGCGGTTCGACCGGCGCCCGTAGCTCAATGGATAGAGCATCTGACTACGGATCAGAAGGTTGGGGGTTCGAGTCCCTCCGGGCGCGCTTCGCTTGAGACAGCGGAAACTACGGCTCCACCCTCCGGGGTGGGGCCGTTCGCTGTTTCCGATGGCCGGGAACAGTATCGTGAGCTCGACATCTCGATCATCCGCTCGATCGACGATCGCGGCTCAGGGGCTTCGCGTGAGTACGTCGACCTTCATGAACGCGCACTGGTCGATGAGCCAGTCCAGGTCCGGTCCGGGGGTGAACAGCCGCCCGTAGTCCGCGACCACGTGCAGGTCCTGCCGAGGGACCCGGTCGCCGAAGAGGACGTAGGCGCGGTCGCTGTTGCATCGGGCAGACATCCAGACGATGCCGTCGAATCCGCCGCCGTGTGCCGCCTGGGCCCAGGGGACCGTCAGGTCGTACCGGTATGCCGACTCCGTCGTCAGTTGTTCCGGGCGGAGACCGAGCCGTCGCAACCCGGTTCCGTGAAACTTTGCGAGGCGCAGTGGGCGCCCGACCTCCAGCGCGCCGGCGACGGCCCGCTCGTACTGCTCCGGGAGTAGTCGGCCACCGCGAACCGGCAGGTCGTGGAGCAGCGACTCGCACACCGCGGCGATCTCGGTCTGGGCCGCGTACAAGACTGGAACCGGGGGATCGCCGAAGAATGAGAAGCGACCCCGTGGTTCGCCGGTCGGGTTGAACGCGGTGACGTTCCGCCCCTCCTTGGCGGTGAAGATCCGGTACAGGCGAGTGCCGGCCGGCACCTCTTCCGGGAGCGGGTCGAAGTCGGCCGGCGGGGGTGGGGTGATGGCCTGCGCCGCCGCGCCGTCGGGCCGGCGTGGGTGGCTCACCACCGCGGCGCCATGGCCGAGCGTGCAGCATCGAGGACTGCGCCGGGTGCATCCTGCAGGCGGTCCACCGGCCGGTCGTCTCCCGCGAGCCACCCCGACGGCGAGCAGAGCCACAGGAGCAGCGACTCGGCGCTCCAGTCGGCCTGATCCGCCAGGGTGAGCAGGTCCTCGATCACCGGCGAGACGTCGCGGTCGAATTGGAAACCCGGGTAGCGATACCCACCCCCACGGCGGACACCGAGGAGAGTGCCCGCTCGCCGCCGGGTCGAAGCCCAGGTGCGGTTCGGCCCGTACCCCATGCGCGCGGCCGCCTCACCGCTCGTGAGAAGCCCGAACTCATCGGCGATCTCTCGCCATGCGTTCTCCGTGGCCTGCGCTGCGCGGGCCAACTGCGGCGAGAGTTCCCGATCGGCCGCAGCCATTGCCGGTGCGAGGGACGACAGGCCCACGGCGGCATCCCGGGCCCACTCTCGGTACATCGCCAACGGGCTCCCGGAGAGGGGAACGGCGGGTTCGACATCGCGTGTGGTCATCGGGCCACCTTCCATGACGCTTATTACGCTACGTCATGGCTGTAAGAAACGTAAGAGGGGTCTCGTGGGAGTCGATCGATCAGTCGCGGTCGACCGTCACGGCGGAGGTCTCGACGTTCACGGTGACCTCCTGGTCATTGTGGAGGTCGCCGATGTCGAACTGGTACGCACGCACGCCGTCGTCCCACTCGAGCTTCCAGCTTCGGACCGGACCCTCGACCTTTCGGTGAGCGAGGTCGAGTGCCTGCTCGAACGTCATCGGGTCGTTCAGGTCGATCGCCTCCTCCTTGTCGTCGGTCGAGTCCTGCTCATGGTCGACCACCTCGCCCGTGTCGGCGTTGATGTCGACCTCATGGTCGGTGCCGTCCACGAGCGTGTTGACCTCCCAGATCCAGGCGCCGCGTGAGCTGGAGTAGTCGAGTTCGATCCCGTGCACGATGCCGTCGGCACCGATCTCCTCGCGCGAGGTGTCGAGTGCCGCCTGGGCGGACACGGAGAACTCGGTCGTGGCCAGGTCGACGTCCCGCCCGGTCGCGTCCGTAGAACTCCCGCCCGAGGCGTCCCCGGTGGCGTCGTCCGAAGCGCCGGTGGCGGGCTCGGTGGCGTCCGACGACTCGGGGCTCTGGCCGGGCGTGGCCGACGCGGTCTGCGTCGTGTCCGTGGGGGAGCCGTCACCGCTCGGGTCGGAGCAGCCGGCGAGGGCGAGGACCGCCGCCGCGGCGACGACGGGGATGCGCAGTCTGTGGGGTTTCATGGGAGGACACCTACCTTCTCCGTTGGCCCGGGCCTCCGATCGATGCCCGGTTCCCCGATACTCCATGCCGGCCCGGTGACCCGGATGAGCCGGGGATGAGAAGTCTCTCATCCCAGCCTCGGGCCGGTCAGCCGCCGGCGTCGTACTGCAGCTGACGGCGGCGGTAGCGCTCGTCGGCCAGGGCGACGACCAGGGCGAGGGTCACCACCACGATGATCCCGAGGAATCCGGCGATGAACGCCGTGGGCCAGTCGCCGATCTCGAGGATCCGGAACGCGAGCGCCGTGATGACGGCGATCCCGACCGAGGTGCCGATGCGCTGACCGGTCTGCATGATGCCGCCGGAGCTGCCCGCGTATTCGAGCGGGACGTCCGCGAGCGTGAGGGTCTGATTCGGGCTGATGACCGAGCCCTGGGCGATCCCCACGAACGCGAGGGTGAGCAGCAGCCACCATTCGCTCGCCCGGCCCTGTCCCTGGAGCCACACCACCGCCATGCTCGCCACGAGCCCGACCAGGGCGAAGTACATCCCGCCGATGACGACCTTGCGGCCGTGCCGCATCACGTTGCGCCCGCCCCAGGCGGCGGCGACCGCCGAACAGATCGCGCTCGGCAGCCCCACGAACCCGGACTCGAGCGCCGTGTGGCCCAGCCCGTCCTGCATGTACAACGCCACGAGCACCCACACGCTCGTGATCCCCATGAAGTACAGGGTGATGAGCAACGAGCCGTTGGCGAAGCTGCGCACGCGGAAGATCGCCAGGTTGACCATCGGATGTCGCCCGCGGCGCTTCTGCCGCCGCTCCCACCGCAGCCAGGCCGCCGTCAGGCCCGCCCCGGCGGGCAACGCGAGCCAGATCCAGGCGGGCGCGGTGCCGCCCTCGACGAACGGCAGCAGCACCGCCAGGACCGCGAGCCCGAGCAGGATCGCCCCGACCGGGTCGAGGTCGCGACTGCGCCGACCGCCGCTGCTCCCCGCATCGCCCCCATCGCCTCGATCCGGGTCGCCTCGATTCGGGCCGGCTCGATCGAGCAGGGGGCGCGGGAACCAGGCCAGTGCGAGCGCGATGGCGAGGATTCCGACCGGCACGTTGACGAAGAACGTCCACCGCCACCCGTCCGTGATCCCGCCGGCCTCGATGAGCAGCCCGCCGAGCAGCGGGCCCACGGCGACCGACACGCCGACCGCGCTGCCGAAGACCCCGAAGGCCCGCCCCCGCTCCGCGCCGCGGAAATGGTCCTGGATCATGCCCACGGCCTGGGGGTTGAGCAGGCCCGATCCGACCCCCTGCACGGCGCGGGCCACGTTGAGCGTCAGGGCGTCCTGGGCGAGCCCCGAGGCGACCGACGCCGCGGTGAACAGTGCCACCCCCGCGATGAACAGGGGCCCGCGCCCGTACAGGTCGCCGGCCCGCCCGGCCGTCACGAGCCCGATTCCGAAGGTGAGCGCGTACCCGGAGAGCACCCACTGCAGCTCGGACTGATCCGCCTCGAGTCCTGCCTGGATCGACGGCAGCGCCACGTTGACGATGCTCACCCCGACGAGCGACATGAACAGCGCCACCACGAGCACCGCGAGCACGCGCCACCGGCGCGGATCGGGCACGAAGTCGGATTCGGTGGGCACCCGATCGATCCTAATCACGGCCGCGTGACGGGCCCAGTTCCCGCGCTCGCGGGCCGGACCCGCGACTTTCGCATCGCACCGCCTTCTACTTACGACACGCGCGTTGGACGCGGGGGATAGTGTCCTCTCTACCCGCACGAAGCGGCCCGCCGGGGAGGGCGGAGCGACCCGACGACGAGAGTGGTGGACCGATGATCAAGCGAGACGATCACCATGCTGCACCGAGCGCCGATCCGGATTCGGCCGAGCTTCCGGCCGGTGCCGGGATCTCCGAGGCCGTGCTCGAGGCCGGCACGATCAGCCCGATCCTCAGCCGCGACCGAGCCGAGGTGGCGGGTTCGATCGACGCCACCACCGGAGACCGCATCCTGCACGATCTCATGCGGGCCGCTCGCCCGGGCGAGATCCTGCGGGTGGACCTCGCGGCGGTCGACCGCATCGACGAGGCCGGCCTCGAGATCCTCTACGCGGCCCAGCGCCAGGCCCGGATGATCGGCGGGGAGCTCATGCTCGCCGGCGTGCCCGAGCGATTCCGGGACCTGCTCGGGGAGTTCACCACGGAGGACGACCTCCCGCACCGGTGAGCGCCCGGCCCCGAGCGGTCCGGGCACCCGCACGCCCCGAACCCGGGACGGCCCGGCGCCTCGGCACGCATACTGTGCCCATGGAGATCTGGCCAGGACGCGCCTACCCGCTCGGAGCCACCTACGACGGTTCGGGCACGAATTTCGCACTCTTCACCGAGGCGGCCGAGAAGGTGGAATTGTGCCTGTTCGACGCCGACGGCGACGAGGAGCGCATCGAGCTGCCGGAGGTCGACGGCTTCGTCTGGCACGCGTTCCTCCCCGGCGTCGCCCCCGGCCAGCACTACGGCTACCGCGTGCACGGCCCCTACGATCCGGAACGCGGGCAGCGGTGCAACCCGAACAAGCTCGTGCTCGATCCGTACGCGAAGGCGATCGACGGCACGATCACCTGGGACGAATCGCTCTTCTCGTATCATTTCGGCGACGAGGACAGCCGCAACGACGCCGATTCGGCCGAGCGCATGCCCAAGTGCGTCGTCATCAATCCGTTCTTCGACTGGGGCGCCGACCGCCCCCCGAAGACCCCGTACGCCGACACGGTCATCTACGAGGCGCACGTCAAGGGCCTGACCCGGCAACACCCGGATCTGCCGGAGGAGCTGCGCGGGACCTACCTCGGGATCGGGCACCCGGTCATCATCGACTACCTGCTCGAACTCGGCGTCACCGCGATCGAGCTCATGCCCGTGCACCACTTCGTCAACGATTCCGTGCTGGTCGACAAGGGCCTGTCGAACTACTGGGGCTACAACACGCTGTCGTTCCTCGCCCCGGACGTGACGTACGTGGCGGGCTCGACGCCCGGCAGCCAGGTCACCGAGTTCAAGTCGATGGTGCGCGCCCTGCACGAGGCGGGCATCGAGGTCATCCTCGACGTCGTCTACAACCACACCGGCGAGGGCAACCATCTCGGGCCCACGCTCAACTTCCGGGGCATCGACAACGCCGCCTACTACCGGCTCGTGACGGATGACCCGCAGTACTACACGGACTACACGGGCACCGGCAACAGCCTCAACGTGCGCCACCCGCACGCCCTCCAGCTCATCATGGACTCGCTGCGCTACTGGGTCACCGAGATGCACGTCGACGGGTTCCGCTTCGACCTCGCCTCGACCCTCGCCCGCGAGCTGTACGACGTCGACCGGCTCTCGGCGTTCTTCGACCTCGTGCAGCAGGACCCGACCGTCTCCCAGGTCAAGCTCATCGCCGAGCCGTGGGACGTCGGCCCCGGCGGGTACCAGGTGGGCAACTTCCCGCCGCAGTGGACGGAGTGGAACGGCCAGTACCGCGACACGATCCGCGACTTCTGGCGGGGCACGCCCGGCACGATGGGCGAGTTCGCGGCGCGCATCACGGGCAGCGCCGACCTGTACGAGCATTCCGGACGGCGCCCGGTCGCCTCGATCAACTTCGTCACCGCCCACGACGGGTTCACCCTCGCCGACCTCGTCTCCTACAACGACAAGCACAACGAGGCCAACGGCGACGACAACACCGACGGCGCCGACGACAACAGGTCGTGGAACTGCGGCGTCGAGGGGCCGACCGACGACGAGGAGATCCGCGCGCTCCGGGCACAGCAGCAGCGCAACTTCATCGCGACCCTGTTCCTCTCCCAGGGCATCCCGATGATCAGCCACGGGGACGAGGTCGGCCGCACCCAAGGCGGGAACAACAACGGCTACTGCCAGGACAACGAGCTCACCTGGATCGACTGGGAGAACCTGGACGACGAGCTGCTCGGCTTCACCCGCCGGATGGCGACGCTCCGGCGCCGGCACCCGATCTTCCGGCGTCGCCGGTTCTTCGACGGCCGGCCCGTGAGCCACCCGGACTCCGACGTGCCCGACATCGAATGGTTCACCCCGGACGGCACGGCGATGACCGAGCAGAACTGGGACGACGACTTCGGTCGCGCGATCGCCGTCTACCTCAACGGCCGCGGCATCCCCGGCACCGACACCCGCGGCCAACCGGTCACCGACCACTCCTTCGTGCTCTACTTCAGCGCCCACCACGAGCCGATCGACTTCCGGGTGCCCACGGCCGGATACGGCGCGGAGTGGGAGATCGTGGTGGACACGCTGACCGCGGCCGAGCCCGACCGGGTGGTCGGCCCCGGGGAGACCGTCACCGTGGGGCCCCGCGCCCTCGTGGTGCTGCGGGAGACGTCCGAATGACCGCGCCGGCGTCCACCTACCGGCTGCAGATCAGCGCCGGCCTCGACCTGAACGCCGCGGCCGGCCTGGCCGACTACCTCGCCGCGCTCGGCGCCGGCGCCTACTACCTCTCACCCCTGCTCCCCTCGACCTCGGATCACGGCTACGACACGGTCTCGTTCGGGACCGTCGACCCGGCCCGCGGCGGGGAGTCGGCCTGGCGGCGCCTGCTCGCCGCCGCGCGTGGGCGCGGCCTGGGAGTGATCGGGGACGTCGTCCCGAACCACACGGGGGTCGCTCACCCGGCCGAGAACCCGGCCTGGTGGAGCCTCCTTCGGCTCGGCCCCGCCTCCCCGCACGCCCCGTGGTTCGACGTGGACTGGTCCGGGCCGGCCGGACCGGTCGTGCTCCTGCCGGTGCTCGGCGACGACGTCGAGCCCGGGCAGCTGCGGATCGAGGGCGACGAGCTGCGGTATTTCGAGCATCGGTTCCCGATCGCGCCGGGCACCGGCCCGGTCGCCCATGACACTGCTGCCCAGGTGCACGAGCGCCAGCACTACCGGCTCGTGAACTTCCGCCGCGCCGACACCGACCAGAACTACCGGCGGTTCTTCGCCGTCACGTCCCTCGCGGGCCTGCGCGTGGAGGATCCGGAGGTCTTCGAGGCGACCCATGGCCGGATCCGCGGCCTGATCGCCGACGGCGCGGCAGGTCTGCGGGTCGACCACCCCGACGGGCTGGCCGACCCGGCCGGCTACCTCACGCGGCTGCGCGAGCTCGCCGGCGCCGACGCCTGGATCACCGTGGAGAAGATCCTCGAGCCCGGCGAACAGCTGCCGAGCTCCTGGCCGGTCGAGGGCACCACGGGCTACGACGCGCTCACCGAGGTCGCGCGCGCGTTCGTCGACCCGGCCGGTATCGCGCCCCTCGACGCGGCCTACCGCGAGCTCACCGGCGACCCCCGCACGTTCGCCGAGCACGTCGCCGCGGGCAAGCGGATGATCGCCACGACGATCCTGCGCGCCGAGGTGCTCCGCCTCGCCCGGCTCGTGCCCGAGGTGGCGCCCGCCGACGAGGCCGCAGGGGCACTGACCGAGCTGCTCGTCGCCTTCGACGTCTACCGCTCCTACCTGCCCGAGGGCGCGGACCGGCTCGAGGCGGCGCTGGCCGCCGTCCGCGCGTCCTCGCCCGAGGACGCCGGTCTCGTCGCCGTCCTCGACGCGCTCGCGCCGCGGCTGCGCGATCCGGGCGACGAGCTGTGCATCCGGTTCCAGCAGACCTCCGGGGCCGTCATGGCCAAGGGAGTGGAGGACACCGCCTACTACCGCTACACCCGCTTCGTCGCCGCCAACGAGGTGGGCGGCGATCCGGGCTCGCCGGGTGCCGAACCGGCCGAGTTCCACGCCGCCCAGCGCCGGCGCGAGCGGAGGGCGCCCGCCTCGATGACCACCCTGTCGACCCACGACACCAAACGCGGAGAGGACGTGCGCGCCCGGCTCGCCGTGCTCGCCGAACTCCCCGGCGAATGGACGACGCTCGCCCGCCTGCTCATGGAGCGCGCACCGCTGCCCGATCGCCCCGTCGCGTACCTGCTGTGGCAGACGTTCGTCGGTGCCGGCTTCATCGAGCCGGACCGCATGCACGCCTACGCCGAGAAGGCGATGCGGGAGGCCGCGACCTCGACCGGCTGGATCGACCCGGACGCCGGCTTCGAGGCCGCCGTGCACGACGTGATCGACCGAGCCTACGAGGACCCCGAGATCCGTGAGCCGCTGGGCGAGTTCATCGGGGTCCTCACCCCGCACGGCCGCTCGAACTCCCTGGCGCAGAAGCTCGTGCAACTGACGATGCCCGGCATCCCGGACGTGTATCAGGGCACCGAGCTGTGGGATGACTCCCTCGTCGACCCCGACAATCGCCGCCCGGTGGACTTCGCCGCCCGCGCCGACCTGATCGAGCGCCTCGACCGCGCCGCCGAGGCCGGCCGCACGCCACCGATCGACGGCACCGGGGCGGCGAAGGCGTGGGTCGTCTCCCGGGCGCTGCGGCTGCGGCGCGACCGGCCCGAGCTGTTCGCCCGGTACGCCCCGCTCGCCGCCACGGGACCGGCGACGGCTCACCTGCTCGCCTTCGACCGGGGCGGGGCGATCACCCTGGCCACCCGCCTTCCCGCCGGGCTCGAACGCGCCGGCGGCTGGCGGGAGACCCGCGTCGACCTGCCCGCCGGGATCGACGTGCTCACGGGCGCCCGCCACGGGGGCCCCACCGCCGTGGCGGATCTGCTCGCGCGCTACCCGGTGGCGCTCCTGGTCCGGGACGAGGAGGAGGAAGCTCAGTGAGGGCAATGACGGCAATGACGGTTCTGACGGTTATGACGGTTCCGATGGCCTTGACGGCTCTGACGGCTCTGACAGTCATGACGGGGTCGGCGGCCACGACCGGGTCGCGGCGATGACTGAGCAGGTCTGGATCGATCTCTGGGCGCCGCGGGCCGCCGGCGTCCGGCTGGTCACGGGCACCGGCGGCCGCCTCGACCACTCGACCGCGCAGGAGCTGACCCCCGCGCCGGGCGGCCGGTGGCACGGCCCCGCGCTGCCGCCCGGAACCGACTACGCCTTCCTCCTCGGGGAGTCGGAGCAGCCCCGCCCGGACCCCGCCTCCCGGTGGCAGCCGGCGGGTGTGCACGGGCCGAGCCGGGTCTACGACCAGGGGGCCTACGCCTGGGGCGATCGGGATTGGCGAGGCGCGGGACTGGCGGGGGGCGTCGTCTATGAGCTTCACATCGGAACGTTCACGCCGGGGGCGACGTTCGCCTCCGCGATCACCCGGCTCGACCACCTGGTCGACCTCGGCATCACCCACGTCGAGGTGCTGCCGGTCAACGCGTTCAACGGCACCTGGAACTGGGGCTACGACGGCGTGGGCTGGTACGCCGTGCACGAGCCCTACGGCGGGCCGGACGGCTTCAAGGCCTTCGTGGACGCCTGCCACGGCCGCGGGCTCGCCGTCGTGCTCGACGTCGTCTACAACCACTTCGGCCCGAGCGGGAACTACTGGGGCGAGTTCGCCCCCTATACCACGACGGGCCGCAGCACCTGGGGCGACCTCGTCAACCTCGCCGACCCGAACGTGCGGGAGTTCATCTGCGCGAACGCGCTCATGTGGCTGCGCGACTTCCACGTCGACGGGCTGCGCCTCGACGCGGTGCACGCGCTCCACGACGACAGCGACGTGCACATCCTCGCGGAGCTGTCGGAGCGGGTCGACGCGCTCGCGGCCGAGGTCGGACGCCCGCTCACGCTCATCGCCGAGTCCGACCTGAACGATCCGATCATGATCACCCCGCGCGGGGAGGGCGGCGCCCCGGGCGGATACGGGCTCGCGGCGCAGTGGGACGACGACGTGCACCACGCCCTCCATTCGGCGCTCACGGGCGAGCGGCAGGGCTACTACTGCGACTTCGGCGACCTGTCCGTGCTCGCGAAGGTGCTCACGCACGCGTTCCTGCACGACGGCACCTACTCCACCTTCCGCGGGCGGGACTGGGGCCGGCCCGTCGACCGCGACCACGTGCCGGGGTGGCGGTTCGTCGTGTGCCTGCAGAATCACGACCAGGTGGGCAACCGGGCCGTGGGGGACAGGCTGGCCGAGCTCATCGGGCCGGACCTGCTGCGGGTGGGCGCCGTGCTGCTGCTCACCTCCCCGTTCACCCCGATGCTGTGGATGGGCCAGGAGTGGGCGGCCTCGACCCGGTGGCCGTTCTTCACCTCCCATCCCGAGCCCGAGCTCGCCCGGGCCACCGGCGCGGGCCGGCTCGCGGAGTTCGACCGGCACGGTTGGGACACCTCGGCGATGATCGACCCGCAGGATCCGGCCGCCTACCGTTCCGCGGTGCTCGACTGGGCCGAACCCGAGGCCGACCCCGAGGCCGGCGAGAGTGCGGGTGGCGGGGACGGCGCGCATGCGGCGATGCTCGCCTGCTACCGGGAGCTCATCGCGCTGCGCGCGCGCGAACCCGACCTGGCCGACGGCGACCTGCGCGCGGTCGAGGTGGCCTTCGACGAGGCGGAGCGCTGGATCCGGATCCGGCGGGGCGCCTTCGACGTGGTGGCCAACCTCGGGCCCGCGCCGCGCGCGGTTCCCCTGGGCGCGGGCGCGGGGTGCGACCTCGTGTTCGCGACGGCGGCGGGCGCCCGGGGATGGGTCGACGGCGCGCGTGCGGCCGTGCGGCTGCCGCCGAGGTCGGCCGCGATCGTGCTCCGTCGTTGAGGGGCCGCCGAGGGGCCGCCGAGGTCGGCCTCAGGGCCCGGGCGGGCCGGGCCGGAAGCCGTGCTCGATCGCCCACAGGATCGCGCCCGCGCGACTCGTCGCGCCGATCCGCCGGTAGCAGCTGCGGATGAAGGACTTGACCGAGTTCGGGGTGACGTGGAGCCGCTGCGCAATCTGCGCGTTCGTCAGCCCCTCGGCGATGAGCGCCAGCACCTCGGCCTCCCGCTGGGTCAGGCCGTCGCCCCGGCCGGGCCAGTCGCCGTCGACGATCTGGGCGGCGCGCACCCCCGGCGCCCCCGGCGGTCGCGGCCTCATCCGCCCGGTGTGCCCGGGAAGCTCAGCGTGTCCGGTGCGCTCAGCGTGCCCGGTGTGCTTGGAGAGTGCCGTGTGGCCGGGCACCTCGGAAAGGGCGGTGTGCTCGGCGCGCACGGCCTCGAGCGCCGCCACGAGCCGGGCCGCCGGAAGCCCCTTGGAGATGTAGCCGCACGCCCCGTTCTTCATCGCGGTCGAGACGAGGACGGGATCGAGGTTCCACGAATAGACCACGATCCTTCCCGCCCGCGGATCCGCGGCCAGCACGCGCACTCGCGCCACGTCACCCTGGTGACCGCCGAAGGTGTCGTAGAGGGTGAGGTCGGCCGTCTCGGCGGGGCCCGGAACGCCCGCTCTGCCCGCTCTGCCCGCTCTGCCCGCTGTGACGAGAGGGCCACCGGTGCCCGTGGGGAGGTCGAGGTGCACGATCCGCACCCGGTCCCGGTACGGACGCAGCATCGCGGCGACGCCCCGGACCACGATCTCGTAGTCGTTGACGATCGCCACCCTCAGGCAGAGCTTCATCCCCTCACCCTAGGGTGGCCGTCCCATGAGCGGGAGGGGAGCACGCGGCACGGTTCCCCGACCCCTGCCTCACCCCTAGGGGTGGCGAAAGGCCCGCCCGAGCGGCCTAAGGTCGGTGCCATCGATCACGACCGGCCGGTGCCCGCGCCGTCGACCAGAGTCGACTTTGGAGCCGCGGGGAACCGGTGAGGAAGCGGTGGGGAGGCCGCGCGGTCGACACAGCGGAAGACAAGGGCGGGACGAGTCATGACCGAAGCATGGAACCAGACCCCGAGGATTTTTCACGGCGACCTCGCGAAGGCAACGATCCGGGAGCTGCTCACCGAGCTCGCGCGGATCGAGGAGGCGGCGCGCAGACGCAACAACGGCGTCCCGCGGCCCGCCTCGGTCCAGCCGTCCGAGCGGGAACAGGCGATCCTCACGGCGCTGCGGGCGCGCCGACGAGGCCTCGGGTCCGAGTCGAGCATTCCGTCTCCCGAGATCGAGCATGAGGCGCCGATCGTGCTCGAGACGAGGCGGCGACGCGGCCCGCGCGGCCCGATGTCCGGACGGCTCCGGTTCGACACGTTCCGGGCACCCGAGAAGTGGGTCCACCTGGCCGGGTGCGTCGATGCCTCGACCGGCAACGACGTGCTGCACACGCTGTTCCGCGCCGCCCGCGCGGGACGGACCCTCGTGGTCGACCTCGCGGGCGTCGACGTGCTCGACGAGGCCGGGGTCGCCGTGCTCGACACCGTGCGCAAGCAGCTGCGGATGAGCAACGGCGACGTGCGGGTCGCGAACGCGCCCGCCGAGTTCCGGCTGCTGCTCCAGGACTTCGCCACGGACAGTCGGCACGCGGGCTGAGCCCGGCCGCGCCGGGGACCGGAGGCCGGAACGCTCCTCCCCCCGGCCGCGGACATCCTCAACTCCGGCCGCAGGGTGGCCATGCTCGTCGGCGCCGGGGCCCTCGACGCAACCGAGGAGGTCATGCAGGTCGCCGACACCCTCGGCGCGGGGGTGGCCAAGGCGCTGCTCGGCAAGGCGGTCGTGCCCGATGACGTCCCCTACGTCACCGGCTCGATCGGGCTGCTCGGCACGAAGCCGAGTTGGGATCTCATGCAGGGTGCGGACACGCTCCTCATGGTCGGCTCCGGCTTCCCGTACTCGGAGTTCCTCCCGCCGATCGGCCAGGCGCGCGGCATCCAGATCGACGTCTCCGGGCGCATGCTCTCCATCCGCTACCCGATGGAGCTGGCCCTCCTCGGCGATTCGAAACAGACCCTCGCCGAGCTCCTTCCCCTGCTCGAACGCAAGGAGGACCGGTCCTGGCAGGAGAAGATCGTCGCCGCCGTCGAGGACTGGTGGAAGGTGATGGACTCCCGCGCGGAGCCCGCCGACGTCGACCGTGACGGGGACCGCCCCCGCGTGCGCCCGCAGGCGGTCTTCGCGGAACTGTCGCGGCAGCTGCCCGACCGGGCCGTGCTCTCCTCCGACTCCGGCTCGGCCGCGAACTGGTACGCCCGCCACATCCGGATGCGGACCGGGATGAAGGGCACCCTGTCCGGCAGCCTGGCCACGATGGTGCCCGGCATGGCCTACACGATCGCCGCCAAGTTCGCCTACCCCGATCGGGTCGCCGTGGGCACGATCGGCGACGGTGCCATGCAGATGGGCGGCATGGCCGAGCTCATCACGGCCGCGAAGTACTACCGCGACTGGGACGATCCGCGGATGGTCGTCGTGGTGCTCAACAACGAGGATCTCAACCAGGTCACGTGGGAACAGCGCGCGATGGCCGGGGACCCGAAGTTCGACGCCTCCCAGGACCTGCCGTACGTGCCCTACGCCGCATTCGCCGAGCTCATCGGGCTGCGGGGGATCAAGGTCGACCGCTCCGCCCAGCTCGCGGACGCCTTCGAGGAGGCCTTCGCCGCCGACCGGCCGGTGATCGTCGACGTCATGACCGATCCGGAGGAGCCGCCGATCCCGCCGCACATCACGTTCGCGCAGTTCGAGGCGCTCACCACGTCGGTGCTCGCCGACCCGAAGGAGGGCGTGGCGGGCGCGGTCAACGCCGCCCGGGAGTTCGCCGAGGGCATCCTGCCGAGGCGATGAGGTGAGTCGGATGAGCGTATGGACGACGCGGCCCGCCCGGGCGGGCGCGGGTGGGCGCGGCGTAGGGCGCAGCGGCGTCGGGCGCCGCGCCGAGGCCGCGGTGCCCGAGGTGGAACACCTCCTCGACCGGCTGGTCGTCAACATCGAACACGGCCGGTTCGAACGCTCCCTGTCGGGTCTCACGGCGGTGGCCGCCGTGGTCACGGCCGTGGAGATCTACCTCGAGCACTACAAGGCGAGCTTCGGAAACAAGTGGATGTGGAGCCCGATCCTCGTCACCCCGCCCGTCGTCATCGCCGGGATCGCCGGGGTGTACAGCCGCCGCTGGGCGAAGACGGCCCTGCCGATCGCGTCCGCGGTCTTCGCGATCGACGGGCTCCTCGGGGAGTACTTCCACGCCCGCGGCGTCGCCCGCAAACCCGGAGGCTGGCGACTCGCCTCCTACAACGTGCCCACGGGGCCGCCCATCTCCGCCCCGGGCCTCATGGCCATGGTCGGCGGCATGGGCGTGCTCGCCGCCGTGCTCCGCAGGGAACGCTGACATGCGCGACTTCTCCGATCCGGGCCACCTTCCGAACCTGCGCCCGCATCGCCAGCCCCCGCACCCGGACTGGCTGCCGCGGCAGCGCCGCGGCACCACCCCGCAGATGATCGGGCGCTACCCCGACTACGACGTGCTCGACTCGGCCGACACGTGGGATGCGGCCACGCGCGCGGTCGTGCTCGCGCGGCTCGCCGACCCGGAGCCGCTGCGAGTGTTCAACGAGGCCGAGGAGCGCACGCTCCGCCGGTTCTGCGACGACGTGCTCGCGCAGGACACCGAGCCCCGCGTGCCGGTGGCCGAGGGGATCGATGCTCGCCTCGCGGCGGGCACGACCGAGGGCTACCGCTACGCCGATATGCCGGGCGACCGGCTCGCCTGGCGGCTCCTGCTCGGCGGCCTCGACCACACCGCCCGGCAGCGTTTCGACGCGAGCGAGTACGCCCGCGCCGACTGGCCCTGCCGGCGCGAGCTGCTCGACGCGCTCGCGGCCGGCGACCCGGATGGGATCCTCACCGGCGGCCCCTGGGGCAGGCTCGACGTGCCGAACGTGTGGACCCTGTGCATGAGCGCCGTGCTCGGCCTCTTCTACGGGCACCCCTGGGCATGGAACGAGATCGGCTTCGGCGGGCCGGCCTACCCGCGCGGATACATGCGGCTCGGGCCGGTGAGCGTGCGCGAGCCCGACGAGGCGGTGGCCGCCACCGCCGAGGACCCGGTGCGCACGAGTGAGGAGGAGGGGCTGTGACGCTGCTCAAGGGGTCGGTCGGACCCGCGGAAAACGACTCGCGCTTCCTGCTCGACGTGCACTCCCGCCAGCTCCCGGGCGAGGACACGATGGCCCGCTACCGCGACGAGGACGAGGTCGACCTCGTGGTCGTCGGCGCCGGGGCGGGCGGCTCCGTGCTCGCCCAGCGGCTCGCGCGGGCGGGCTGGCGCGTGGTCGTCCTCGAGGCCGGGCCGTTCTGGCATCCGGACGAGGACTGGGTCTCCGACGAGGCCGGCTCCCACCACCTGTACTGGAACGAGCCGCGCGTGATCGGCGGCACCGATCCCGTCGCGCTCGGCAAGAACAACTCCGGGCGCGGGGTCGGCGGCTCGATGGTGCACTACGCCGGCTACACCCCCCGGTTCCACCCCTCCGACTTCCGCACCCACTCGACCGACGGTGTGGGCGCCGACTGGCCGATCGGATACGGCGACCTGCGGGCCCACTACGAGCTGCTCGAACGGGAGCTGCCCGTCGCCGGCCAGAACTGGCCCTGGGGCGAGCCGCACACCTACCCCTCCTCCCCGCACCCGATCTCCGAGCAGGCCGCCGTGCTCTGGCGCGGCGCGGAGAAGCTCGGGATCGAGATGCGGGTCGGCCCCGTCGGGATCGTCAACGGCACGTTCGGCAACCGGCCCCACTGCATCTACCGCGGCTATTGCCTGCAGGGCTGCAAGGTGAACGCCAAGGCCAGCCCGTACGTCACCCACCTGCCGGACGCGCTCGACCACGGCGTGGAGATCCGCGCCGACTCGATGGCCGCCCGGGTGGAGATCGACGATTCGACCGGCGCCGCGATCGGGGTCGCCTACTTCTCGGGCGACGACGACACCGTGCACCTGCAGCGCGCGGCCGCGGTCGCCGTGGCCGGCTACTCGATCGAGACCCCGCGGCTGTTGCTCGCCTCGACGTCCCGCCGTCATCCGAACGGGCTCGGCAACAACGAGGACCAGGTGGGCCGCTACGTCATGGTCCAGGGGGCGGCCCAGACCGCGGGCCGATTCGACCACGAGATCCGCCAGTACAAGGCGCCGCCGCCGGAGGTCTCCTCCGAGCAGTTCTACGAGACCGACCCGGCCCGGGACTTCGCCCGCGGCTTCTCCATCCAGACCGTGGGCCCGCTGCCGATCGGCTGGGCCGAGCACGTGCTCGCCGACGGGCACTGGGGCCGGGCGCTGCGGGAGTACATGCGCGACTACAACCACTGGGCGACCATCGGGGTGTTGAACGAGCTGCTGCCGCATCCGGACAACCGGGTCACCCTGGCCGAGGAGGTGGATCGGCGCGGCCTGCCCGTGGCCCGGTTCGACCATTCCCTCGGTGAGAACGACCGGCGCAACAACGCCTACTCCACCCGGGTCATCACCGAGATCCTCCAGGCCGCCGGCGCCCAGGACGTGCTCACGGTGCACCGCTTCGCCCACCTCGTCGGCGGGGCGCGCATGGGCGCGGCGCCGGCGGCGAGCGTCATCGATTCCGACCACCGGATCTGGGGGGTGCCGAACGTGTTCGTCTGCGACGGGTCGGTCATGCCGACCCAGGGCGCCGCCAACCCGGCGCTGACCATCATGGCGCTCGCCTCCCGGCTCGCCGAGCGGCTCACGGGCACCCGGCCCGGTGCGAGCGCGCGGCGAGGCGCTCGCCGGGGCGAGCTGCGTCGTCCACACGCCGGGGTCGGATCGTGACGGGGCACGCCGCGCCGCGGATCGGGCAGGTCGCGACCTCGGTCTACGAGATTCCCACCGACGGGCCCGAGGCCGACGGCACGCTCGCGTGGTCCTCGACGACCCTCGTGCTCGTGCGGGTGAGCGCCGGCGGGCAGGTCGGCACCGGCTACACCTACGCCGCCGGGGCGTGCGCGGGAATCGTCGACGGCCCGCTCGCCGCCGCGCTGGCGGGGCGGGACGCGTTCGACGTGCCGGGAAGCTGGGAGGCGATGGTGCGGGCGATCCGCAACCTGGGCCGGCCGGGCCTGGCCTCGTGTGCGATCAGCGCCGTGGACACCGCCCTGTGGGACCTCAAGGCCCGGCTCCTCGGGGTCTCGCTCGCCCGGCTGCTCGGGCGCGCGCACGAGGCGGTGCCGATCTACGGCAGCGGCGGCTTCACCACGTACGACGATCACCGCACGCGCGCCCAGCTCGACCACTGGGTGCACGCCCTGGGCATCCCGCGGGTGAAGATCAAGATCGGCGAGTCACGGGGGGAGCGCGTGGCCCGGGACCTGCACCGGGTGGCTCTCGCGCGCGCGGTGATCGGGGAGACGGCGGAGTTGTACGTCGATGCGAACGGCGCCTACGGGCGCAAGCAGGCGATCCGGGTCGGCCGGGCCCTCGCGGGTGAGCGCGCGACCTGGTTCGAGGAGCCCGTATCCTCCGACGACCACGCGGGCCTGGCGCTCGTGCGGGACCGGGTCGACGTGGACGTCGCCGCCGGGGAGTACGGGTACGACCTGGCGTATTTCCGCCCCCTGGTGGACGTGGTCGACTGCGTGCAGATCGACGTCACCCGGTGCGGTGGGATCACCGAGTGGCTGCGGATCGCGGCGCTCGCGGCGGCGTACAACCTGCAGGTGTCCGGCCACTGCGCACCGCAGTTGCACGCGCACGTGGCGGCGGCCGCGGTGAACCTGCGACACCTCGAGTATTTCCACGACCACGTGCGCATCGAGGCCCTGCTCTTCGACGGCGTGCTCGAGCCCCGGGGCGGCGCGTTGGTGCCCGACCAGGGGCGGGCGGGCAACGGGCTGGAGCTGCGATCCGCCGACGCCGAACGGTTCCGGACCGGGTGAGCGACCCTCGGGGCACGGGAGACCGAACCGGTAGAGCAGGAGAGCAGGAGGATGAGATGGACGCACGGAGGATCGCGGTGGTGACCGGCGGGACTGCGGGGGTCGGGCGGGCCGCCGTCCGGGAGTTCGCGGCGGCGGGCTACGACGTCGCCGTGCTCGCCCGCGGTCGGGCGGGGCTGGCGGGGGCGGTCGCCGACGTCGAGGCCCGGGGCGGGCGGGCGCTCGGCCTGCCCACCGACGTGTCCGACCACGGGGCGGTCGAGTCCGCCGCCCGCCGGGTCGAGGACGAGCTCGGGGAGATCGACGTGTGGGTCAACGTCGCGTTCGCCGGCTCGCTCGCACGCTCGTGGGACACCTCCCCCGAGGAGTTCCGGCGGATGACCGAGGTGAGCTACTTCGGCCAGGTGTACGGCACCCAGGCGGCGCTCGAGCACATGCGGCCGCGGGACCGCGGGGTCGTCATCAACGTGGGCTCGGCCCTCGCCTACCGCTCGATCCCGCTGCAATCGGCCTACTGCGGGGCGAAGCACGCCGTGGTGGGCTACACGCAGTCCGTGCGCACCGAGCTCCTCGCCGAGGGCAGCGGCGTGCAGCTGTGCATGGTGCAGTTGCCGGGGCTCAACACGTCGCAGTTCAACTGGAACCTCAACCGGATGGCCGGCCACCCGATGCCCGTGGCGCCGGTGTTCCAACCCGAGCTCGCCGGCCGGGGAATCGTGTTCCTGGCCGGGCATCCGCGCCGCAACCTGTGGGTGGGGTTCTCCACCGCCTACACGATCCTCGCCGAGCGGCTCATCCCCGGCCTGCTCGACCGCTACCTCGGCCGGACCGGGATCGCCTCCCAGCAGGCCGATGAGGAGTTGCCGCGGTGGGGATCGAACGTGTTCGAGCCCGAGGACGACGAGGTCGACCGCGGCTCCCACGGTGCATTCGATGCCACCGCGCATGCCCGCGACCCGTGGCTGTGGCTGACGATGAACCGCCGCGCGGTCGCAGCGGGGGCCGGGGCGGTCGCGGTCGCAGGCCTGCTGGCGCGGCGCGCGCGCCGCCGGTAGCGGCTGCCCACTCGAGCGGGCAGCCGCCACCGGCGCGGGGTCAGACCTGCTGCAGTTCCCGCTCGTCGGCCGCGTCGGCCTCGGCGGCCGCGTCGGCCTCGAGCTCGGCCTCCTCCTCGGCGGTGACGTCGGCCAGGAGGATCGCCTGGGACGGGCTGTCGTAGACCTCCTGGTCGAGGATGCCCTCGCGCTTGGCCACGATGGCCGGAACGAGCGCCTGCCCGGCCACGTTCACGGCCGTGCGGCCCATGTCGAGGATCGGGTCGATCGCGAGCAGCAGCCCGACGCCGGCGAGCGGCAGCCCGAGGGTCGAGAGCGTCAGGGTGAGCATGACGAGCGCGCCGGTCAGGCCCGCGGTCGCGGCCGAACCGACGACCGAGACGAACGCGATGAGCACGAAGTCGGTCACGCCGAGGTCGATCCCGTAGAACTGCGCCACGAAGATCGCCGCGATCGCCGGGTAGATGGCGGCGCAGCCGTCCATCTTGGTCGTGGCGCCGAACGGGGAGGCGAAGGAGGCGTAGGCGCGCGGCACGCCGAAGTTCCGCTCGATCACCCGCTGGGTCACGGGCATGGTGCCGAGCGAGGAGCGCGAGACGAACCCGAGCTGGATCGCGGGCCAGGCACCCTTGAAGTACTGACGGATCGAGAGGCCGTTGGCCCGCAGCACGATCGGGTAGACCACGAACACCACGAGCGCGAGGCCGACGTAGATCGCGATGGCGAACGTGCCCAGCTGCGGCAGCAGCTCCCAGCCGTAGCGGGCGATCGCGTTGCCGATGAGGCCGAGCGTGCCGAGCGGGGCGAGCCGGATGATCCACCACAGCACGGTCTGCACGACGGCCAGCGCGGAGGCGTTGAAGTCGAGGAACGGCTTGGCCTTCTTTCCCGTGCGCAGGGCGGCGATGCCCACGACGAGCGCGATGACCACGATCTGCAGCGCCGCGAAGTTCACCCGGTCGCCGTTGACGCTCAGGCCGAGGAAGTTCGAGGGGACGAGCCCGTTCAGGAAGTCGAGCCACGAGCCGGAGCGGCCCGGGTCCTCGGCCGCGGCCTCGGTCACCGACGTGTGATGACCCGGCTGGAACACGAGGCCGAGCCCGATGCCGATCGCCACCGACGCCGCCGCCGTGATCCCGAACCACAGCAGGGTCTGCCCCGCGAGTCGGGCGGCGTTCGTGAGCTTGCCCAGGTTCGCGATCGAGGCCACGATCGCCGTGAAGATCAGCGGCGGCACGAGGGCCTTGAGCAGCGTCACGAACGTCGAACCGATGGTGCTGAGCGCAACGAGGAGCCAGTTGTCGGCTGCCTCGCCCGCCGCGTCGACCGTCGGGCCGATCGCCAGGGCCGCCCAGCCGAGCAGCAGCCCGAACGCCAGGCCGAGGAGGATCTGCGTGCCGAAGGAGGGCAGTCTGAGGCGCCGCTTGGGTGGGACCGTATTGGTCGGGCTGGCGGTGCTGGCCGGGGTGGGCATGGCGAGAGGCCTTTCGTGGTCGGGGGGAACAAGCGTGCGGACGGCGCAGCTCGCGTCGCCGAGGTCCTCCCGTTGGTCATCGGCGGGGGCCCGGCTCGTCGCGGATTCGACGCTACGGCCGGCCACCGCGGCCGTCGACGGGGCGATCGGGAACGATCACGGGGTGAGACGACGGCCTGCCCGTGAGACGAATCGGCCCGCGCGCGTCCGTGACTCCGGGATCTGCTATGACGCGCCCCGTGAGCTTCGGCGATCAGCTGCCGCGGAGGACCCCACGGTCGGCCGGCTCCCGGCGCACCTCGAGTCGGTGGCGCGAGGCCACGATCGGCGAGAGCAGCGTGATCGCGGTGCCCATGCCGAGGAAGAGCACGAGCGAGGCGGTCCAGCCGCCGGTGAGCTCGACGAGCGACCCGGCGACCGTGGGCGCGAGGGCCGAGATGAGGTAGCCGACGGTCTGGGTCATCCCGGAGACCTCCCGCACGGTGTTCACGTCGGGGGAACGGAGCGTGATGAGCGCGAGCAGCATCGCCATGACTCCGCCCTGACCGAAGCCGCCGATGATCATCCACGCGATGTACGCCCCGGGCGCGAGCAGCAGCCCGAGCGTGAACACGACCCAGGTGAGCGTGCACCCGAGTGCGAGGAATCGTCGACCGCCCGTGAGCCGAGCGGTAAGCACCGGCAGACTCAGTGCGCCGCCGATACCCACGAGTTGGAAGATCGAGGCCGCCACCCCGGCCTGGGCCTCGCTCAGGCCGGCGAGGGCCGGAAGATAGGTGGGCATCCAGGCGGTATTCGCATAGAACAGCCCCGAGTGCAGGCCGAAGAACACCGCGAGCACCCAGGCCGCGGGCATGCGCCATGCATGTGCTCGCGGCGGTGGGCCATCGGGCAGTACCTCCTCCGGGCCGGCCTTGAGGAGGTAGAAGCAGGCGGCGGCGAGGATGGGCAGGGCCCAGACGGCCAGCGCCCACCGCCAGCCGATCCACATCGCCAGCGGCACGGTGAGCGCCGCCGCCACGGCCGCGCTCGCCGTGAGGGCCGCCGTGGACACGGCGATCATCGGTCCCTGCCGCCTCGGGAAGTCCCGCCGCACCACGGTGGGGTTGAGCACGTTCCCGGCGGTGATCGCGACCCCGATGCCGGCGGAGGTCGCGAGCACCCACCAGGCCGGACCGAACGGCCGCACGGCCACGAGCACCGCCAACAGCAGCAGGCTCGTCACGAGCACCCGGTTGATCCCGAACCGGCGCGTCGCCCCGGCCGCGAACGTCGCCGCCAGGCCGAAGCAGACGACCGGCAGCGAGGCCAGCAGGCCGGCCATCGTGGCCGTCAACTGGATATCGGCCCGCAACTCCGGCAGCACCGCGGCGATCGAGGTGATCGGCGAGCGCAGCGACATGCCCACCGCGACGATCGCCACGGCCGTCGCGATCCCGGGCCCCATCGCGCGGGTGACGCCGCTCGTCGGCGACCCGCCGCCGGGCCTCGGCCCCGTCGCCCCCGTCGACCCTGTGCTCGTCGCTCCCGTACCGGGACCGGATCGAACCGTCACCGCTGCTCCCTCGAACTCGTGAAGCCCGGCCGCGCCGCCCGGGATCGGGCCCGGACCTGGGCGCGGTCATCCTCCCCCGAGGCCGCGCCCGGAAGCGAACGGTTGCGGTTCGTTGCCAGGCTCAGCTTGTTCGGCCCACTCGGCCCACTCGGCGCACTCAGCCCACTCAGCCTGCTCGGCCGGCGAGGAGGCCCGCGAGCAGCTCGGGGCGATTCGTGATGATCGCGTCCACCCCGGCTGCGAGCGCGCGTCGCCACTGCTCGGGCTCGTCGAGGGTCCACACGCTCACCCGCAGCCCCGCCGCGTGCGCCCGCGCCACGAAGGCCGGGTCGCCCGCGAGTGCCGAGCCGCGCGGGTTGATCCCGCCGGCCGCGAGCTCCCGGGCCGTGCCCAGGTCCGCCGGCAGCTCGTGCACGAGCAGCTCGCGCCGCAGCTCCGGGGCGAGCTCGCGGCACCGCGTGAGGGTGGGCACCGAGAAGCTCTGCACCCGCACCCGGCCCGCCAGGCCCGCCTCCCGTGTCCCCGCGAGGACGACGCTCAGCGCCTCCGCCTCCCAGTCGCCCTTGATCTCGAGCAGCAGGTCGATGCCGGGCCGCGCGGTGAGGAAGTCGAGCACGTCGGTGAACAGCGGCACGCGTTGCCCGGCGAACGCCGGGGAGAACCAGGAACCCGCGTCGAGGGCGGCCAGGCCCGCGACATCGAACGCGGCGAGGGGACCGGTGCCGTCGGTCGTCGCGTCGACGGTCTCGTCGTGCATGACCACCGCGGTGCCGTCGGCGAGCTGCTGGAGGTCGATCTCGACGGCGTCGGCGCCGACCCGCCAGGCGGCCTCGAGCGCCGCGGGCGTGTTCGGCGGCGCCACCTGCGAATTGCCGCGATGGGCGATGATCTCGGTCATGGTCTCCGGCCGTTCCCCCGCGGGCGCTCGGGTGTCGATGGGTAGTTCTGCCTCTGGTCGCCCCGCCTCACCCAGCCTAGGGTGCTCGTCACAGCGAAGGAGTGCCACGTGGGTGATGTTCAGGCGCCGCGGCCGGCTCTGCCGCTGGGAATGTGAGGGCAACCATGGACCCGTCGACGCCCACCCTGCCCGAGGCGCTCGCGCACTGCCGGCGGATGCGCGCGGAGATGATCGCCGCGCTCGACCGGCAGTTCGGCCCGCAGGAATGGCACGACTGCGCCGACTCCCGCGAGCCCCGCAGCTACGACGCGTCGGGCCGCGAGGCCGTCGGGCTCGTGAGCCGGCAGTTCGAGGGCACGTATCCGCCGCCTGCGTGGCGCAGCGTGGGGGACCTGGTGGCCCAGATCGGGCGCCGGTACGGCTTCACCGACGTGCGCGTGCTCACGGAGCAGCCGGGCCGATTCGATCTGGCGGGCGGGGACAACGCCGGCGGGATCTGGCGGCTGAGCATGGCCGTGAACACGGTGCTCATGGTGCGCACCCCGATGGCCGCACCCACCCGGGAGCACGTACCCAGCGGTTCCTGAGGCGGCGCGTCGGCGCGGGGCCCGGTGGGGCCGGCTCGGATGTCGGCCCGGATGTCGGCCCGGGTGGAGGCTCGGGTGTCGGTCCCGGCAGATACATTCGTGGACGTGAGTATCTCCGTTCATCGCGCCGACCGCCTCGACGCCCTCGCCGACGGCCTCGGCGAGCTGCTCGCGGCCGATCCCGGCGACGTGTTCGAACTCGAACCGGTCGTGGTGCCCAGCCCCGCCCTGGGTCGATGGCTGGCGCAGCGGCTCTCGCACCGGCTGGGGGCGGGCGCCCAGGGCCCGTCACGGCGTGGGGACGGCGTCTGCGCGGGTCTCGAGTTCACCTCGCCCCGGTCGCTCACCCGGCTGGTCACCGGCCGCGACGACGAGGACCCGTGGCGGCCCGACCGGCTCGCCTGGCACGTGCTCGCGGAGATCGACGCCGCCGCCGAGGAGGACTGGGCCGCGCCCGTCGCCTGGCACATCGGTGCCCGGGCGGAACCACCCGCACCGTGGGCCGCCACGGGGCGGCCCGATCCCGGCGACGAGGCTGGGCTCGATGGGATTGCTGGGCTGGGTGGGCTGGGAGTTCCCGTGCTCACGCCCGCGGCGCGGCGCGACCGGCGCTATTCGGTGGCCCGGCGCGTGGCCGGGCTCCTGTGGTCGTACGCGGACGAGCGCCCCGAACTCGTCCGGGGGTGGCTCGCGGGCCACGCCGGCGGCGGGCGCGGGGCGCGGGGCCCGCACGCCGAGGCCACGGAACGCTGGCAGGCCGAGCTGTACCGCCGCCTCACCGCTCGCCTCGGTGCGGATCCGCGCACCGGCGGCCGAGCGGACCTCCTCGAGGGCGCGGGCGTCGCGATTCCGCGCCGCCTGAATATCGTCGTGCCCGCTCGGCTGAGCCCCGCCGACGTCGAGGTCCTGGCCGCCGTCGCCGACGTGAGCGAGGTGCACCTGTGGCTGTGCCACCCCTCGCCGCGGCTGTGGAACGAACTCGCGGCGGCTCCCGCCGACCCCGCCGCCGACCCGGCCCTGCGCCCCGCCCGAGCAGACGACGACTCCGACACGATCGCCCGGCACCCGCTGCTCGTGAGCCTGGGCCGCGAACTGCGCGAGCTCCAACTCACCCTCGCCCCCCTCCTCGAGCGCGCGGCGACCGACGTGGCCCCACCGGTGGCCCGCCCGGCGAACCTGCTCGGCCGGCTCCAGGCCGACCTGGCCGCCGACCGCCCGCCCGCGCCCACCGGCCGCAGGCTCGAGCCCGGCGACCGGTCCGTGCAGGTGCACGCCTGCCACGGCCCGACCCGGCAGGTCGAGGCACTGCGCGAGATCCTCACGGGCCTGTTCGCCGACGACCCCACCCTGGAACCGCGGGACGTGGTGATCATGTGCCCCGACCTCGACACCTACGGCCCGGCCATCCAGGCGGCGTTCGGGATGACCGAGGCGACCGGCCCGGTCCATCCGGCCCACGGCTTTCGGGTCGGCATCGCCACCCGCGGGCGGGTCAACCCGCTCGTGCAGCTCGCGCTGACCCTCGTGGAGCTCACCGCCGGGCGCATCCGCGCGAGCGACCTGCTCGACCTGCTCGGCCGGGACGTGGTGCGCCGCCGCTTCCGCCTCACCGACGACGACCTGGCCACCCTCACCACGTGGGTGGGCGAGGCCGGCATCCGCTGGGGACTCGATCGCGCCGACCGCGCCGACTTCGGCGTCGACCTGCCCCACAACACCCTGACGATGGGCCTGCGCTCGCTCCTCCTCGGTGCCGCCATGGCCGAGGACGGCCGGTCCCTGGGCAACGTGCTCCCGGTCGACAACGTACCCAGCGGCGCCATCGACCTCGCGGGCCGGTTCGCCGAGGCGACCCATCGACTCCGGTCCGTGGTCGCGGCCCTCCGCGCGGCCACGACCCTGGCGGACTGGTCGGCGGCGCTGCTCGAGGCCACGCACGGCCTCGGTGCGGTCGGCCCCGACGAGGAATGGCTCGCGGCCCAGGCCGACGCCGACCTGACCCGGATGGCCGGGAGCGACGGACTCGCCGATGCCCCGGCCGGAATCGCCGACGTCCGCGGCATCCTGCGCGGCCTGACGGATCCGCAGCGCAGCCGCGGTGGCCCGGGCGGGGTCCGCACCGGATCCCTCACGGTCGCCCCCCTCGGCCCCCTGCGCGGCGTACCCCACCGCGTCGTCTGCCTCCTGGGCATGGACGACGGCACCTTCCCGCGCGCCGGCCGCCTCGACGGCGACGACCTGCTCGCCCCGCGGCCCCGCATCGGTGAACGCGACGTCCGCGCCGAGGACCGCCAACTCTTCCTCGACGCCATCATGGCCGCCACCGACACCCTCGTGATCACCTACTCGGGGGCCGACCAGTACCGCGGTGCGCGGCTGCAACCGGCGGTACCCGTCGCCGAACTCCTCGACGTGCTCGAGGCGACGGCGCCGGGAGAGGGCCGCCGGCGCGTCCACGTCGAGGAGCCGTTGCAACCCTTCGATGCCCGCTATTTCACGCCGGGGACCGCCCTGGTCAGCTTCGACCGGGCGGCCGCCGCTGCCGCCGCCGCCCGGTCGGGCGACCTCATCACCGCCGAGTCCTTCCTCGCTCATCCGCTCCCGCCGCCGCCACCGGCCGACGTCCTCCTCGCCGACCTCCAGGGCTACTTCGTGCACCCGGTGCGCGGCTTCGTGCGCGACCGGCTCGACGTGGGCGTCTCGGCCGACCACGAGCCGATCGCCGACGACATCCCCCTGGACGCGCGGGGCCTCGTGGGCTGGCAGATCGGGGACCGGCTCCTGCAGCGGGCGCTCGCCGGCGCCGACCCGGACGTGCTGCTCGCGGCCGAGCGGCTCCGCGGGGAGCTGCCCCCGGCGGAGCTCGGCCGCCGTGAGCTCGAGGTGATCGCCGCCCGCGTCGGCCGCCTGCTCGGCGTGAGTGAGCAGCTGCGCGCCGCGGGTGCCGAGCCCGTCGACTGCGACGTTCCCCTCGACCCGGCCACCCCGGGCGCGCGCCGCCTCATCGGCCAGGTGCAGGGCGTGCGTGGCAGCGACCTGGTGCGCATCCACTACTCGTCCCTCGGGCCGAAGCACCGGCTCGCGGCCTGGATCGACCTCCTCGCGGTGCAGGTCTCCCACCCGGAGCGCGCCTGGCGCGCGCACGTCATCGCGCGCTACGGGCGCGGCGCCCGCCACGTCGTCCTCGGCCCCCTGCCCGCGCGGGATGCGGCCCGGGAACTCGCCGTCCTCGTCGACATCCGCGACCGCGGCCTGACCGAGCCGCTCCCGCTGCCGATCAGGACGAGCCACGCCTGGGCCCTCGCGCACGCCGATCCCGGGGGCAACGGCCACCGGCAACGCGAGGCGGCCAAGAAGCAGTGGGAACGCGGCTTCAAGTCCCCGGTCCCAGGCGAGAACGAGGACCCCTATCACCGGCTCGTCTGGGGCGAGCTGTCCACCGGCGCGCTCCTCGAGCAGCAGGTGCGAACCGACCTGGGCGAGACCTGGTTCTCGGGTGTGCCCAGCCGGCTGGGCCAATACGCGCTGCGGCTGTGGCAGGCGCTCCTGCTGGCCGAGAGGAGAGGCTGACATGCCCGAGCGATTCGAGATCACCGCCCCGATCCCGCGCGGCACCACCGTGCTCGAGGCGAGCGCGGGGACCGGGAAGACCTGGACGATCGCCGCCCTCGTCGCCCGGTTCGTGACGGAGGGGACCCACCGGCTCGCCGACCTGCTCGTGGTCACCTTCGGCCGCGCGGCCAGCCAGGAACTCCGCTCCCGGGTGCGCGAGCGGCTCGTGCGCACCGAACGGCTCCTCGCCGCCGCGGTCGCCGGCACGGCGGGTGACGCGGGCGCGGCGGCCAGTGCGCCCGGCGCGGAGGGGCCGTGGGACGAGGTCGACCAGCTCCTGGCCGGTCCGGGACTTCCCGGAGCCGAGCTCCGCCTCCGGCACCGGCGGCTGCGTCACGCCCTGTCGGAGATCGACGCGGCCACGATCGCCACGATCCACCAGTTCTCCCTCGCCGTGCGCGACGGCCTCGGCGTCGCCGGCGACGCCACCGCGGGACTCACGGCGGTCGAATCGGTCGACGACCTGCTGGCCGAGACCGTCAGCGACCTGTACGTCTCGGCCTACGCGCACTTCCCGCATCCACCCCAGCTCACCCTCTCCGAGGCCCAGGAGATCGCCCGGGCCGTGGTGAGGGACCCCATCGCCCACCTCGAGCCGCAGGATTGCGACCCGCGCTCCGCCGCGGGGCAACGGGTGCGGTTCGCCGAGCACGTGCGAACCGAACTCGCCCGCCGCAAGGAACGTACGGGCGTGCTCACCTACGACGACATGCTCGCCCACGCCGCCCGATCGCTCGCCTCACCCGCGGCGCGGGCGAGGCTCTCGGACCGGTGGAAGGTCGTGCTCGTCGACGAGTTCCAGGACACCGACCCGCTGCAGTGGCACATCCTGCGCGAGGCGTTCCACGGCTCCTCCGACATGATCCTCATCGGCGACCCGAAGCAGGCGATCTACGCCTTCCGCGGCGGCGACGTGGCCACCTACCTCGAGGCCGCCGGTCACGCCGACCGCCGCCTCACGCTCTCCCGGAACCACCGCGGCGACCAGCACCTGCACGAGGCCCTCCAGGGCCTCTTCGGGGGTGCCGAGCTGGGCGATCCCCGGATCCGGGTCACCCCCGTCGACGCCGGCCGCACGGGTGGGCGCACGTCGGGCGTGCCCGCGCCCGCGCCCGTGCGGCTGCGTATGGTCGACCCGAGCGGCCTGCCCGGCAGCGCCCGGCGCGGGGTCTACCTCTCCGGGCTGCGCGCCCGGATCTACCAGGACCTCACCGCGGACATCGCGCGGCTGCTCACCTCCTCCGCCCAGGTGCGGGAACGTGATCCGGATCGGGACCGGGAGATCGAGCGGCCCGTGCGCGCCGGCGACGTCGCGGTGCTGTGCACCACGAACTTCCAGGCCGAGCGGGTGCAGGAGGCGCTCGCGGCCGGCGGGGTGCATTCGGTCATCGCCTCCGCCGGCTCCGTCTTCGCCACCGCCGCCGCCGGCGACTGGCTCACCCTCCTCGAGTCGATCGAGCTGCCCTCGAGTTCGCGGCGGGTCCGGGCCGTGGCCCTCACCCCCTTCTTCGGCCACACGGCCGCTGAGCTCGACCGGCGGGGCGAGGAACTGACCGACGAGGTCGCCGAACGGCTGCGGGACTGGGGCGACCTCCTCCGCCGCCACGGCGTCGCCGCCGTGTTCGAGACCGCCCAGGGCTGGGGTCGCGGCGGGGTGAGCGACCGGGTGCTGCGCCGCAGCGGAGGGCAGCGGCTCCTGACCGACCTGCGGCACCTGGCCGAACTGCTGCACGATCGCACCCGCCGGGTGCCCGAGGCCGGGGTGATCGCGCTCGTGCACTGGCTGCGCGAGCGCATGGCGGCCCCGGAGGGGGAGGACCTGCGCCGCCTCGACACCGACGACAGTGCGGTGCACATCCTCACCGTCCACGGTTCCAAGGGCCTGGAGTTCCCGTTCGTCTACCTGCCCACGCTCGCGGAGACGTTCGGGGCGGAGAACGACCTCCTCCTCTTCCACGACGCGACCGGCCGGCGCTGCCTCGACGTCGGCGGCACCCCGAGCCCGGAGCACCGCGACCTCGCCCGGGCCGAGGACGCCGGGCAGGCGCTCCGGCTGCTCTATGTCGCCGCCACCCGCGCCCGTTCACACCTCGTGGCCTGGTGGATGCCCTCGCTCGAACGCACCCCGGCCTCGCCCCTGCACCGGCTCCTCTTCGCCCGGGGCAGCGGCGACGGCCCGATCGCGGCGACCGCGCCGCTGCCCGCCGACCCGCTCGCCGAGGCCGCCGAGCGCTGGGGCGCCCAGGTGCACCTCGAGGAGGCCCGGATCGCGGACCTGCCGAGACCGGGAACCCCGAGCGCGCAGGCACTCACCGGCGCGCGCTCGTGGAACCGCCGGATCGACCTGCAATGGCGACGCACCTCCTACACGGCGCTGAGCGCCGCCGCCGAGGACCGCGACTGGTCGGAACCGGGCGGTGAACCGGGGTACGACCTGCGCGCCGACGAGCAGGAGATCCAGATCGAGCCGGGAACCGGCGGCCACGGCCCCGATGGCACCGACGGCCCCGACGACATGGACGACATGGACGGCCCCGACGGCATGGACGGCATGGACGGCACAGCGGTCGCGGATCCGGCCGGACCGGGCGACGTCCTCCCCTCGCCCATGGCGTCCCTGCCCCGTGGTGCCCGCTTCGGGTCGCTCGTGCACGGGGTGCTCGAACACCTCGATCCGGTCGCCGCCGGCGACGATCTGCGCGGCCGGATCGGCGAACTCGTGGGCGAACAGCTCACGTACTGGCCCGAGCAGGTCGACCGGGAGGTGCTCGTCACCGCTCTCGAGGCGGTCGTGCGCACGCCGCTCGGCCCGCTCGTGGATCCGGCGGCCACGCTCGCCGATGTGCCCCGGTCGGAGCGGCTCCACGAGCTCGACTTCGAGCTCCCCCTCGACGGCGGTGACCGGGCACGCGCGCGCACCGGTGACACCGCGGGGGCGGCCGGCCCCGTGACGCTGGGCGACCTCGCGCCGGCGCTGCGCCGCCACCTCGGCGCCGAGGACCCGCTGGCCGCCTACGCCGGCGAACTCGACGGACCTGGCTACCGGGCGACGTCCCTGCGCGGTTATCTCACCGGCTCGATCGACGTCGTGTTCCGGCGCGGCGGGCGGTTCTTCGTGGCCGACTACAAGACCAACTGGCTCGGCCCGCTCGACGAGCTGCTCACGAGCGCGCACTACGGCCCCGCCCAGCTCGACGCGGCGATGCGCGGTTCGTCCTACCCGCTGCAGGCCCTGCTGTACTCGGTCGCACTGCACCGGTACCTGCGGTGGCGGCTGCCGGGCTACGATCCGGCCGAGCACCTCGGCGGTGTCCTCTACCTGTACGTGCGGGGCATGGCCGGCCCGGCCACCCCGATCACGTCCGGGCATCCGGCCGGGGTGTTCTCGTGGGCGCCGCCCGCCGGGCTCGTGACCGACCTGTCGAACGTGTTGGACGGAGGAGCCGCATGAGCAGCGCGCTTGCACTCGAGGCGACCGGCGTCGACCGGCTGGGGGAGTGGGACCCGGCACGGGTCCGGGGCCTGAGCGGGCTGCTCGCCGCCTTGAACGAGACGGGCGAGATCACCGCCGCCGACGTCCACATCGCCCGCGGACTGACCCGGCTGACCGGGGAGGAGCGCGAGACCCACGCGCTCGCGGTGGCACTGACCGTGCGGGCCGTGCGGGGCGGATCGGTGTGCCTCGACCTCGGTGGGGTGCCGGTGGGACCCGACGACGAGCGCACGCAGCTGTGGCCCGCGGTGCCGCCGGAAGACTGGCCCCGTGTGCACGAGGACGGGTGGGTCGCGGAATTGGCCGGCTCCGCCCTGATCGGCGGGTCGGGTGGGGCCGGCGTGCACCCCCTGCGGCTCGACGGCGACCGCCTCTACCTCGACCGCTACTGGCAGGAGGAGACCGCGGTGCTCACGCACCTGGAGACCCGCGGGGCGAGGAGCGTGCCGGTCGACGAGGCGGCGCTCGCGGCCTCCCTCGCCGAGTACTTCCCGGGCGAGGGCTTCGCCGACCAGCGCGCGGCGGCGGAGGTGGCGGCCCGCTCCCTCACGAGCGTCATCACCGGCGGTCCCGGCACCGGCAAGACCACGACCGTCGCGCGGCTCCTGGGCAGCCTCCTCGACCAGGACCCGTACGCCCGGATCGCCCTCGCGGCGCCGACCGGGAAGGCGGCCGCGCGGATGGCCGAGGCGATCCGCGCCGCGGCCGCCGATCCCACCTTCCCGACCCGGCACGCCGACCGGATCGCGGCCCTGCCCGCCACCACGATCCACCGGCTGCTCGGGACCATCCCCGATCAGGGCACACGGTTCCGGCACCATCGCGGGAACCGGCTCCCGGTCGACATGGTCGTCCTGGACGAGACCTCGATGGTCTCCCTCACGATGATGGCCCGCATCCTCGAGGCGCTGCGGCCGGGGGCACGGCTCGTGCTCGTGGGCGATGCCGACCAGCTGGCCTCGGTCGAGGCGGGTGCGGTGCTGGGCGACCTCGTCGCGGGCCTGCGGAGCCGGCCCGGGGCGCCCGTGGCGGAACTGACCCGCAACCGGCGCTTCGGAGAGGGGATCGGCGCCCTCGCGGGGGCCGTGCGGGACGGGGATTCGGACGCGGCGCTCGCCGCCCTCACGAGCGGGAACCCGAGCCGGCGGTTCATCGGAATCGACGACCTGGAGGGCATCGTCACGCCCGCGGCCCTGCGGCTGCACGAGCTCGCCGCCGCGGGGGACCGGGCCGGGGCGCTCACGGTGCTCGAGGAGCACCGGATGCTGTGCGCCCACCGGGACGGGCCGACCGGCGCGGCCCATTGGAACCGACGGCTCGAGGAATGGCTCGCGGCCTCGCTCGGGCACCGGCTCGGGCGCTGGTACCCCGGCCAGCCGCTGCTCGTCACCTCGAACGACTACGGCCTGCGGCTGTACAACGGCGACATCGGCGTGGTGGTCGACACCGGCGCGGGCGGGCTCGCGGCCGTCATCGCCGACGGCAGCCACCCGCAGGGGCGGCTCGTCGCCCTCGCCCGGCTCAACGACGTCGTCACCGCCCACGCGATGACCGTGCACCGCTCCCAGGGTTCGCAGTTCCAGGACGTGAGCGTGCTCCTACCTGCGATCGACTCGGCGATCCTCACCCGGGAACTGCTCTACACCGCCCTCACCCGGGCGCGCCGCTCGGTCGCGATCGTCGGCGAGCAGGAGGTGCTCGTGCGGGCCATCACCCACCACACGAGCCGGGCCTCCGGGCTGGCGCAGCGGCTGGCACGGTCGGCGGGGTCAGTTGCCCGCGGCCACGAACTGGTCGATCACGCTGCGCGGCAGCCGCCTACCCTCCGGGACGGCGATGCCGTGTGAGCGGGCCCATTCACGCACGGCGCGCGGGTCGGCGTCGGTCTCGGCCACCCGCAGCTGCGGGCCCGCTCCGTCCACGCGCCTGGCGACCGTGATGAACCGTGCCAGGTCCCGCACGAGCGCATTGCGATTCGCGCGCGAGAGATCGATGGCGTATTCCATGCCGTCGAGGGCGAAGTGGACCGTACGCTCGGCGGCACTGCCGTCGATATCGTCGATCAGGGTGATGGATTCTACGGTCGCCAAGAAGAGCTCCGATAACGCTGAGACGGGGAGGCCCTATTCTGGCACGAATGGCGGGCGACCGTGCGCGATCGCGAATCGACCGGCGAGCCAGCCCGTGAGTTGCCGATCGAACCTGTTCCGGGCGCGGGGTCTCGACAGGGTCAGATCGTGCCGGCCGCCCGCGATCCGAACGACAGTCACGTCCCGTCCCAGCCCGCGGGCGCGCCGCCACATCTGCGGCGGCGAGAGCACGGTGTCGGTGCCGTCGAGGTCGGCCGGGGTCGGATCGGTGTTGCTGCCCCGCGCACCCGAGGTGGCCACGAGCACCGGCACGTCGATCGACAGACCCCGCCGGATTCGGGCGTGCCCGCGCCGGATCGCCCGGAACCAGCCGGCCGCCACCCCGAAACCCTCGAGGGGTTTCCAATTCAGGTTGTAATCCCATTCGCCGCCGGTCGAGATATGGAGTGATTCCCCATAGGCCCGGCCGAGCGGGCGCAGCGGCACGAGCGGTGCGACCGGTGCGATCGCACAGATGAGCGGACTGGCCACGTGCCGAACCGGCCACGGCTCGTTCAGGTCGAGCCACGGGCTGTTGAGGACCAGGCCGTCGACCCCGCGGGGATGATCGTGGGCGTACAGGCTCGCGACGAGGCCACCGGTGGAATGCCCCGCGAGGAGCACGTGGGCGTAGCCGGCGCTCCGGATCCACCCGAGCGCGGCGTCGAGCTCCTCGTCGTAGGCGCCCAGGTCGGTGATCCAATTCGGTCGCCGCCCGGGCCGGATCGAGCGGCCGTAGTCACGCAGGTCGAGCGCGAAGAAGTCATAGCCCGCCCGCTCCCACGTGCGGGCGTGATGAACCTGGAAGAAGTAGTCGACGAACCCGTGCACGTACAGCACCGCGCACGATGCCCGCGGCCGACCGGCCCGGTCGCCCGCCCGGTGTTCGGCCCGGTGCACGAGGGTGGCGACCGGCGGCTCGGCGGCGCCGTCGGGCGCGAGCCGGATCGTGCGTCTCGCCCAGTCCTCGCCCAGGACGTCCGGCCGGGCCTCCTGCACAGCTGCCATGCCTCATCCTGGCACGCGCACCGCGCTCGCCCGGGCATTCGCCCCCATTGCCCGCGTCTCAGATGGCGGAATGCCGTCGCCGGGTGGCGGGCGCGGGCGCGGGAGTCCGTACGCTTCGGAGAACCATCCAGAGCAGCCGAGAGATCTGGCTCGTCGACGCTGCAGCAACCGCGCCACCGACCCGAGTGCGCGAAGGTGCTACCGCCAGGACCGATGGAGGAGAGATGAGCGAACCACGCCCCCGATGTTCCCTGCCAGGCGGGCTCGACCCGGCCACCTACGCCGCCCGGGGCGGCCTCGAGCGCACCGGATTCGCCGAGATGTCCGAGCCCATCTTCCTGACCCAGGGCTTCGTGTACGACCGTGCGGCCGACGCGGCCGCGGCCTTCGCCGGTGACCTGCCGCGCTATATCTACTCCCGCGATGCGAACCCCACGGTCGCCGCCTTCGAGGAACGGCTGCGCCTCATCGAGGGGGCCGGCGCGTGCACCGCCACCGCGAGCGGGATGAGCGCGATCCACGCCTGCCTCAACGCGCTCCTGCGGCCCGGATCCCGCGTGGTCGCCGCCCAGGAGCTCTTCGGCACCACCTTCGCGATGCTCGAGGGACTCTTCGCGGACTGGGGCGTGCGCACCGACTACGTCACCGGCGCCGACCTCGACGAATGGCGGACCGCGCTCGCCGAGCCGGCGGACGTCGTCATCCTCGAGACCCCCTCGAATCCGATGAACACGATCGTCGACCTGCCGGCCGTGGCGGAACTCGCCCACGCGGCCGGGGCGACGGTCGTGGTCGACAACGTCATGGCCACGCCGATCCTGCAGCGTCCCCTCGAGCTCGGCGCCGACGTCGTGGTCTACTCCACCACCAAGCACATCGACGGGCAGGGCCGGGTCATCGGCGGCGCGATCCTCGGCACCGCGGACTTCATCAACGGCCCGGTCGAGGATTTCATCCACACGACCGGCCCGACCCTGAGCGCGTTCAACGGCTGGGTGCTCCTCAAGGGGCTGGAGACGCTGCCGCTGCGCGTGCGCGCGATGGCCGATGCGGCGCTCGAACTCGCCGAGTGGCTCGAGGGCCGGCCGGGGGTGCGGGCGGTGCACTACCCGTTCCTGCCCTCCCATCCACAGCACGACCTCGCGCGCCGGCTCATGAGCGGCGGGGGCACGGTGGTCACCTTCGACCTGGGTATCGACGACGACGACCCCGCCGTGGCCACGGAACGCACCTTCGCCTTCATGGACGCACTGCAGGTGATCGACATCTCCAACAACCTCGGCGACGTCAAGTCGATCGTCACCCACCCGAGCACGACGACCCACCGCAAGCTCGGGCCCGAGGTCCGCGCCGCGAACGGCATCGGGGCGACGACGATCCGGTTCTCGGTCGGACTCGAGGCGCCGGCCGACCTGATCGCCGACCTGGACCAGGCGCTCACCGCCGCCGGCCTGCAGGACTGAGGCCGCCCCGAACGGGGGTCGCTGCGGCTACGGTGGGGCCATGTCGAGCGAGCGACCCACGGCCGTCATCACCGGAGGCAGCCGCGGCATCGGCCGGGCCACGGGTGAGCGACTCGCGCATGCCGGGTACGACCTCGTGCTGCTCTCCCGCGACGAGGCCCGGCTCGCCGAGTCCGCCGCGTACCTGGCCACGAGCGGTGTCACGGTGCGCCACGCGGCGGTCGACCTGGCCGACGACCGGGCGCTCGTGGCGGCCGTGGCGGGCCTCGGCCTCGACCGCGTCGACGCCCTCGTGCACGCCGCCGGGATCGTTCACACCGGCCAACTTCCCCGGACCACCACCGAGGAGTTCCGGCTGGCCTTCGACGTGAACGTCACCGCCGTCGCCTCGCTCACCCGCGAACTCCTGCCCGCGCTCAAGGCGGCCCGCGGGCGGGTGGTCATGCTCAACTCCGGTTCGGGCAAGCGCGCCAACGGGCCGAACACCCCGATCTACGTGGCCACGAAATTCGCGCTCAACGGCCTGGCCGAGTCATTGCGGCACGAGTTCCGCCCGCATGGGATCATCGTCTCCACGGTCGCGCCCGGCCGGGTCGACACCGACATGCAGCACGAGCTCGTCGCCGGCCTCGGGGAGACCTACGACGCCGCGAGCTACCTCTCCGCGAGCGACGTGGCCGCCGCGATCGTCCACGTGCTCACCCAGCCGGGCGAGATCGACTACCTCTCGATCCGCCCGCCCGCGCGGGGATGATGACGTCGGAACACGGAGCCAGTGCCGGTGATCGAGATCAAGCCGTGGTCGATCCTGCTCGGGCGCGAGAGAAGGGGTCAATCCTTCTGGCCGTCGCGGCGGTGATGCTCGGCTGGCTACTGCTGTGGGTGCCGGCGTGGGTCTTCATGCTGCTCGCATTCCTCGGCTCAACCGATTGTGGGCCTCAGTGCGCGGGGCAGACTGCGACGATCGTGCCGGTGCTCTCGATGATTGCGACGCTCGCACTCCTACTTGCGCCGGTGTTCGTCGGCTGGAGCGTGCGTCGGCCGTGGTCGCAGGCGTGGAAGGTGGGTGTGGGTGTCGCCGTGCCCGCTCTGGCAGGGTTCGTGTTTCTGGTGGCGGGCGGAGTCTGATGGTGAAGCCGCGGGCCCGTGACACGAGCCGGGCCGTGGGCATTGGGGTCGATTCCTCGCCTCACCCAACGCCACGCGAGCCGCCCGCCCGAGGCGAGCTGCGCCGTCCCTAATCGACGATGCCGTACAGCCGGTCGCCCGCGTCCCCCAGGCCCGGCACGATGTACGCGTTCTCGTCGAGACCCTCGTCGACCGAGGCGGTGACGATCGTGACGTCGGCGTCGGCGGTCACGGCGGACTCGAGCGTGGCCAGCCCCTCGGGCGCGCACAGCAGGGTGACGCACGTGACGTCGCGGGCGCCGCGCTCGAGCAGGTAGGCGATCGCGGCGGCGAGCGTTCCGCCGGTGGCGAGCATCGGGTCGAGCACGAAGCACTGCCGGCCCGCGAGATCGTCGGGGAGCCGGTTGGCGTAGGTGATCGCCTCGAGGGTGTCCTCGTCGCGCTGCAGCCCGAGGAAGCCGACCTCGGCCGTGGGCAGGAGGCGGGTCATGCCGTCGAGCATCCCGAGGCCGGCGCGCAGGATCGGCACGACGATCGGGCGCGGCTCGGCGAGCTTCGTGCCGGTGGTCATGGTCACGGGGGTGCGCACGTCGATCGTCTCGGTGCGGATTCCGCGGGTGGCCTCGTAGGCGAGCAGGGTCACGAGCTCGTCGGTGAGGTTGCGGAATACGGGCGAGGGGGTGGTCTCGTCCCGGAGCACGGAGAGCTTGTGGGCGATGAGCGGGTGGTCGGCGACGTGCAGGCGCATGTGCTCAACCTATCGTGGACTCGCTCCGGGGCGAGAGGCGGCACACTGGGCGTATGGACGACGACGCGGCCATGGTTCTGGCCATCTCCCAGGCGCGACTCGCCGCCGCCGGGGGAGACGTGCCGATCGGCGCGGTCGTGCTCGACGAGGCCGGGCAGGTGATCGCCACCGGGCACAACCGGCGCGAGCTCGACGGCGACCCGACGGCGCACGCCGAACTGCTCGCGCTGCGGGCGGCCGGGATGCGGCGCGGCCGGTGGCACCTGGGCGGGTGCACGCTCGTGGTCACCCTCGAGCCGTGCACGATGTGCGCCGGGGCGATGGTGCTCGCCCGGCTCGACCGGGTGGTCTTCGGCGCGTGGGATCCGAAGACGGGCGCGGCCGGATCGATGCGGGACGTGACCGGCGACGGGCTGCTCAACCACCGGGTGGCCGTGACCGGCGGGGTGCGGGGGGAGGAGACCGGGGCGATGCTGCGGGAGTTCTTCGCCGCCCGGCGCCGCTCGCGCAGCAGCGCCGGCGCCTGAGGCGCGCCGGGGCCGGCGGCTCAGCCGGCCAGGGCGGCCTCGAGTTCGAGCAGGGTGGGCGTCGTGCCGGCCTCGAGCTTGACCGTGGCGAGCTCGTCGCCCCGGGTCTCGCCCCGGTTGACGATGGCCACCGCAATCCCGTGCCGGACGGCGTGGCGCACGAACCGCAGGCCGCTCATCACCGCCAGCGACGTGCCGAGCGCCAGGAACGCACCGCCCCGGTCGACGAGCGCATACGCGTCCGCCACCCGCTGCTTGGGCACGTTCTCGCCGAAGTAGACGACGTCGGGCTTGAGCATGCCGCCGCACACCGCGCATGGCGGCACCACGAAGTCCTCGGTCTGGGTGAGCACGGCGTCGGCGTCGGGGGCGATCTCGACATCGGACACGGCGACGTCGAAGCCCGGGTTGGCGAGGTCGAGGCGCACCTGCATGTGCGCGCGGGAGATGCGGGTGCCGCAGTCGAGGCAGATGACCGTGTCGGACCGGCCGTGCAGGTCGATCACGCGGTTCGACCCGGCCCGCTCGTGCAGCAGGTCGACGTTCTGCGTGATGACCCCGGTCGCCAGGCCGCGGGCCTCGAGCCGGGCGAGCACGCGATGGCCCTCGTTCGGTTCGACGGACCGCATGTGCCGGTAGCCCACGTGGTTGCGCGCCCAGTAGTGCCGCCGGAACGCCTCGTCGGAGACGAACTGTTGATAGGTCATGGGGGTTCGCGGGCGCGCGGACGGCCCGCGGTAGTCCGGGATCCCGGAGTCCGTCGAGAGCCCGGCGCCCGTGAGCACCGTGAAGGGGGTGCCGCGGAGCAGGTCGATGACGGCGGTCGAGGAGGTCACTGAATCAATGTAGGTCGGTGCCGGGCGTGGCGGAGGCCACTCGGCCCGGTTTGGTTCCACGGGCCAGGTCTCGGTACGCTGTCCCGGCCGGAAGGCGAAGGTAGCGTGTCCGAGCGGCCGAAGGTGCGGCACTCGAAATGCCGTGTGGTGCAAGCCACCGTGGGTTCAAATCCCACCGCTACCGCCGGCGAAGGGCCTCGGTGCCGTCGAGAGATCGACGGCACCGAGGCCCTCGTCGTCCGGAGGGGAGTCTCGGGCGTGGTGCGCGGGACGAGGATCGACGGACCGGCTCCTGTGCGCATCCGGGGCGGAGGACTAGGCTGAGGCGATGAAGATGTCAGCGGAGTTGGAAACACTGTTCAACGCGCAGATCACGCTGGAGTTCGAGGCATCGATGGTGTACCGCCAGCTCGCGATCCGGGTGTCCGAGATGGACCTGAGCGGTGCATCCGCCTGGCTCCGCCACCAGGCGGACGAGGAGATCGTGCACGCGAACAAGTTCATCGATCACCTCGACGACCGCGGGAACTACCCCCGGATCGGCGACATCGCCCAGCCGCCCGACGTGCGCGGGGCCTCCATGCTCGAGATCTTCCAGGCCGCGCTCGCGCACGAGGAGAAGGTCTCGGCGGCGATCCGCAAGCTCGCGCTCTCGGCGGAGGACGCGGGCGATCTGGACTCCCGACCGATCCTCAACTGGTTCTTCTCCGAGCAGATCGAGGAGGAGTCCACGGTGCGCGAGATCATCAGCCGCATCGAGCTCGCCGGCGACGACGGCGCCGGGCTGCTCAAGATCGACGAGCAACTCGGTCGGCGCCCGAGCGAGAGCACCGAGAACACCGAGCCCCTCTGATCGTCGCGCATCGTCCTCCGGTGGTCGGGATCGGATAGTCGGGCTCGGCGAGTCGGCGCGCGCGGGCCGGTAGCCTCCACGGCATGGGTACCGCCGCCGCACCGCTCCTTGCCACCCGGGCCGATCTGGCGGGCTACGCCGACGGCCTCCTCACCGCGGTGCGGCCGCACGCCTCCGACGGGCACGGGCTCATCACGCTGCCGGGCCGCCCGGGCGGGTCCGGCACGTGGGTCGACGGCCTCGAGGGCTTCGCGCGCACCTTCCTGCTCGCGGGATTCCGGCTCGCGGGCGAGTGCGGCGCGGATCCGCACGGGTTCGCCGAGTGGTACGCCCGCGGGCTCGCGGCCGGGGTCGACCCCTCGGCGGCCGACCGTTGGCCCCGTCCGAGCGAGGCGCCGCAGGCGAAGGTCGAGGCGGCCTCGATCGCCCTCGTGCTCGACCTGACCCGCCCGTGGATCTGGGACGCGCTCGACGCGCTGACTCGGGAGCGGCTCGTGGACTACCTCGGGGAGGTCGTCGGCGACGACGGCTTCCCGCGGAACAACTGGCTGTGGTTCCGGGTCGTCACCGAGACGTTCCTGCGCGGCGTCGGCGGACCGCACGACCTTGCCGACATCGAGGCCGACCTCGCCCGCCACGACTCCTACTACGAGGCCGGCGGCTGGTACCGCGACGGCGAGATGCGCGCCTACGACCACTACGCCGGGTGGGCGATGCACCTGTACCCCGCGCTCTGGGCGCGCATGGCCGGGGCGGGCGACCTGGCGCCGTCCCGACGCGCGCGCGACCGCTCTCGGCTGGAGGAGTACCTGACCGACGCGGTCGGGCTCGTCGGCGCCGACGGCTCCCCGCTCGTGCAGGGGCGCAGCCTCGTGTACCGGTTCGGTGCCGCCGCCCCGTTCTGGGCGGGCGCGATCGCCGGCGCAGAGTCCGTCTCGCTCGGCCGGCTTCGGCGCGCGGCCTTCGGAATCGTCAACCACTTCCGCGCCCACGGCGTGCCGAATGCGCGCGGCCTGCTCGACCTCGGCTGGTATCGGCAGTGGCGGCCGATGGCGCAGTGGTATTCCGGCCCGGGCTCGCCGTACTGGGCGAGCAAGGGCCTGGCCGGGCTCCTGCTCCCCGCCGATCACGCGCTCTGGTCGAGCCCGGCCGAGCCGCTTCCGCACGAGGACGGCGACACGGTGCGCGCGATCGTCGCGCCCGGGTGGGCCGTGTCCGCGACGGGCGCCGACGGCATCGTGCGCATCGCGAATCACGGCACCGACTACGCCGCCGAGGGCCTGGCGGAGGGGGACGACCCGCTCTACGCCCGACTCGGCTATTCGACCGCGACCGCCCCGCTGGGCCACCCCGAGGCGCGGATCGCCCCGCTCGACCAGGCCGTCGCGATCGTCGATGGGGCGGGGGCGCGCAGTCACCGCTGCGGCATGCGGCTCCTGCGCCGCGAGATCGCGGACGACGCCGCCGGCCCGGGCGGATGCGTCGCCCTGGCGGCCTCCCGTGCGCAGGACCACTGGGTGGAGGCGCCCGCCGACCAGTTCCGCGGCAGCAACGGCGGGGTCCAGGGACCGGCGAGCCGGGCCGGCACCACGACGGTGATCTCGGTGCTGCGAGGAGCGTGGGAGGTGCGGCTCATCCACCTGCACGAGGCTGCGGCGGAGACGACGATCGAGGCCGGCGGGTGGCCGCTGGCCGACGATGCCGGCGTGACCGTGGCCGAGGGGCCCGGGCGCATCGACCTCGAGACGAGCGCGGGCCTGCGGGCCCGGCTCCTCACCCTGAGCGGCTTCACGGAGCAACGAACCGAACACCTCGACGAGGCCTCTCCGCTCGGCGCCCATGCCGCCGTCGGCGTGCTCGGCGCGCCGGCCCGGCCCGGCTGGTACGCCCTCGCCCTCGCGCTCACCCGGGCGTCACTGGCCGCGGACCCCCGCCTCGACCTCGGCGACGCCGAGGCGCGCATCGCGTGGCCCGACGGCGCCACCACCACCCTCGACCTCGCCGAGTTCACCGGCCCCACCGGCCCCACCGGAGCCGCCCGCTGACCGTCCCGGGTGCTGCCGCGGGTGGGGACATCTGCCCACCCGCGGGGTGGCCGATCCTGCCCGGACGGTGGTGCGGCTAGCGTGGGGAGCGATGACTACGCTCCCTCCTCCCGGCTCCGAGCCGGCGCGCCCGCCGTACCCCGGTGGGCTACCGTTCCCACCCGGCCCGCCCCCGGCCCTCCACCTGGCCGGGCTCGCCAAGGCCTTCGGGCCGAAGGTCGCGGTCTACGGCCTCACCCTCGCGATCCCCGCCGGTGCCTGCTACGGGATCGTCGGCCCGAACGGCGCCGGCAAGACCACCTCGCTGTCGATGGCCACCGGGCTCCTCCAGCCCGACTACGGCGCCGCGTACGTCCACGGCGTCGACCTGTGGGCCGAGCCGGGGCGCGCCAAGGCCATGCTCGGGGTGCTGCCCGACGGCATGCGACTGTTCGACCGGCTCACCGGACGTGAACTCATCACCTATGCGGGCCTGCTGCGCGGGATGGCGGGCGACGTCGCCCGTGAGCGCACCGAGCAGCTCCTGGAGGTGCTCGACCTGACCGAGTCCGCGAGCGTCCTCGTGGCCGACTACTCGGCCGGGATGCGCAAGAAGGCCGCACTCGGGTGCGCGCTCGTGCACGCCCCACGGGTCGTCGTGCTGGACGAGCCCTTCGAGTCGGTCGACCCGGTCTCGGCCGCGGCGATCCGCGCCCTGCTCGAGGACTTCGTGGCCGGCGGCGGCACGGTCGTGCTCTCCAGCCACGTGATGGACCTCGTGCAGCGCATGTGCAGCCACGTCGCCGTGATCGCCCAGGGGCAGCTCGTCGCGGCCGGAACGCTCGATGAGGTCCGTGCCGGCGGCGACCTGGAGACCCGGTTCGTGCAACTCGTGGGCGGGCCCGCGCAGCAGGGAGGGCTCGAATGGTTGCGACCCTCCTCCAGCTGAGGGCCCGGATGCTCGTCAACTCCCTCAAGCGGGAGACGTGGCGACTCGTGCTCACCCTCCTCGGGGTCGCGTACGGTCTCGGGGTCGTGGCCCTGCTGGCCGTCGCGGCGTTCCTCCTGCGCGATGCCGCCCCGGAGTCGAAGGCCCTCGGCGTGCTGGCCGGCGGGATCGTGCTCACCGCCGGTGCGGCGATCGTGCCGCTCCTCGCGTTCGGCGTCGACGACTCCCTCGACCCGGCCCGCTTCGCCCTGTTCACCACGGCGAGCACCCGCCTCGCGGTCGGGCTCGCGCTCGCCGGCGCGATCTCGCTGCCGGCGATCTTCATCGGCCTCGGCTCGCTCGTCGTGACCATTCTGTGGAGCACGAGCATCCTCACCGCGGTCGCCTGGCTCGTGTCCGGCGCGATCGGCCTGGCCACCTGCCTGCTGCTCGCGCGGGTGACCACGACCGCGGCCGCGACCTGGCTGCGCAGCCGGCGTGGCCGCGACGCCTTGGCGGTGATCTCGCTCGTCGTGTTCTTCACCGTGGTCCTCGTGCCGACCCTCGGTGACCGCCTCGACTGGGGCGGGGCCGTCCGGGCGCTCGAACCGGCCGCCGGGATCCTCGCATGGAGCCCGTTCGGTGCCGCCTGGGCCGTGACCGGTGCGATCGCCACCGGCAGCGTGGGGACGGCGCTCGCCCACCTGGTCGTGGCCCTCGCCTGGGCCGGGCTGCTGCTGTGGGCGTGGCGGCGGCTGCTCGGCCCGGCCATGGTCGCCCGGGCCGAGGCCGCGGCCCACCGGCGCCGCTCCATGACCGGCGGCTACACCCTCCCGGAACGGTTGAGCGACACGTTCCGCCTGCCGCCGCCCGCCGCGGCGGTGGCGGCCCGGTGCCTGCGCTACTGGCGCTCCGACCCGCGCTACGTGAGCATCGCGGTGGGGAGCATGTTCATCCCCGTCATGATCGTGTTCCTCGCCGAAGTCGGCCAGGCGGGTGACGTGGCGGTCATGGCCCCGATTCTGTTCGCGCTGTTCGCCGCCTGGAGTGTGCACGACGACACCGCCCACGACTCCACGGCCCTGTGGATGCACGTCTCGGCCGGGATCTCCGGCGTGCACGACCGGATGGGGCGGGCGATCGCGGCGCTGGCCTGGCTCGTTCCGGCCGGAATCGCGCTGACCGTCACCGCCTGCGCGCTCACGGGCCGGTGGGAGTCCCTCCCCGCCGTGCTCGGTGCGACGCTCGGCATCCTCCTCGCGGGGCTGGCGGTGTCGATGTGCGCCTCCGGATTGCTCGTCTACCCCGCCCAGCCCCCGGGGGCGAGCCCGTTCTCCACGAACGGGATGGGTTCGGTCGGGCTCACGCTGCTCGCCCAGACGGTCACGGGAATCGCGACGCTGGCCCTCTCCCTGCCGGTCATCGTGACCACGCTCCTCGGCTTCTTCGTCGCGCCCGGCTGGGGGTGGGTCACGCTCGCGCTCGGAATCGGCGGCGGGATCGGGACCCTCGCCGCCGGGGTGCGCCTCGGTGGCCGGTTCCTCGATGCCCGCGGCGCGCGCCATCTGCAGGTGATCCGGGGCTGGGCGGGCCACTGATCGGATCGGCCGTGCCGGCCGGGGACGGCGGCCCGGGACGGCCGGGGACGATCAGGCGCGGGCGTAGCGGCGCGTGAACGCCGCGAGGATCCGATGCACCGGGGAGACGTCGACCCGGGAGACCTCGGCGATGAGGTCCTCCGCACCGCCGGGTGGGAAGTAGCCGTGCCCGTCGTAGCGGCGGATGCGCTGGGCGAAGGCCGCCAGGTCGAGCTCGGGGTGGAACTGGGTGGCGTAGGCGCGGTCCCCGATCCGGAACATCTGCACCGGGCAGCCCGCGGAGGAGGCGAGGATCGTGGCCGTGGGCGGCGCCACGGTGAGCGCCTCCTTGTGGCCGACGAACGCGGGAAAGCGCTCGGGCAGCTCGGCCAGCAGCGGATCGGCCCTGCCCGCCTCCGTCAGGGTGATCTCCACGGCCTGGGCCGCCTCCCCGTACTCGCGACCGATGACCCCGCCCTGGTGCACCCCGAGCGTGCCGATGCCGTAGCACGCGCCGAAGAAGGGCACGCCTGTGGCCAGGACCAGGTCGATCAGGCTGCTGAGCCGGGCCTCGATGGCGCGCTGGGTCGCATCCTTGTGCGGCTCGCTGAAGTCGTAGGGGCTGCCGCCGAGCATGACCCCGGAGTAGTCGGACAGGTCCCAGTCGGGGAGCGGGTCGTAGTGGGGCAGCACCTGCACGATCTGCCCCGGCGCCAGCCGGCCGTGCCGGTGGAAGGAGGCGAGCTCGGCCGCGGCCAACTCCCGCTCCGGGCGGGTGGTGATGAGCAGGAAGGGCTTCATGCGTGCCTCACAGGGCGAGGGCTGCGATCATCGCGAAGAAGGTGAGCCAGACCCCGGCGGCCGCCGCCCCCAGGACCAGGCCGCCGCGCGCGTATCCGCGGCCGGGGGCCCCGTGCCGGGTGGCGCCGAGGGCCACGATCCCGCACACGATCGCCACGATCGCAAGCGGCGCGATCGGGAAGGAGAGCAGGCCGAACACGAAGGCCGTCATGGCCACGGGGCTGACCCGGACCTTCGGACCGGTATAGCCCGGGCCTGCGAACACCTGCCGCGGCTCGGCCGCGGGCGCCGTCCACGGCGATTGATACGTGCGGGGGTCGACCGGCTGCCACACGCCGCGCCGTCCGTACGCGTTCGGATCGCGACCCGCCGCGGCCGGGGCGGTCACGACTCCTCCGAGCCCTCGGCCGGGGCGTCGGGCGGGAGCTGCCCGACCGCCACGGCGCTGCACCCGTCGGGCGCCGGGATCGGCAGGTCGGGGTCGAGCGTGATGTCCTCCGGCTTGGCCAGGCCCTGATAGGCAGCGCCGATCGTGATGTCCGCGACGGCACTCTCCCGGTCGACCACCTTGACCTGGGCCTCGGGGATGAGCGCGGCGAGCGCATACGCCGCGGGAATCCCGGACGGTCCGACCGTGATGAGCGCGGACCCGTAGTAGAGGTCGGGTGCGTTGCCGATCTCCTCGACGGTGAGCCCCACGCCGGTGAGGGACTTGCCGGTCTGGGCGCCGAGGCCCGCGGTCGTGGTCGAGTTGTACACGTCGACCGTGATGTCGGCGTAGGCCGGCGGGGGAGTCTCGGGCGGTGGGCACGGCATCGGCAACGCGGTCGGGGCGGTCGGCGACGGGTCGTGGATCGGCACGGAGACGGGGTTGGGGATGATCTCGGCCCACATGGCCCCCGCGAGGAGCCCGATGGCCAGCAGCGCGGCGATGATCGTGCCGAAGATGACGGTCTGGCGCTGCTGCAGGTGCTTGCGGCGAAGCGCGCGAGCGCGTGCGGCGGGCTTGGCGGGCGGTGGCGTCACGGGGCAAACCTAGCCGATATCGGGGCGATTGCTCACGTGTCCACTCCTGCTTCCACGACCCGGGCGTGGATCACGCCCCGCTGGGCGAGCGCCGCGCGCAGGGCACGGTGGAGCCCGTCCTCGAGGTAGAGGTCACCCCGGTAGGAGACGACGTGGGCGAACAGGTCCCCGTAGAAGGTCGAGTCCTCGGCGAGCAGGGTGCGCAGGTCGAGGGTGGACCGGGTGGTGATGAGCTCGTCGAGTCGGACCATGCGCGGCGGGATCTGTGACCAGGCGCGCGGGGTGTCGTAGCCATGGTCGGGGTACGGCCGGTCGGTGCCGACTGCCTTGAAGATCACGCCCCGATCCTAATGAAACCCGCCGACACCGGGCGTCCACCCCGGGGTGGGTGCGGAGCGCGGGCACTCATCCATTGGGTGCAGGTCCATTGGGTGCGGGATCGGCCGGGCGGGGTTGGCCGGGCGGGGTTGACCGGGCGGGGTTGACCTGACACCGTGGAAATCAAGTACAGTATCCGCGATCGTAATGAAGCGATGTTTCACGCACGGTAGCGTCGACGAAAGGATGACCATGCCCAGACGGGTCTTGACACGCGCGGGGGGAATCGTCGGCATCGGTGCCGCCGCCGCGCTGGTTCTCAGCACGGCGGCCGGAGCCATGCCGGCCGGCCCCACGCCCCAGGCGCTCGCCCCGATGGCGGCCCAGGCCCCAACCCTCGAGCTCGGTATCGAGGCGCTCTTCGACGACCCGGCCGAACTCGCGCTGCTCGAGGGCAAGAAGGTCGGGCTCATCACCAACCCGACCGGGGTCGATCACGACCTCACGCACTCGATGGACCTGCTCATCGCGGGCGAGGACGAGGGAGGCTACGAACTCACGGCGCTCTACGCGCCCGAGCACGGCATCCTCGGGGGTGCCCCGGCGGGCGCCGGCGTGGAGAGCTACGTCGACGAGCGCACCGGGCTGACCGTGTGGTCGCTCTACGGCGCCACGCAGCGGCCGACCGCGGAGATGCTCGCCGACGTCGACGTGCTGCTCTTCGACATCCAGGACATCGGCGCCCGCTTCTACACCTATATCTGGACGATGTACTACGCGATGGACGCCGCCGCCGAGTTCGACAAGGGCTTCATCGTGCTCGACCGGCCCAACCCGCTCGGCGACCGGATGGACGGCCCGATCCTCGACGAGGCGCTCTCCTCGTTCGTCGGGCTCAAGGCGATCCCGATGCAGCACGGCCTCACCGTCGGCGAGCTCGCCTCCTACTTCAACGGCGAGTTCCTCGACGATCCGGTCGAGGACTTCCACGTCGTGACCATGGACGGGTACGACCCCGACGACTTCACGAGCGGCTACGGCCTGCCCTGGGTGCTCCCCTCCCCGAACATCCCCACGATCGAGACGGCGTGGGCGTACGCGGGCATGGGCCTGATCGAGTCCCTCAACGCCTCCGAGGGGCGCGGGACCACGACCCCGTTCCTGTGGACGGGACACCCCTCGATCGACGAGGTGGGCGCGTACGACCTGGCCGCGGACCTCAACTCCCGCGGGCTCGAGGGCGTGACCTTCCGGCCGATGTTCGCCAACCCGACCACCTCCAAGCAGGCCGGCAAGCTGAGCGGCGGCGTCAACCTGCACATCACCGACCCCGAGGCCTACAGTCCCGTGCGCACGGGACTGCACGTGGTCTCGGCGATGTACCACCTCGACGGCATCGACTGGCGCGAGGGCACGATCTACCCGAGCCAGTCGTGTGAGACGGAGGCCGACACCTGCTGGATCGACCGCCTCACCGGCGACAAGAGCGTGCGGATGCAGATCGAGGCCGGGATCGACCCGGACGTGATCATCGCCGGCTGGCAGGACGACCTGGCCGCATTCGACGCGAGCGCCGAGCCCTACCGCCTCTATGTGGCCGACGAGCCGGAGCCGACCGAGGAGCCCACGGACGACGCAGCGGGCGCCGGCGACGACGGGGCAGCCGACGGGGCAGCCGACGGGGCCGAAGCAGACGGATCCTCCGACGGTGCGGGCGCGGGCGCGGGCGCGGACGGTTCGGACGCCCAGGGTGCTGCCGGTGCCGATGGTGCCGACGGGACCGACGCAGGCGCGGACGGAGATGCCGACGGGGCGCAGGCCGGCGCCGACGCGGGCGCCTCGGACGGTGCCGACGGTGCCGACGGTGCCGACGGGGCCGATGGAGCAGATGGAGCCGATGGTGCACAGGCCGCGGCCGGGGCGGGGACCGATGGATCGGACGACGCGGGTGCCGGGGCCGCCGCCGACGGCGACCGGCTCCCGGTCACCGGCGCCACGGTGACCGTCGGGGTCGTGCTCGCGCTGCTGCTGAGCGCCGGTGGCGTGCTGCTGGTCCGGCGCCGTCAGCACTCCTGACATGCGGTGACCGGCTACGGGCGGCGCCCGGGAACGATCGGGTTCCCGGGCGCCGTCCGTACGCTTGTGATCGAGCGAGAGCCGCCATTGCCCCCACGCCCGGCGGTCGTTACCGTGACAGGGAGGGACCGCGAAGGAGGAGTGATGAGCGAATCGACGGAGTCCGAGCGTTCGGCCCAGCACGAGTTGGGCAAGGCGGCGGAGGAGGAGGGGGCTGCGATCGGGCACGCGGGAATGGAGAACGAGGGGCGCGTCGCCCAGTCGGAGGCGAAGGCCGGCAAGACCGGCCAGCCCTCCGATGCGCAGAAGGACGGTCGCGGCTGACCCCCTGATCCGCACCTGACCGGCCGTTTCGGAGCAGAGTGAGCCGGTGCGCACAGCGATCGTCGGCGGGGTACTCCTGCTCCTGGCCGGAGTGGCCGTGGCCGTCGGCCTCGTGCCTCTCGATGCCGCCCGCGTTCAGGTCGACCGGATCTGGCCGGTGCTGCTGTTCGTGCTCGCGATCACGATCGTGGCGGAACTGGCGAGCGTGGCCGGGGTCTTCGACGCAGCCGCCCGGTGGGCCGTGCCGCTCTCGGGTGGGCGCACCTGGCTGCTCTGCCTGACGGTCGTGGTGCCGGCGGCCGCCAGCACGATCTTCCCCTCGCTCGACACGACCGCGGTGCTGCTCACGCCCGTCGTCGTGCTTGCGGCCCGTGGCGCCGGCGCGCCGCCCGTGCCGTTCGCCCTGGTGACCGTGTGGCTGGCGAACACCGGCTCGATGCTGTTGCCCGTCTCGAACCTGACGAATCTGCTCGCGAGCGGCCCGCCCGAGGAGCTCGCCGTGGGCGAGTTCGTGGCGCTCACGTCGGTGCCCGCCATGGTCGCGATCGTCCTGCTGACGGCGATCATCGCCGTGGTGTTCCGCCGGGAGCTGCGAGGCGGGTTCGGGGCGGTCGGCGGCCCCGGCGCGAGCACGACCGCGTGCTGCTCGTCGGGGCCTCCGTGGTGGTCGCGGCCCTGCTCCCGGTGCTCGCCAGCGGAGTGCCGGTGTGGCTCAGCTCGTCCATCGCGGCGGTGGCGCTGCTCGGGCTGACCGGCTTGCGTCATCTGTCGGTGCTCGGGCCGAGGCTCGTGCCGTGGTCGGTGCTCCTCTTCGCCGCCGGCCTGCTCGTCGCTGCGCGGGTCGGCCACGAGCTCGGGCTGTGGGAGCGCCTGGCCGGCGTCGTGGGGCAGGGGGAGGGCTTCGGCGACCTGCTCCGGGTGGCCGGCGCGGGTGCCCTCGGCGCGGACCTCGTGAACAACCTGCCGGCCTATCTCGCGTTCGAGCCGGTCGCCGGCAGCCCGGTGCGGCTCGTGGCGCTGCTCATCGGCGTGAACGCCGGGGCGCTCATCACGCCGTGGGTGTCGCTGGCGACGATGCTGTGGCCCGCCCGGCTCGGGGTGCTCGGGGCGCCGATTCCGTGGCGGCGCTACATCCTGCTGGGCGCGGTCGCCGCTCCGCTCACCGTGGTCGCGGCGACGGCGGCGCTCACGCTCCTGGCCGGATAGAGGGTGGCCGCGGTGTGTCGCCGGTCGGGCCGCCGTGCTGGAGTCGACACGTCTTTCCCGGGAGGACACCCCCTATCCTGAGGAACGCAATCGTGTCGAACCGGCGGTGGGGTGACGTAGTACATGAGAGCAGGCGAACGAGCCTCCTGGAACGCGCTGGTGCGGCGGGTGCCGGGCATCGGGGAGATCCCGCGGGCGGAGAGCCCCGCCGTCGGGGAACTCGTCGCAACGATGCAGCCCCAGGGCTGGAGTCGCGAGCAGGTGCTCAGCGAGCTCGAAACGGTCGCCGCCGGCCCCGCGAAGCGCGCGATCGAACGCGCACGCACCGCGGATCAGCAGAGGCGGGTGCGGGCGGCCAAGGATCACATTCCGCGGCGCGCGCTCGCCCGGGCGGTCGTCGGGCTCTTCCTCATCGTCGTCGGTATCGTCTTGATCCTCCCGGACCTGCCGGCCCTGTTCGTGAACCGTGGAGCAGACCTGACGAGTCCCGCGTACTACGAATTCGATCTGGATGAGGTCGCCTTCATCGCCGGCGCCCTGATGCTGGCCGGGGCGGTCCTGCACTATGCGCTCGAGCGGCACCGGCCGAGGGCGCTGCCCTACCCGGCCCGCATCTACATCCCCTACACGCTCTTCGGCGTGATCGTGTCCGGGCTGTCCATCGCCCGGCTCCTCAGGTGGGGGGCGCCCGGCGCATCGGTCGTGCTCGGTGTCGTCATGTGCGTCGCGGCGACGGTGGGGTTCATCGGGCTGCTCTGGTACTCGATGCGCTCCCCGTCGGTCGCGCACGTGTTCGCGCCGGGAACCGACACCTCACGCGCCTTCGACCGGAGGTTCCGCGAGGACGTGCGCGCGGCGATCCACGGCAGCGAACACGTGCACCTGGACTCCTACCGGGCTCAGGCCCTCGACGGCATCCGGCGCCTCTACGAGCGCCGGCTCGTCACCGAGGACGACGCCGTGTGGATGCTCCGGGAGATCGCGCCGGAGGCGACCGGGTAACCAGAGGCGCCCGGCGGCGCGTCAGTCGGTGACCGAGCGCGGGCCGGGGAGCCGACGACGAGGGCGTCGGCGGGCACGTCCCTGGGGACGACGGACGCCGCCGCGACGACGGCGTTGTCGCCGATCGTGATGCCGCCCGGATCCTGGAACCGGCAGCCGGAGTTGACGAAGACCCGCTCGCCGATGGTGAGGTTCTTGCCGAAGCCGGTGGTTGGCGGCGGGAACGCGGTGACGGCCTCGGCGATCGGGCGGCCGGTCAACTCGGTGAGAAGCTCGCAGACTCGCGAGGGTTCGTGATAGCCGCCGTTGAGCTCGACGGTGAGGCGCAGGGCCTCCTGGCTGACACGGTGCATCGTCTCGTGCAGCGGCGAGCCGCCGGGGAAGGTCCCGCCGCCATCGAGCGCCACGAGAAGCTCCGCAAGTGGCGTCATGGTTCCATTCATCGTCGAGGGGCTTGGCAGCGCGCGCTCAGCAACGAATCCGCGTGTCGCCGGCGCTCGCCCCTCAAGATTGGTTACATTGCAACCAATGGTTCCGGTGTAACCAATGGAGGAGTGATGTCCGTTCGTGATGGCCTGCTGGCGACTCTGAGTGCACGACCGATGCATGCCTATGAACTACGGGGCGAGTTCGAGCGACGCACCACCTCGGCCTGGCCGCTCAACATGGGTCAGGTCACCGTCACCCTGGGCAGCCTGGTGAAGACGGGTCTCGCCGAGCCGGAGCCCGAGAGCGATGCCCCGGTGCGCTACCGCATCACCGAGGCCGGCAGTGCGCACGTGCGGTCGTGGTGGCTCGAGGCCGCCGACCGCGCCACGCCCGCCCGGGAGGAGGTGGGCATCAAGCTCGCGCTCGCCGTCGGTGATCCGAGCGTCGACGTTGCGGAGGTGGTCGCGAACCAGCGCGCTGCCACTTTGGGCGCGATGCACGATCTCACGAGGCTCAAGCGCGCTGCGACCGAACCCGAGGACCTGGGCTGGCGGATCACTCTCGACCGGATGATCTTCGCGGCGGACGCCGAAGTCCGGTGGCTCGACCACGTGCGCGAGCAGGTTGCGCGCACAGGGATTCGCGCTGGCGCGACGGGTGCGACGACAGCCGGCGAACCTGGCCCCGCCCTCGCCGTCGATGCCCACCCCGAGACCGAGGAGAGCCTCCGATGACGGCGGAAGGCGCCGTCGTCGAGGCACGGGACCTGGTGCGACACTACCCGGGCCCCGGGGACGAGGAGGTGACGGCGCTGGACGGTGTCTCGCTCACCGTTCGCCTGGGCGAACTGGTTGCCGTGATGGGACCGTCGGGGTCCGGCAAATCGACTCTGCTGCATATGCTCGGGGGGCTGGACACGCCGACGTCGGGCACGGTCACTGTGACGGGAACCGAGTTGAGCGGCGCGAGCCGCGCCCAACGCTCCCGAGCGCGGCGACGGCGAATCGGGTACGTCTTTCAGGATCTCAACCTCATCCCGTCGTTGCGAGCGATCGAGAACGTCTCCCTGCCTCTGGATCTCGATGGCGTCGGCCCTCGCGAAACGCGCAAGGCAGCCTTGGATGCGCTGCGAGCGGTGAACGTCGGTGACCTGGCCGAGCGGTTCCCGGACGCGCTGTCGGGCGGACAGCAGCAGCGCGTGGCGATCGCCCGAGCGCTCGTGGGCCCACGTCGGCTGCTGCTGGCCGACGAGCCGACCGGGGCCCTCGACTCGGTGACCGGCGAGGAGGTTATGAACCTCGTCCGCGACCGCGTCGACGCGGGGGCCGCGGGAGTGATCGTCACCCACGACGCCCGGCTCGCGGCCTGGGCCGACCGGACGCTCTACCTCGAGGATGGCCGCGTCGTCACGACCAGCGCGCCCGGTGAGCCCGAGTCGCTGCTGGAGGGCGTGTGATGTGGCACCGCGCCCGCCCAGTGCTGCTCATGACCGTCCGCGACCTGCGACGGAGACCGCTGCGCACCGTGCTGGTAGCAGTGCTGATTGCGCTGGTGACGGCTGTCGCGTCGGCGACCGTGGGCATCGCGATCGCCAACCGGGACGAGGCGTCCGGGGTAGCGATGGACCCATGGGCCGCGGCCACCACGGTGCTCGTCTGTGTGCTGGTGCTCGGGATGATCTGCCTCGTCACGGCGCCGGTCCATCTGGCAGCTGCCCACCGCAACATGCGCCGGTTCGGGCTCCTCGAGGCAGCGGGTGGCCGTGCCACCGACACCACCCTCGCCCTGACCGCCCCGGCCGGACTCACGGCGGCTCTCGGCGCGGGTGTAGGCGCGCCCGTCGGGCTCGTGCTCGCCCAGCTGGCGGGGCAGGTCGGTGATGATACGGCGTGGGTGCTGTCGACCGCAGCCGCAGTGGTCGGCGCCGTCGTGATCATCGTCGTCGTGGTGGCCGTCAATGTGGCCGCCTCACTGCTGACAGCGTGGCGGGTTCGGGACGCGCCCGTCGTCGAAATGCTCCGGGCGCGCCCGCCGCAGGGGGCGCTCACGCACGGGCCGCGTCGCGTCGGGCTAGCCGTCTCCGGCGCGGCGCTGGGTGCCACGACGGCGATGCTCGGGCTGCATCGCGTCGACCTGCTGCTCGTCGGCATCGGCGCCATCGTCACGTGGGCGGGTCTCGGAGCGCTGTTGGCGCTCGGCGTCGGCTCGATCCTCGGCAGTGCCCGAAGGGGTCCCTATTCGCTCCGGTTCGCGCTGCGAGAGGGGGCGCGGCATCCGATGCGGGTGGTGCCGACGACCATCGCCAGCGCCACCCTCGTCGCTCTTCTGGTCGTGGCGATGGCGTTTCTGGGCAGCACGCGTCAGGCCGCCCTCGACAGGTACATCCCGACCGGCCCGCCGGGCTCGGGGCTGCTGATGCTCTCAGGCGGCGACGCGACATCGGTGCCTCCGACTGCTGCAGACCTCGAACGCATCTCATCGCTGATCGCGGCGGCCGGCACTGACGGCCGCGCGGTACCGCTCGTCACTCCGGACGGTCCGCTCCAACTGTCACGGGAGCAGCAGCTCGTGGCACTCGTTCCCGCCGACGTCGACAGCCTGCTGGGCGGCTCGGGTGCGCCGACCGCACTCGTGGCAACCGACGGCCTGGTTGATGCGTGGAACTACGACACCGCCATCCGGGATGTGATCGCCGCAGGCAACGTCGCCGTGGCGCTGGGGACACTCGAGGATGGCGATGGCCCTGCGGTGCTGGCTGGACCGGGCGGCCAGCACGAGGTCGAGGTCGAGGAGATCCTCCCTCGCAGCCCGATGGCGGCCCTCCTGCCCCCGACCGTCGCCACCGAACTGGGCCACGACACCCATGTCTTCGCGGCGATGGCGATGGGTCTCGATGGCGGCGAGCTCGAGGAACTCGGGCAAAGGGCACTCAAGGACGGCTGGATGCTCGCGATCGAGCAGGGCCCGCCCGAGCTGGAGCGGGCGCGAACGCAGTACACGCTCCTCGCGGCCGCCGCGGTGGCGGTCGCACTCATCCTGTGGATCATGGGCGCGCTCGCTCGGGAGGAGGCACGCGCAGACATCGTCACGCTCGCGGCCGTCGGGGCGCGTCCGAGATTCATGCGCTCGGTCGCGGCGTGGCAGGCCGGCGGCGTGGCGATCATCGCGGTGATCGGGGGTGTGCCGGTGGGACTGCTCGCCACCAGGCTGCTCATGACGCTCCGCGACGCCAGCCTGGCCCACGAGCACACGCCACTCGTGATCCCGTGGCTTCCGGTGCTCGCCATGCTCGTCGTGGTTCCGCTCGTCGCGGGAGTCGGCGTGGCACTACTCCAGCCCCGCCGATCACCGTTGGTGCGCCGACCAGCGGAGTGAAGTGCGCGGGGAGGCGATCCGGCGCGGGTTGGCTGAGTTTGCCGCGTGAGGGTGCTCGAAACCGTGGTGCTGATATTTCAGAGTGGCGAGGAGATGGTGATCCATGCCATGCCATGCCATGCCCATGCCGGCGAGGAAGAGGTACTTGGACCTGCTGCCCGGACTACACAGCTTGGTGGTCACGGCGGAGGGTGCTTGGGAGTGTCGCGCCACCGCCCTCGCGAGATGCCGAAGGCGGGCGTTACTGCGGCCGCGCTACATCTTCCCGGGTCCCAGACGGGCGCCCGGGGACGCTGTCGCACCTTGTCTATGGACGAGTCGCGGTGTCGTTGAGGGTGAGTATCTCCGCGACCATGGGTTGCCACTGGGACTCGGCTGGTTTGCCGGACGACGACCTTGCGTGTGATCGCCCCGTTGCCTGCTGCCCGACACTCCTCGTGTACTTCGCGCCTGCATCGTTGGGAGCACCACCCGCGGGGTCGGCCGGGTGCGCTCGTGTTCTTCTTCGGAATCTCGTCGCCACGCCGCGGGCACGTATTGGGCGTTCGCGCCACCTCGTTCTCGGGATCGCGTCGCCCGTCGGCACTCACCGGGGCACTCTTCTCGCGAATGATGTCCTGAGACACCCGCGAACGATGTCCTGAGACATCACACAGCGGAGGATGGGGTAGTAAAACCAGAAGCGCTGTGACCTGCTCATTGAGAACCTGATGTTGCCGTGTGTCAGCGGTGTGTCAGCTTCTCAGGTGATCGCGCGTGTCCGTAGCGCGAGCTCAACTCGTTGCAGCCCGGCTGCTGAGCCCTCGACGACGGCCCAGACGAGCCGATGGGCCTTCATGTCACCGACCATCGAGACCAGCCTGGCGCGTTCCAGGTGGTCCAGAGGCGAGTCGTTGCGCACATCGGCGGGCACCAGCAGTGCGGCGAGGACGGCGAAGTCGATGAGGTGCCGGTCCCGGGCCCGGTCAAGCATCACGGTGCGGGTGGCTGCCTTCGCCCCGAGTGCGCCGAGCAGCGAGGGGCGCGGGACGGTGCCGTGTCGCCCGGCTACTGTGACCGGCTGCGGCGAGGTGCGATTGAGTGCTTTCGGTGCTCCTGGTGTCTCGAGCGTGGTGCCCCCGCCGATGCCGACTCGGTTCGCGGCAGTCTCACCGAGGAAGCGGGGGATCAGCAGGTCGATGGTGGCATCGTCACGCACCCACCGATGCTGGTGGCCCCGCCAGGTCGTGCCGTCGGGAGTGAAGCCACGCTCGGAGAGTGCGGTGGTGACCGGCAGGAGCGCGTGCGGATGTCCTCGGACGTCCAGGACGGCGTCCGCGTCGTCGGTGGGCCGTGTGGGCCAGGACTGCCGGGCGGCGCACCAGAGGTGGACCATCTGCCCGCCTACGAGCGTCCACCCGGTGGGGTGGGCTTGGTAGAGGTCGAGCAGTGCATGCCAGCCGGCGGTCTGCTTGTCGTTCAGCATCGGCACGTCGACGAGGGAGTCGGTCATGCTTGAGGCTCCGGCTGGTTGGCTGAGTGTTCACGGATGAGAATGCGCGCCTGTTGCGCCTCGCGCGGTCCGAGGTCGGCCAGGTCCGCCGCTATCAACAGCCACGGCACGGGGTTGCCCGACGGTTCGGGGGCGGCGTAGAGGACCACGTTCGGCATGTCGCCGAGAGCCGGTTCCGTCAGCAAGTGGTCCCACACCACGCCCTGCAGGTCGGCGACGGCTACATAGCCCTCGGCCAATCGTGCGTCGGCCATGCCCGAGCGCGGATCGGATCTGCCCGAGGGGGCGACGCGTGGGTCGGCCAGCAGTGCGGGTGCATCCGGTCCGACGAACTGTGATCGCTGTGCTCGGCGGGAGAGGAGTGAGCGCAAGGAGGGCAGCGGGTCCGGCTCGAGCAGTAACGCTCGCCATCTGCGGCGCAGGCGTGACACCTCCGAGGGGCTCAGCTCGTCCGATGGGCGACCGTCGGCGATTGCCACGAGGGCTCGCGCTGACCGGGGGCTGAGGGGTTGACCGCGTCGCACGGGCACTGCGGCCAAGGAGGCAAGGTCGATCAACCAGCGACCGCCGATCTTCTGGCCGCGAAGCTGGCCGCGAGCGAGCATGTTTCGCACCCGCTGAGGGGTCACCCCAAGATGTCGGGCGACATCGTTCACGTCGGCCTGTGTCATAGACAGTATTGTTGCGATGACGAAACAATACTGTCAATAAGTGGGCCGGGGTTCAGCCTCCGATTGCGCCGCTGTCGCGCGCCGCGCACGGGGTCGAAGAGGCCCACACGGTTCGTGCCGCTGTAGGCGTCGACATACGGGCCGAGCAGCAAAAAGACCCCGGAACCCGAGCCAGGAACTGCTGTTCCTGTCGAGGTTCCGGGGCACATGGCGGAGGATGGGGGATTCGAACCCCCGAGAGCTTTCACTCAACACGCTTTCCAAGCGTGCGCACTAGGCCACTATGCGAATCCTCCCGGCGCCAACGAGGATAGCGGTTCGGGAGGCGAACTAGCGAACCGGGCCGCCGTGACGTCGTTCACCCGCCCGGGTTCGTCTCCCGCCCGCCCGCCGGGTACAGTGGAGCCCGACCCCTCGTGCGGCGTCATCTCACTGAATCCCCCCAGGGCCGGAAGGCAGCAAGGGCAGGTGGGCTCTGGCGGGTGTGCGAGGGGTCCTTCAATTCCCGCGGGCGGACTGGCGATGTCGGCGCTTCCGCCTAGAGTGGCGTGGGTGAGCACAGCCCTGTACCGCCGCTACCGCCCGGACACGTTCGCCGACGTCATCGGCCAGGAACACGTGACCGGTCCGCTCATGGCGGCGATCGACTCCGGGCGCATCAATCACGCCTACCTCTTCTCGGGCCCGCGCGGGTGCGGGAAGACCACCTCGGCGCGGATCCTCGCCCGCTGCCTCAACTGCGAGCAGGGCCCCACCTCCACTCCGTGCGGGCAGTGCCCCTCGTGCGTGGAGCTGGCCCGCGGCGGCAGCGGCTCGATCGACGTGATCGAGATGGACGCAGCCTCCCACGGTGGTGTCGATGACGCCCGTGACCTGCGTGAACGCGCACTGTTCGCCCCGGTGCGCGACCGCTACAAGGTGTTCATCATCGATGAGGCCCACATGGTCACGACCCAGGGCTTCAACGCGCTGCTCAAGCTCGTGGAGGAGCCGCCCGCGCACGTGAAGTTCGTGTTCGCCACGACCGAGCCCGAGAAGGTCATCGGCACGATCCGCTCGCGCACGCACCACTATCCGTTCCGGCTCGTGCCGCCCGATCAGCTGCTCGCGTACCTGGCCCACCTCGCCGAGGTCGAGCAGGTCCGGATCGAGGACGGCGTGCTCCCGCTCGTCGTGCGCGCCGGCACCGGCTCCGTACGTGATTCCCTCTCGGTGCTCGATCAGCTCGTCGCGGGCGCCGAGAACGCTGTCGTCTCCTACGACCGGGCCGTCGCCCTGCTCGGGTTCACGCCGGGCACGCTGCTGGACGACGCCGCCGAGGCCCTCGCGGCCCGTGACGGTGCGGGGCTGTTCGCCGTCGTGGAGCGGGTGGTCGACTCGGGCCACGATCCGCGCCGATTCGCCGAGGACCTGCTCGAGCGGCTCCGTGACCTCATCGTCGTGCTCGCCGCCGGCGATTCAGCCGCATCGGTGCTGCCGACCGTGCCGGCCGATCAGCTGACGCGCATGCACACCCAGGCCCGCAATCTGGGGGCCGCCACCTGCTCGCGTGCCGCCGATCTCGTGCACGCCGCGCTCGCGGAGATGGCCGGGGCGACGTCGCCACGCCTCCAGCTCGAGTTGCTGTGTGCGCGGCTGCTCCTGCCCACGGCCGAGGACGGCGCCGCCGCCCTGGGTGCGCGGGTGGAGTACCTCGAGCGGGTCGCCGGCGACGGCGGGTTGCGATCGAGCGCCCCGCAGGCGGCGCCCGTCACGTCACGTCCGCAGGCTCCCACGCCCATGCCTGCGCCCGCGCCCGTGCCTGCGCCCGCGCCCGTGCCCGCGTCCGGCGCGGCGGCACCCGCTGCACCCGCACCCACGTCGGCCGCGCCTACACCTTCGCCCGCACCCACCGCGGCCGGGGCCGGCCCCGACGGGTGGAGTCCGCGCGGGGCGGATCACCCGCAGGCGGCGAACGCTGCGGCGGGCGCCGGCACCGAGCCTCCGGCGGCCACCGGTCCCGTGCCGCCGGGTGCGATGCCGCCGGGCGGGATGCCACCGGGCGGGATGCCGCCGGGTGGGGGCGAATCGGCTCACGAACCGCAGGTCTCGCGGCCCGCGCCGGCCGCCCCGGCCACCACCCCCGCGCCCGAGGCCCGCCCGGCCGCACCCGCCCCGGAGGCGCGCCCCACAGCCCCCGCGCAGTCGGGGTCGAGCGGGCTCAACGTCGCGGCCGTGCGTCAGCGCTGGGACGAGGTGCTCCAGACCCTTGCCCAGATCAAGCGGGTCACCTGGGCGCTCGTGTCCCAGAACGCCCAGGTGGTCGACCTGAGCGACGACTCGCTCACGCTCGGCTTCGCAACCGGCGGCCTGGCCACGGCCTTCCGCTCGGGCACGCACAGCGAGCCGGTGGCCCAGGCCCTGGCCGAGACCCTCGGACTCCGGGTGCGCATCGAGGTCTCGATCCTCGGCGAGGACGGTGGCTCCGGCGGCGGCCCGCGCGGCGGCCAGGGCGGCCCCGGGCGCGGTGGCGGCCCGGGTCGACAGGGTGGCCAAGGTGGCCCGGGCGGCCAAGGCAGTCAGGGGGGCCAGGGCGGAACCGATGGCGCAGGCGGTCAGGACGGCGCCCACTCCGGAGCTCGCGGCCCCGGGGGAGTCTCGGCGTCACAGCGTGGCGGATCCGATGCAGTGAGCCGGGCCAGTGCCGACTGGGGGCTGGACGACGCCCCGCTCGAGACCGCGGAGTTCGCCGCCGAGCGCGCTCCCGCCCCGGAGACTGGACCGTCGGGAACCGCCGTACCGGACACCGGCACGCCGGTCACTGGACCGCCGGGAATTGCCGTACCGGACACCGGCGCGCCGGCTGCCGCTGTCGGACCCGTGGCAGCGCCGGTGCCCGGCGGTGCCGAGACCGGGCCGAACCACGTGACCGTGAGTCCACCGGCGGACACGTACGCGTCGCCGGCGCCCGGTGCGCAGGCTCAGGCGAGCCCGACGGATTCTGCGACCCCGACTTACCCGACTAACCCGACTAAATCTGCGGGACCTGCAGGGCTTGCGGACCCCGCAGGCCAGTCGACCACCGCGGGCGAGTCGAGCCCTGCCGGCCCGTCGACTTCGGCGAGCCCCCCGTGGGCGCCGGGCGGCGCGGGCAGCGTAGTGAGCCCGCCGAGTCCCGTGAGCCCGATGAGCCCGCCGAGTCCGCCGAGTCCGCCGAGTCCGGCGAGCGTTCCCGGACCGGCGAGTGCTGCGGAACCGCCGGAGCGGGCTGCGGCGCGTGCGCGCCCGCCCGCGGAGCACCGGCAGCCGGTCCAGTCTGCTCCGGCCGATGACATGTGGGATGCGGCCCCGCCGTGGGACGACGACGCCTATGACACCCGCCCCGGTTCGAACGGTCACGGCGGCGACCAGCTCGTCGGTGCGCCGCTCGTGGCCAAGCTCCTCGGCGGCACGGTGATCGACGAGGTCACGCTGGATTCGGAGGGCTGAGCAGATGTACGAAGGTGCCGTTCAGGATCTCATCGACAACCTTGGGCGCCTGCCCGGGATCGGCCCGAAGAGTGCCCAGCGGATCGCGTTCCATGTGCTGGCCGCGGATCCGCAGGACATCCGCTCCCTCGTGGCCGCGCTCACCGTGGTCAAGGAGAAGGTCCGATTCTGCTCGGTCTGCGGCAACATCGCCGAGGCCGAGACCTGCCGGATCTGCCTCGACCCGCGCCGCAACCCCGCGGTCATCTGCGTGGTGGAGGAGGCCAAGGACGTCGTCGCGATCGAGCGCACCCGCGAGTACCGCGGCAAGTACCACGTGCTCGGCGGGGCCATCAACCCGATCGACGGCGTCGGCCCGGACGACCTGCGGATCCGGGAACTGCTCACCCGCCTCGGCGGTGAGGAGGTGACCGAGGTCATCATCGCCACCGACCCGAACGTCGAGGGCGAGGCGACCGCCACCTACCTCGTACGGATGCTCCGCCCGCTCGGGATCACCGTCTCCCGGCTCGCCTCGGGACTACCCGTCGGGGGAGACTTGGAATACGCGGACGAGGTCACCCTCGGACGCGCCTTCGAAGGGAGACGATCCGTCGATGCCTGACACCCCCGCCCCGCTCGGTGAGGACCTCGTCGAGATGGCCCACACCACGGCGGCCCTCAGTTCCCACTACCTCGACAGCCTGACCGAGGTGGCCTCCGGCGCCAACCCCGATGCCGCCATCCCCGTGCTCCTCCTGGCTGCCACCGACCTGAGCGCGGCGGGCGCGCGGCTCGGAGCCATCGAGGACGTCGTGCCCGCGCACCGATTCGAACCGGACGACGGCCCCGACCTCGACGTCGAGCCGCTGCGCACCTCCCTCGTGAACGTCCTCGGCGACCTCGACGGCTACACCGACGTGACCGATCCGCTCATCGCCCCCGAACTCACCGACGCCTCCCTCGTGAACGACCTGGCCGAGACCGCGGCGGCCCTCGCGCTCGGGCTGCGCCACTACCGGGCCGGTCACCTCTCCGAGGCGCTGTGGTGGTGGCAGCTGACGTATCTGTCGACCTGGGGCGACCGTGCCCTGGCCGTCTCCCGCGCCCTGCTCGCGCTCATCTCCCACCTGCGTCTCGACGTCGACGACGACACGGCCCTCGCCGCGCAGATCGACGCCCTCAACGCCGACTGAACCGACCGAACCGGCTGAACCGGCTGAACCGAGGGGACGGGGCAGGGCGTGGGCATCGAACTGAGCGTCGCCACCCTGCTGCTGCTCGCCGTCGCGGCCTTCGCCGCCGGCTGGGTGGACGCAGTCGTCGGCGGCGGCGGACTCATCCAGCTGCCGGCCCTCCTGCTCGTGCCGGGGATGACCCCGCTGCAGGCGATCGCCACGAACAAGATCGGCTCGATCATGGGCACCTCGGTCAGTGCCCTGACCTACTACCGGAGGATCCGACCGGACCTGCGCACGGCCCTGCCGATGGCCGCAGCCGCGTTCGCGGCCGCGCTCGCCGGTGCCCGCCTCGCCTCGCTCATCCCGGGGCCGGCCCTGCGGATCGTCATCCTCGCCGCACTGCTCGCGGTCGGCATCTACACCGCCGCTCGGCCGCGGCTCGGGCAGGACACGAGGCTGCGTTGGGAGGGCAACCGCCACGTCGGCGCCGCGATGATCCTCGGCGTGGCCATCGGCCTCTACGACGGCATGCTCGGGCCGGGGACCGGCACCTTCCTGGTCATCGGGCTCGTGAGCCTCGTGGGCTACGCCTTCCTGCCGGCCACCGCGATCGCGAAGATCGTCAATCTCGCCACGAACCTCGGCGCGCTGCTCTTCTTCGTGCCGAACGGCTCGGTCGTGTGGGCGGCCGGGCTGACGATCGCGGCCGCGAACATGGTCGGCGGCTACACCGGAGCCCGGATGGCGATCGCCCAGGGGGGGCGCTTCATCCGGGTGGTGTTCCTCGTCGTCGTCGCCGCGCTCATCCTCCGCCTCGGCTGGGACGTCGTCGCCGGCGGCTGAGTGCCCATCCACCCGGAAGGACGGGGGTCCGAGAGGTCCACGGCGCACGATCCGCGCCTGGACGGCCGTCGCTCGGGAGCACTAGCCTCGGACCGACCGGCAGACAGGAGACCCCCATGGCGGCCGTGCCACTGCTCGTCGACGTCGACACCGGCATCGACGACTCGCTCGCGCTCCTCTACCTCCTGGCCGGTCCCGAGGCGGAGCTCGTGGCGATCACCTGCACCGCCGGGAACGTGCCCGCCCGACAGGTCGCCACGAACAATCTCGCCTGGCTCGAACTGTGCAGCCACCCACCCGTCGAGGTCGCGCTCGGAGCCGAGGTGCCGATCGTCCAGGCGCTCAAGACCACCGAGGAGACCCACGGCCCCCAGGGGATCGGCTACGCGGAGCTGCCCGCGCCCACGCGCTCGATCTCCGAACGCCACGCCGCCCAGGTCTGGATCGAGGAGGCCCGGCGCCGGCCGGGCGAGTTGACCGGCCTGGTCACGGGACCGCTGACGAACCTGGCGCTCGCGGTCACGCTCGAACCGGACCTGCCCCACCTCCTGCGCCGGGTCGTCCTCATGGGCGGGGCGTTCAACCACCCGGGCAACACCGCCCCGACCACCGAGTGGAACATCGCGGTCGATCCCGAGGCCGCCAAGATCGTCTTCGACCGCTTCGCCGTCGCGGCGAACCGGCCCATCGTCTGCGGCCTCGACGTGACCGAACGCATCGCGATGACCCCCGAGCACCTGCGCCGCCTCGCCGAGGCGGCCGGCTCGACCCCCGTCGAGCTCCTGCGCCCCGACGACGGCGACGACGACCGCTCCAGGGCGAGCAACGTCGTCATCAAGCAGGTCTCGGACGCCGTGCGCTTCTACCTGCAGTTCCACCGCGACAGCGGCCGGGGCTTCATCGCGCACATGCACGACCCGTTCGCCGCGGCCGTCGCGCTCGACCCCACGATCGCCGTGCTGCGGCCCGCGACGGTCGACGTCGAACTCGCGGGCACGCTCACCCGCGGCCAGACCGTGGCCGACTGGGACGGGCTGTGGGGCCGGCAACCGAACGCCGACGTCGTGGTCGATGCCGCCCCGGCCGACTTCCTCGACGCCTTCATCGAACGCGTCGGCGCGCTCGCCCGGCGCGTCGGCTGACGCCCCGGGTCCAGGTCGTGGACCCGCCAGAGGGAGAATCGGGCCGGGGTTTAGACTGGTGCGGTCCTTGATACACCCGTGGTGCGGAGCAAGTGCGTGACCCTCATTGTCCAGAAGTTCGGTGGATCCTCGGTCGCCGATGCGGAGAGCATCGCGCGTGTGGCGGCACGGATCGTCGCCACGAAGAAGGCAGGTCATGACGTCGTCGCCGTCGTCTCGGCGATGGGTGACACGACCGATGACCTGGTCGACCTCGCGGGCCGGCTGTCGAGTCGTCCCCCGACGCGGGAGATGGACATCCTGCTGACCGCCGGGGAGCGGATCTCGATGGCGCTGCTGGCGATCGCCATCTCGGAGCACGGGATCGAGGCGAAGGCCTTCACGGGCCAGCAGGCCGGCGTCGTCACGGACGACACCTACGGAAACGCCCGGATCGTCGAGGTGACCCCGCAGCGGCTCGAGAACACGCTGAGCCATGGGCACGTCGCGATCGTGGCCGGGTTCCAGGGGGTGACGGCCACGACGAACGACGTGACCACCCTGGGACGAGGTGGCTCGGACACGACGGCCGTCGCCCTGGCCGCGGCCCTGGGCGCCGAGGTCTGCGAGATCTACTCCGATGTGGACGGACTGTTCACGGCGGACCCGCGGATCGTGCCCTCCGCCCGGAAGGTCACCCGCATCACGACCGAGGAGACGCTGGAACTCGCGGCCCACGGCGCGAAGATCCTGCACCTGCGCGCGGTCGAGTACGCGCGCCGGTACGGGGTCACGCTGCACGTGCGGTCCTCGTTCAGCACCGAGCAAGGAACCATCGTCACCGACGAGGAGCAGGAAGCAGAGACCATGGAAGCCCCGATCATCTCCGGCGTCGCCCACGACCGTTCGCAGGGAAAGGTCACGGTCATCGGCGCCCCCGACGTTCCCGGCACGGCCGCACGGATCTTCGAGGTCGTGGCCGCGCGCGGCTGCAACATCGACATGATCGTGCAGAACGTCTCCGCCGCCGAGACGGGCCTGACCGACGTCTCCTTCACGCTGCCCGAGGCCGAGGCGGCCGACGCCCGCGAGGCGCTCCGCGGCATCCGGGACGAGCTCGGATTCGCGGACCTGGTCTACAACGAGAACGTTGGAAAGCTCTCCCTCGTCGGCGCCGGCATGCGCTCGCACCCGGGCGTCTCCGCTCGGCTGTTCGGCTCGCTGCGCGACGCGGGAATCAATATCGAGATGATCTCCACCTCGGAGATCCGCCTCTCGGTCATCGTGCGAAGCGACGACCTGGAGAACGCGGTCCGGGCCGTGCACGCGGCCTTCGGGCTCGACGCGGACGAGGTCGAGGCCGTCGTGTACGGAGGGACCGGACGATGAGCGTACGTATTGGAATTGTCGGAGCCACCGGCCAGGTCGGCGGCGTGCTGCGCACCCTGCTGGCCGAGCGGGACTTCCCGGCCGAGCAGGTGCGATTCTTCGCCTCGGCGCGGTCGGCAGGAAAGACGCTGCCGTGGAAGGGCGGCGAGATCGTGGTCGAGGACGCCGCCACGGCGGACGTCTCCGACCTGGACATCGCGCTGTTCTCCGCCGGCGGCGCCACCTCCAAGGCGCAGGCGCCCCGGTACGCCGAGGCCGGCGTGACCGTCGTGGACAACTCCTCCGCCTGGCGGATGGACCCCGAGGTGCCGCTCGTGGTCGCGGAGGTGAACCCGGGCGCGCTCGATGCGATCGGCAAGGGCATCGTCGCCAACCCGAACTGCACCACCATGGCCGCCATGCCCGTGCTCAAGGTGCTTCACGACGAGGCCGGGCTCGAACGCCTCATCGTGTCCACCTACCAGGCGGTGTCCGGATCCGGCGTGGCCGGCGTCGCGGAACTCGCCGGGCAGGTCCGGGCGGCCGTGGATCAGGACCTGACCGCGCTCGCCGTCGACGGTTCCGCCGTCACCCTGCCGGAGCCGCAGATCTACGCCGCTCCGATCGCGTTCAACGTCATCGCCCTGGCCGGCTCCCTCCTCGACGACGGCTCCGGGGAGACCGACGAGGACCGTAAGCTGCGCAACGAGTCCCGCAAGATCCTTGACCTGCCGGAACTCGCCGTCTCGGGAACCTGCGTGCGGGTGCCGGTGTTCTCGGGTCACTCCCTGAGCATCAACGCCGAGTTCTCTCGGGCGATCAGCCCCGACCGGGCCCGCGAACTGCTCGCGGCGGCGCCCGGCGTCGCCCTCGTCGACCTGCCGACGCCGCTCCAGGCGGCCGGTGCCGATGCGGCCTACGTGGGCCGGATCCGTGAGGACTTCTCGGTTCCGGGCGGTCGCGGCCTCGCGCTGTTCGTGAGCAACGACAACCTGCGTAAGGGCGCCGCCCTCAACACCGTCCAGATCGCGGAGCTGCTCGCCCGGCGGTGAGCCCGGCGCATCTGGCAGACGGGTGACGCTCGTGCCCCGAGGCCGCCCTCAGAAGGGTGGCTCGTCGGGGAAGCGGCGGGCGTCCTCCGCCGCCTCGGCGTGTCGGGCGGCGCGGGTGGCGCCGGCTCGGTCGCTGATCCGGGTGTCGGTGGCGACGGCGACGCCGAAGGTCTCGAAGGTGAGCCGGGACCAGTGTGCCCGGTTCTCCCGCTCCCGCTGCGGGGAGAGCCCGGACGCGGCGACGTCGCCCGTGCCACCGTCGTCGTGTCCGTCATGCCCGGGATTCGCGTCGCCCGTGGCGTGCCCGTCGCCGCGGGCCCCGGGCGCCTGGGTGTCGTAGGTTCCCCACGGAGTGCGGAGGAGCCGGATGCCGTGGGGGCCGATCCACAGGTAGGTGCCCGCGTCGAGCTTGATATAGGTCCAGGCGGCGTGCCGGCCGCGGGTGGCCGTACCGGTGCGGGCGTGGGTCTTGAGCCGGTGGTGGGCTCTGCACAGTGGAGCGATGTTGCAGGGGCAGGTCGCGCCCCCGGTCACCACCTCGCCGGTACCGCCCTGCGCGCATCCGCCGGCGTGACCGCCGGCGCGGCTGTGCCAGGGATCGATGTGGTCCAGGTCGCAGGAGCGGGCCGTGCGGGTGCACCACGGGAACGCGCACGCGTCGGAGGCGAGGATGGCTTGCGCCCGCATCCGCTCGGTCGGGGTATAGGAGTCGGTGGCGAGCGGCTCCTCCAGGTCCAGGACCGGGCGGATGACGATCTCCGGCACGAAGCACGCCCCGCGAGTCCGCGGGCCGGCCCACCGACCGGCTGCGCCGGTGGTCGCGGGCAGGCCTGTGCCCTCGCCACGGGCTGCTCCGGGCACAGCTGTCCCCTCGCCACGGCCACCGGGTGGTGCGGGCAGACCCGTGCTGCGGCCATCGGCTGTCGCGGGCAGACCTGTCTCCTCGTGACCGGGTGCCCCGGGCGCAGTCGCACCGTCGCCGCCGGCCGAGCCGGTGCCTGCGAGGGCGGTCGCGGGCGCGGTGACCGGAAGGAGCGTGCTGGGCCGGTGGAACATCGACGCGAGCTCCTCGGCGGACATGACCGCCCCTCCGGCCGGGCCGCTCCCCTCGACCCGCACCGGTACCCGGCGCAGCCGGCTCTGGCCGAGGTCGTTGCCCGAGCCATGCCGCGCGAGCCAGAGGTCGGTGGCTTGGAGGTGGAGGTACATGAGGATCCGCCCGCGTGGCACGCTCGTGCCGTCGCTACTCGCCGATCCGGCTCGTTCGCCGGGCCCGGGGACGAGGGGCGGTTGGCCGGAGCGCGCGCGGGCGAGGTCACCCAGGGCAGACGCGCGGCGTTCCCCGGCCGGAAGGAGGCGGCCCTCGTCCGTGATGTTCTGGGCGAGGTGGCCGATCACGTCCTGCAGGATCCGCGCATCGACCGCAGACAGGACCGCGCTCATGCGCGTGTCTCCGGCGGCGGTGTCGGCGTGACGGAAGACGACATCACGTGGCTCGCCGGCGGCCGCCGCCTGCTGGAGCGACTCGTACTCGCTCGGCATGTGCCGGATGAGGGCCTCCTTGATCAAGCCATCGAGTTGCGTGCCGCCGAAGACGACCGGAACGAGCTCGAGCTCGGAATCGACGAACGAGCAGGCCTCGACCGAGAGGTACAGGGTCGAGGCGGCGATCCGGCGGGCCCGCCACACCCGCACCCGCCCCGCCAGCACCCGCGCGAACAGGCGCGGGAGCCGGGAGCGGAGCTGTTCGGCTTCGAGCAGGAGCCGTTCGGCGGCCTCCAGGCCCATCCCGACCGCGGCGGCGAACGCCGAGATCGAGAACTCCTCCACGGTCCACAACCCCCGCCGGCCGGAACCTGCCCCTGGATCCACGGCTGGAGCCACGGCCGAATCGACGGCGGCCTCGACGGCCGGATCGGTGGCCGCGTGGATCGCGTCGGCCTCACGGCGGCGGGCGTCGTGCTCGACCTGTTCCCATGCGGCCTTCAACCCGAGCGTGGCCTCGACCACGAGCAGCGGCTCGTGGTCGAGGGCCTCCTCGGTGTCCTCGTCGGCGGCGAGGACGAACGGGTGCCGCTCGACCCACATCGCCGCCAGCGCGAACCGCTCGATCGTCCACCGATCCACGGCTTCACGGCCCTCGCGCAGCCGGGCGACCATGGCCGAATCGTCGACCACCTCACCCGCGAGCTGCTCCATCTCCATAGCAGACATCGTCTCAGCGGCCACCGACATTCCCGCGGGGGAGCGGTCCGAGTGTCCGAGGGTCCGAGCGGCCCGAGCGGCCCGAGCGGCCCGAGCGGCCCGAGCGGCCCCGCGGCGGAAGGGGCGGCAGCCATGCCCCGACGGACCCGCAGCGAGCCCGGGCTCGGCGGCGCTGCGAACGATTCGGGCTACTGCCCCAGGTCGCGGCGCCGCTTCTGAATGACGACGGCGACGATAGCGGCGAAGGCCGCGGCACCGCCGAGCACGATCGCCCACTTGAGCACCGGGGAGTCGGTCGTCTCGTGGCCGACCTCCACCGCGGGCGTCGTCTCCTCGGGCGCTTCGGTCTCGGTCTCGGCCGCGTCGCCCGTCGGCGTGGCGCCGCCGACGTCCTCGGACGAGGTGAACGTGTACTCGCCCGAGATCGGGTGCCCGTCGGCGGAGACCGCCCGCCAGGTCACGGTGTAGGCGCCCGCGGGCCGGGAGCTCACGAGCCGCTGGGTGATCGTGGGGCCCTCCACCTCGACCTTCCCGGCTGAGAGGATGTCGCCGTTCGGGCCGGTCACGATGACCTCGGTGCCCAGGTCGGTGATGTCCTCGTTGAACGTGAGCGTCACCTCCCCCGGGGTGCTCGCCAGCTGATCCCCCTCGCCGGGGACGGCCCCGGTGAGCGCGCTGTGTGCGAGAGCGGGGGCGCCGAGGAGGGGAAGCAGCAGCAGCGCGGCCGCGAATGCCGACGCGAGGAGGACGATCGTGCGAGCGGGGACCCGAATGAGACGCATGCCGCCAGTGTAGGCGGCGCCCGAACGCCCCCCCGGGGCCCCGCCTGGACGTGACCCTTGCCACATCCGGCCCGGGCGCATAGGAAGGAGGCATGGCCCTCGTCCACGACCTCCACGTCCACCCCAGTGCCGACGACCTGCCCCGCACCGGCCAGCTGGCGTGGCGGCTCGCCGAACTGGCCACCGACCAGGTCGCCGTCGACGAGGACGTCGCGGAGATGATCGTCAACCGGGTCATCGACAACGCCGCCGTGGCCACCGCCTCCCTCGCCCGCGCCCCGGTCGTGGCCGCCCGCGCCCAGGCCCGCGCCCATCCGTATCGCCCGGGCGCCGCCGTGTTCGGGGTCGAGGGCAGCTACGGACCGGAGTGGGCGGCCTGGGCCAACGGCGTGGCCGTGCGCGAACTCGACTTCCACGACACGTTCCTCGCCGCCGACTACTCGCACCCGGCCGACAACATCCCCCCGCTCGTCGCGGCCGCCCAGCACGTCGGGGCCACGGGGGCCGACCTCGTGCGCGGCATCGCCACGGCCTATGAGATCCAGGTCTCCCTCGTCAAGGCGATCAGCCTCCACGCCCACAAGATCGACCACGTCGCGCACCTCGCGCCGGCGGCGGCGGCCGGGATCGGCACCATGCTCGGGCTGGAGGAGACCACGATCTTCCAGGCCATCGGCCAGGCCCTCCACACGAGCACCGCCACGCGGCAGTCCCGCAAGGGCCACATCTCCACCTGGAAGGCCTACGCCCCCGCCCTCGCCGGGAAGATCGCGATCGAGTCGGTCGACCGGGCGATGCGCGGCCAGAGCTCGCCGGAACCGATCTACGAGGGGGAGGACGGCGTCGTAGCCCGACTCCTCGACGGCCCCGACGCCCACTACACGGTGCCGCTGCCCGCCCCCGGCGAGCCCAAGCACGCGATCCTCGAGACGTACACGAAGGAGTATTCGGCCGAGTACCAGTCGCAGGCGCCCATCGACCTCGCCCGCCGCGTCCGCGCGGAGCATCCCGAGGTGAGAGACCCCGACAACGTCGCCGCGATCGTGTTCCACACGAGCCACCACACCCACCACGTCATCGGCTCGGGTGCGAGGGACCCGCAGAAATACGACCCCACGGCCTCCCGCGAGACCCTCGACCACTCCCTTCCCTATATCCTCGCGGTCGCCCTCCAGGACGGCGCCTGGCACCACGTCGACTCCTACCGGCCGGAGCGCGCCGCCCGCCCCGACACGGTCGAGCTCTGGCGGAAGATCAGCACGGCCGAGGATCCCGACTGGACCCGCCGCTACCACGCGGCCGATCCCGCCGAGCGGGCGTTCGGCGGACGCCTCGAGATCACCCTGACGAACGGCCGCACCCTCACCGCCGAGATCGACGTCGCCGACGCCCACCCCCGCGGCGCCCGGCCGTTCGCGCGCGCCCAGTACCTCGACAAGTTCCACGACCTCGCCGGCCCCGTGCTCGAGCCCGCCGAAATCGACCGCTTCCTCGATCTGGCCACGGCCCTGCCCGTCCTCACCCCGGAGGCGGTCCGCCGCCTCAACGTCGTGGCCCCGCCCGGCCTCATCGCCGCGGCCACCTCGCCGAGGGGGCTGTTCTGATGCTCCACGCCCACACCTCCGCCGCCGAGCGGCGGCGTCTCCTGCGCGAGGCACTGAACGAGGCACGGCGTATGGACGACGTCCTCCAGTTCCCGGGTGCGTTCAACCCGCTGTCGGCTCGCCTCGTCGAAAAACACGGCTTCGCCGGCGTGTACGTGTCCGGGGCGGTGCTCTCGGCCGACCTGGGCCTGCCGGACATCGGGCTGACGACGGCGACCGAGGTCGCGGGGAGGGCCGGGCAGATCGCCCGCGTCACGAACCTGCCGGCGATCGTCGACGCCGACACCGGCTTCGGGGAGCCGATGAACGTGGCCCGCACGATCCAGCTGCTCGAGGACGCCGGCATCGCGGGCGCCCACATCGAGGACCAGGTCAACCCCAAACGCTGCGGCCACCTCGACGGGAAGGCGGTGGTCGACGTCCATACGGCCGCGCAGCGGATACGCGCGGCCGCGGCCGCGCGCCGGGACGAGAACTTCCTGCTCATCGCGCGCACCGATGTCCGGGCGATCGGGGGCCTGGACGCGACGATCGACCGGGCGCGGGCGCTCGTGGCCGCCGGGGCCGAGGCGATCTTCCCCGAGGCGCTGCGGGACCTCGACGAGTTCGCCGCCGTGGCCGGCGCGCTCGACGTGCCCGTGCTCGCGAACATGACCGAGTTCGGCAAGTCCGACCTGTTCACCCTCGAGCAGCTGCGCGGGGCCGGGGTGCGGATGGTCATCTATCCGGTCACGCTGCTGCGGCTGGCGATGGGCGCCGCGGACGCCGGACTCGCCCGGATCGCGGCCGACGGCAGCCAGGCCGGGGTGGTCGATCGGATGCAGACCCGTGCCGAGCTGTACGACCTGCTCGACTACGCCGGCTACAACGTCTTCGACGACGCGATCTACACGTACCGGCCGCCAACGCAAGGAGGATCCGATGAGTGACATCCACAAGGGGCTGGTCGGGGTCGTGGCCGATACGACCGCGATCTCCAAGGTCGACCCCGACACGAACTCGCTGCTGTACCGGGGCTACCCCGTGCAGGAGCTCGCCGCGACGTGCACCGTGGAGGAGGTGGCCCACGTGCTCTGGCGCGGCGACCTGCCGAGCCCCGCGGAGCTGGCCGACCTGCGCGAGCGCGAACGCTCCCAGCGGGACCTGCCCGAGCCGGTCGTGCGCGCCCTCCTCGAGACCCCGACGGGGGCGCACCCGATGGACGTGGTGCGCTCCGCCGTCTCCCTGCTCGGCGCGCACGACCCGGCCGCAGCCGACTCCTCTCCGGAGGCCGAGCAGGCCAAGGCGATCCGGCTGTTCGCCCAGCTCCCGACCGTGGTCGCACTCGATCAGCGGCGCCGCCGCGGCCAGGAGCCGGTCGCGCCCGATCCGGACCTGGGATATGCCGCGAACTTCCTCGCGATGACGTTCGGTCGGGCGCCGGAGGCGGTGGACGAGCGGGCCTTCGCGACGTCGATGATCCTCTACGCCGAGCACTCCTTCAACGCCTCCACCTTCACGGCCCGGGTCATCACCTCGACCGAGGCGGACCTGCACTCGGCCGTGACCGGCGCGGTCGGGGCGCTCAAGGGGCCGCTGCACGGGGGCGCGAACGAGGCGGTCATGGCGGCGTTCGGTGAGATCGGCTCGGCCGACCGGGTCGAGGAGTGGCTCACCGAGGCGCTGGCGAACCACCGCAAGATCATGGGCTTCGGCCACCGGGTGTACACGAACGGTGATTCCCGCGTGCCCACGATGAAGGCCGTACTCGACGAGCTCGTCACCCGACACGACCGGGCCGACCTGGGTCGGATGTACGCCGCGCTCGAGACGGAGATGGCCGAGCGGAAGGACATCAAGCCGAACCTCGACTACCCGGCCGGTCCCGCCTATCACCTGCTCGGCTTCGACTCCGCGACGTTCACGCCGCTGTTCGTGGCGGCCCGAGTGGTCGGGTGGACCGCCCACATCATGGAGCAGCGGGCCGACAACGCCCTCATCCGGCCGCTGAGCGAGTACTCCGGGCCCGCGCAACGCTCCGTGCCCGGTACCCGGTAGCCACGCGGATCCCCCGCGTGCCCCGTGCGGGGGTCAGGAATCGTTCGCCGAGCCCGGTCGTCCGTCCCGCAGGAAGAGCATCTCGACCCCGAGGATGATCGCGCACAGCACGCCGAGCGAGCCCGGAATCGCCACGAGCGCGACGTGGATCCGCTCGCTGTCGTCGGGGAGGAACATGTCGACCCAGCCGAGGGTGAGCGCGGCCGCGGTGGAGATGCCGCCGATGCGGGAGGAGTATTCGAACAGCCGCGCGTGCCATTGATCGCCGGGCGTGCGGCTGCGAATGTCGATGCTGAAGAAGATGAGCAGCACGGCAAGAAACGAGATGAGGCTGACGAGCTCGCTCGACGGCATATGGCGCATGTGATCGCACTGTAGCGGGTCGGTGCTCGGTGAGCCGAGCGTTGGCTAGACAGCGAGGAAGCGGGTGTCGTACTCCGTCGCCATTCGCTCGATCATTCGATCGTAGTTGTCCGACTCGCCACGATTCGGGGCCGGGGGATCGGTCACGATCTCGACCGGTCCGCCATCGTTCTCGAAGGAGAGGACCGTGATCCCCAGGCCGTCGAAGCCGTGGTCGGACTGACGAGTCCTGCGGGGAAGCTCACGGACCTTTGAGATCACGCGCTCCGTGTCTCGGGGCTGCCTATGGGGCGTGTACCGGATCGGGAACTGATCCAGCGGCAGATTGTTGGTCACCGATGAAGCGAATCGATCGGCCGCATTGACCTGGACGTAGCCGATCGCCAGGGCTTGGGCGGACGCGCCGTGGACACACTGATGCGATGAGTTCAGCTCGTCGTAGAGCCGTGGCAGTGCCTTGATGTGGGCTGTCATCGTGGCCTTGGCCTCCAGCGCCACCAGGACAGCGCCCACCGGTGCAACCGGGAAGTCGGGTAGTCCGTCGAGGACGGAACGCTCCTCCCGGGAGAGAACGATCCCGTAGGAGTCGCTGAGACTCCGCAGCGAGCGGTGGTTCGCAGTCACACTGCCCGCGGGGCGCGCGATCACCAGGTCGAGATCCTTCTTACGGCTCGTGGCAAAGTCACGCATTTCATGGTTCACGCCGAGCGCGACCTTGCCTTCCTCGACGTGCCGTCGCAGGAGGTTCGAGCTCAACAGGAGGTCGAATGCGATGCCCCAGCATCCAACCTTGGAGTGACGGTCCGAACGTGAGTTGTACTGCCACTCGTTCCCATATTTGTCGGCGGGCCCGGGTTCGGCGAGGAACCGTGCCAGGATCGTGGGTCCGTGCATGCGCTGACTCTACCGGTCGAGAGCTCAGTGGGATTCCATTCGAGGAGCGGTGAGCTCCAACAGTACGCGGATCTTCTCGGCGGCTGCTGAGAGGTCCTCGTGCTCCCAAATCCGTACGACGAGCCACCCTTGCTCCGTCAGATGCGCCGAGGTCTCGGCGTCGCGTTCCCGATTGGCTGCGATCTTCTCGCGCCAGAAGTCGGCGTTTGTCTTCGACCGAGTGCCGTGGATCGGACAGCCGTGCCAGAAGCAGCCATCGACGAATACCGCGAGCTTCACGCGTACGAATGCGATGTCGATCGATCGACGTGGCATTCCCGGCACGGGGTACTGAACGCGGTAGCGACACCCGGAGGCATGGAGGCGTCGGCGCAGGACCATCTCGACGGCCGTGCCGGCCCGCTTCTGAGCTTGCATGCGCTTGGATGTCGAGCGTTGTCCTGGCGCCACAGTACGCGCGGGTCGGGCCATGCGGGCTACCGAAGAGTCGACGCGAAGAGGGGGACGGTGCGTTCCTGCTCGTACTCCAGTGCATCGATGTGCTGGCGAATGTCGTCGCGGAATCCAGGGTGCCGTCCCAGATTTCCCTGCTGTAGGCGGTTCCAGAATCCCCTCGTGGCGCGTAGCGTCAGCACGTCGGACTCGCCGGCGTCGACCATCGTCGACAGGTGGTGATATTCGCCATGCTCCGGGTATTCACTGATGCCCGTCGGTACCTCTAGCCTCCCGGGCGCTCCGGCTGCTGCCTTGGGCCACGAACCCCTTCCCGGCTCCCATGGGACGAACTCGCTCACGGGGTCGGACGGCTGTGCGAGTCGACTGCCGACCCAGCGTGAGACACCGACGGTCACCGCGTTTCCCACCATCTTCCAGCGCGTGCCCTTCTGTCGTGGCGATGTCGAGTCGGTATCGGTCCATCCGCGGTCGAACCCCTGCATGGCCTCGGCGTCCTCGATCGACGGCTTGATCAGTCGTCTGCCGAGTGCAGCGCCGGGTACCCAGACTGCAGGCGGGGAGGGGATGCCGATCGTCGAGCCGCCCTTGAGAGTAGGAACTGCGTCCTGTGCCCAACCGAGGCCACCACGCCCCTCGGTCCAGTAGAAGCCGAACATGTCTTCACGAAATCCTTCGGAGCGGTCTCCGGCGTCGTCCGCGAACAGCACGCGTCGCGGATCGAAATCCACGGAAGCGACCAGGATGACCCGTCGGCGCCGCTGAGGAACGCCGGTGAACCTCGAGTCGACGACGCGGTAGGCCCAGGAGTATCCGAGTCGTTCGATCTCCTCGATCAGAAAGGCCATCGCGCGGCCGCGGTCGAGTGCAAGCATGTTCGGGACGTTCTCGATGAGGAGAGTGGGCAGTGTGCCGGTACGGTGACGGCAGTCCTCGAGAAGTCTGAAGACGTTCACGACGAGTCCGGAGTTCTCGCCCTCGATCCCGACGGTTCTGCCGGCTTGCGACAGGTCTGTACAGGGAAAGCCTGCTGTAACGAGCGTCGTTCCAGCAGGCAGCCTGTCCATGGTGCGCACGTCCGGCTCGACGGGAACGCCCGGGAATCTAGCCTGGAGAACTGCTTGGGCGGGCTCCCATGCCTCACAGAACGCGAGTGTTCGGAGGTCACCACCCAGCGCGCGCTCCAGCCCGAGCTCCACCCCGCCGATACCGGCGAAGAGTGCTGCGACCTTCCATTGTGTCTCTGACATCGATCCGCTCCCAACCTCACTCCGACAGTACTCGAGAATCGGCCAAAACTCGAGTTTCTACGTTGCTACGGACCGTAGGCGGGGGGTCCGACATTAGCGCGATCGCTCGGCGCGGGTGCGGGCGAAGGTACCCGCAACGAGTAGCGCCGTGTAGTCCGGGAACCCGGGCTACACGGCGCGTTGGTCGGGGTGGCGGGATTTGAACCCACGACCTCTTCGTCCCGAACGAAGCGCGCTACCAAGCTGCGCCACACCCCGATGACCAAGAAACACTCTAGCGGAGGAGGGGGTGATCGGCGAAATCAGCCACCGGTGCGAACCGGGCCGCCCGGGCGCCGCCGGGTGACCGCACCCCGCACGGGCGGTCAGCCCGCCGCGGTCTCCGGCACGAGCGTGAGCAGGGTGGCCTCGGGCCGGCAGGCGAGCCGAACGGGCGTGAACGGTGAGGTTCCCAGGCCCGCGCTCACGTGCAACCACAGGTCGCCCGGTCCCGCCGCACCCGCGCCCGGCCGTCCGGGCCGACCCGGCCAGGGGTGCAGCCCGCTCGCGCGGCGGCGATCAAGATCACAGTTGGTCACGAGCGCGCCGAGGCCCGGCACGCACACCTGGCCGCCGTGGGTGTGACCGGCGAGCACGAGGCGAGCTCCGTCGTCCGCCATCGCCCGCAGCACGCGCGCGTACGGCGCGTGGGTCACGCCGATGCGCACGGACGGCGCCCCGCCGGCGGGCGGATCGGCGGGGGCGGGGTAGTGGTCGGCGTCGATGTGGGCGTCGCCGGTGCCCACGAGGTCGAGGTGCACCCCGCCGAGGTCGAGCCGGCCGCGGGCGTTGTCCAGGTGCTGCCATCCGGCGGCCGTGAGCGCGCCGACGAGCTCATCCCCCGGCAGGTTCGGCTCGGAGGGGGCGCGGTGCTTCTGGGAGGGCCCGCTCAGATAGCGCAGCGGGTTCTTCCACTCCGGGGCCACGAAGTCGTTCGAGCCGGTCACGAACGCGCCGGGCAGGTGGAGGAAGGGCAGCAGCGCGGAGAGCACCGTGGGCAGCGCGCGGGGACTCGCGAGGTTGTCACCGGTGGTGATGACCGCATCGGGCCGCTCGGCCGCGAGGGAGGCCACCCAGTCGACGCGGCGCTGCTGCCGGGGCAGCAGGTGCAGATCGGACAGGTGCAGGATCGTGCGGGCCCGGGCGCCGGGCGGCAGCACGGGCACCGTGTAGCGGCGCAGCGTGTAGGCCTCGGCCTCGACGAGGGACCAGGCGAGCGCGCCCGCCCCGGCGGCTCCCACGGCGAGGGCCGCCCGGGCGAGGCCGCGCATCAGTCCTGGTCTCCGTTGTTCCCGTTGTCGCCCCGGTTCCGGCCCTTGTCGTCGTCGCCCTTGTCGTCGCCGCCCTGCTGGGTCACGGGACCGGCGCTCACCCGGATCGTCACCTGGGCGCCCGGTCGCTCCGTGCCGGTCGTCGACTGCCACGCCACCTCCCCCTTGCGGGGGTACTGGTCGCTCAGCCCGGGGTCGCCGACCTGCACGCGGAAGCCGGCGGACTCGAGCCGGGCCCGGGCGTCCTGCTCGCTCAGGCCGAGCACCCAGGGCACCTGGACGCGCTCGCCGTAGATGAGCTTGTCCTGCGGGCTGGCGAACTTCTCGACCTTCCAGTCCTTGACCGAGGGCTCCATGTAGTTCTGCCAGATCGGCGCGGCCATCTTCCCGCCGTACACGAGGTGGTAGTACTGGCCGTTGATCGTCACCCGCATCATCGGGATCGACCCCTCGGAGTGGCCGACCCACACGGCGGTCGAGGCCTGCGGCACGTAGCCGACGAACCAGGCGGCCATGTCCTCGTTCGCGGTTCCGGTCTTTCCGGCCACGGGCCGGTTCGGCAACCTGGCGGCAGCCCCGGTGGCGCCGGCGTCGGTCACCTTGTTGAGCGCGTAGTTGACCGTGGCGGCGACCTTCGGGTCGAGGACCTCCTTGCAGTCGGCCTGCGGCACGGGCAGTTCCTCGCCGTTGCGGTCGGTCACCGAGAGGATCGCGACCGGCGTGCAGTGGGTGCCGTTGGCCGCGTACGTGGCGAACGCGGCCGCCATGGTCAGCGGTGCGATCGTGTTCGATCCGAGCACCATCGACGGGTTGAAGTTGAAGGGGTCGCCGTACTCGTTCGGCCCGGTCGCCAGGTGCACCCCCATGGAGGCGGCCGTGTCGGCGATGTCGCACATGTTCAGCTGGCTGGCCATGTTGACGAACGCGGTGTTGACCGACATCTTCGTCGCCTGCAGCACGGTCATCCGCCCGCCCGTCCCCTCGACGTTGTTCGGGGAGTAGACGCTCCCGGGGCGCCAGTTGGTGCAGCCGTCGTAGGTCCACACGCTCGGCGGGAAGTGCTGGCCGCGGGAGCCGTTGATCGGGTCCATGAGCGACTTGCCGGCCTGGAGCCAGGCGGTGAGCACGAAGGCCTTGAACGTCGAACCGACCTGGAAGCCGCTCGAGCCGCCGTAGTTCTGGTCGGTGTTGTAGTTCACCTCGGTGTTGCGCGGGTGCTTCTTCGTGGGCTTGCCGAATTTCGTGTTCTGCGCCATCGCGAGGATCTCGCCCGTGCCGGGCTCGACCGTGGAGATCGCGTTCGAGATGCCGGAGCTGTCGTCGACGGGGATCGCGTCGGTGAGCGCCTTGTACGCGTTCTTCTGCATCGCCGGATCGATCGTCGTCTTGATCGTCAGCCCGCCCTGCAGCAGCAGCCGGGACCGGTCGGCCCGGGTCTCGCCGAAGACCGGGTCGTCGAGGATGACGTCGCGCACGTACTGGCAGAAGTAGGCCGAGTTCCCGGCCGCCTCGCAGCCGCTCGAGGTCTCGTGCACCTCGAGCATGTCCTCGACGTCGAGCGCGGTGGCCTCGGCCCGCTCGTCCTCCGTGATGATGCCCTGCCCCTGCATCTTGCGCAGTACGAAGTCACGGCGTTCCTGGGACGCCTCCGGGTTGCGCTCGGGGTCGAAGGTCGAGGGGGAGTTCGTCACCCCCGCGAGCAGCGCGGCCTCGCTGATGCTCAGATCCTTGGCGGAGTGCCCGAAGAAGTACTGGGAGGCGGCCTCGACCCCCCAGACGCCGACGCCGAACTGGGCGATGTTCAGGTAGCCCTCGAGGATGTCCTTCTTCGAGCGGGACTTCTCCACCGCGATCGCCAGCTTCGCCTCGCGCAGCTTGCGCCCCATGGTGCGCTCGGTCGCCTCCTCGTAGGACTCCTCGTCCTGCTGGATCCGGCTGTGCTCCACGAGCACGTTCTTCACGTACTGCTGGGTCAGGGTCGAGGCGCCCTGGGTGTCACCGCCGGAGAGATTGTTGACGGCGGCCCGCGCCAGGCCCTCCGGGTCGACCCCGCCGTGCTCGAAGAAGCGGCGGTCCTCGACCGCGACGACGGCCTTGCCCATGATCGGCGCGATCTCCGCCATCGGAACGACGATGCGGTTCCACATGTAGAACCGGGCGAGCACGTCGCCGTTGCGGTCGAGCAGCACGCTCTGGTCCGACATGGTCTCGTTGCCGAGGTCCGCGGGCAGTTCGTCGAAGAGCCGGGACGACGCCTCGGTCACCTGGCCGACGGCGGCGACGGCAGGCATGACGACACCGGCCGTGAGGAGGCCGCCGAGGCCCGCGAACAACAGGAAGGCGACGAACGCGGACAGCGTCCGCGGGCCGCTCGCGCCGGAGGGACCTCCGGGCCGGGTCGGAGAAGACATGGGGCTCAGTCTAAGCACCCGGCCCCGATCGACCGACGAAGAGCTTGTGAAGAAGCCGTGACGGGGCGGCCGTCGAGGGGTCGGAGGCGTCGCGCCGAGAAAGTCCACTAGGTGAGTGGGTTCTGCCCACATCGTGGCCGAAACGCGCCGGAGGTTGTGTCTTCATGGGCGGTGATCTAGCTTTTGGATTAAGAAGATCAGTCGTTCCGTAAGGATGCGGAACCGACCGGGGGTGTGAATTATGGATTACGAAGACGACCAGAGTTGGACGGCCCGTGCGGCGTGCGCGTCACAGGAGCCCGACGAGCTCTTCGTGCAAGGGTCCGCGCAGCGCCAGGCGCGTGAAGTGTGTTTCGCCTGTCCGGTCCGACTCGAATGCCTCGTGGACGCCCTGGACAACCGGATCCAGTACGGCGTGTGGGGCGGAATGACCGAGCGGGAGCGGCGGGCCCTGCTGCGCCGGGCGCCGTCCGTGGAATCGTGGCGCGAGGCGCTCGCGGAATGGGATCGCGACCACCTGACCGAGATGATCCTGCAGCGGTGGCCGCTGCCGCAGCGGCGCCGAGTGCACGCGCACACCGGGTGATCGGCGGGCGATCGGCGGGCCGGTCGAAGGTCCCAGGACAGGACGGGGCGTCGATCCGTAAGATCGGGCCATGACCACTTGGGAATATGCCACCGTGCCATTGATCATCCACAACACCAAGGCGATCCTCGACAACTGGGGTAGCGACGGCTGGGAACTCGTCCAGGTCGTGACCGGCCCGGACGGGAACGGCCTCGTCGCCTACCTGAAGCGGCCGACGCAGTGAGCGGGGTCGCGGACGGGTCGCGATCGGCGCGGCTGGAGGAACTGGGCATCGAGTTGCCGCCGGTGACGCTGCCGGTCGCCAACTACGTGCCGGCCGTGCTCACGGGCGGCTACGTGTACACGAGTGGGCAGCTGCCCATCGAGGCGGGGGAGCTGCTCAGCCGCGGCCACCTCGGCGCCGAGGTCCACGTGGAGGAGGCCGCCGCGGCCGCGCGCGTGTGCGCCCTCAACGCCATCGCCGCCGCTGCGGCCGTCGCCGGTGGCGTGGACGCACTCGTCCGGCCGGTCAAGGTGACCGGGTTCGTCGCCTCGGCGGCGGGGTTCTCGGACCAGGCCACGGTGATCAACGGCGCCTCGGATCTCCTCGGCGAGGTCTTCGGCGCCCCGCACGCCCGCTCGGCGGTCGGTGTCGCCGAACTCCCGCTCGGAGCCGCGGTCGAGGTCGAGGTCGTCTTCGAGGTCGGCCGCGCCGCGCCGGCCGACAACCGGTAGCCGCACGCCCCCACTCGGACCCGAGCCCGCCGATCGTCACGATCGGCGGGCTCGGGTGCGTCGCGGTCGGACGCGACCGACGTTCGTCAGCGCGCGCGGCGGCGGAGCTTGGGGATGTCGAGCAGCACGACGGAGCGGCCGTCGAGCTGCAGCCAGCCGCGGGAGGAGAATTCCGCCAGCGCCTTGTTCACGGTCTCGCGGGTGGCGCCGACCAGCTGGGCCAGCTCCTCCTGCGTGAGGTCGTGCGTGACCCGCAGCCCCCGCTCGGTCTGCTGGCCGAAGCGCGCGCCCAGGTCGAGCAGCGCCCGCGAGACGCGGCCGGGCACGTCGGAGAAGATGAGGTCGGAGACCTTGTTGTTCGTCCGTCGCAGCCGGATCGCCAGCGAACGCAGCAGGTGCTGGGAGATCTCCGGGCGGGCGTCGAGCACCCGCAGCAGATCGGTGTGCTGCAGCTCCACCACCGTGGTCTTGGCGAGCGCGGTCGCGGTGGCCGTGCGTGGGCCCGGATCGTAGAGGGAGACCTCGCCGAGGATCTCCCCGGGCCCCAGGATCGCCAGCAGATGCTCGCGGCCGTCGGGGGCGGTGTGGCCGAGCTTCACCTTGCCCGCGCCGATGATGTAGAGGCGATCGCCGGGGGAGCCTTCGCGGAAGATCTCCTCTCCACGCCGATAGGTCGACTCCTGCATCCGCTCGCGAACCGCCAGGTAACTCTGATCACCTAGCTCCGCGAAGAGCGGAGCGGCTCGAACGATAGACTCGTCCATTGTGTGCAGCACCCTTCCGTGTGAGATAGCGCACAGTCTGCCAGGTTTATCGGTCAGCCCGCACCAGCAGCCAGCATACGGGCGAGTCGGCGACCGGTGGCGGACATCGGCCGCGTGTGCGCGAGGAGTTCCGGGTGGGCCGCCTCCGCGCGCCCGGGAGACGCCGACACCTGCGGCCCGCCTCAGCCCGTGACGCCCGGCAGCCAGCGCAGCAGCGCCCCGGTCACCTGGTCGGCGGCCTCCTCGGGCAGGAAGTGCCCCGCGTCGTCGATGAGCAGGCGCTTGTACCCCGCGCCCACCCGCTCCCGCTCGTTCGCGGTCGCCTGCGAAGGCACGAACCGGTCCGCCCGGCCGTGCAGGAGCAGCGTCGGCACCCCGACCGGGCCGGCCAGCGAACGCAGGAACGCCCGACCGGGCCCGCCGAGCCGGGCGCGGGTGAGCCAGCGCACCTGCTGGAAGGCCGAATGCGCCACGAACGGGATCCGGGCGGCCTGCTGATACGTGGCCACACCCACGGGCTCCCAGCCCGGCGCGGACCACTCGGTCAGGATGAACTCCATGAGGTCCCCGGCGATGAGCCGGTTCTCCGGCAGCCACGGGGTCTGGGCGAAGCTGAAGAAGTTGAGCGCGACCCCGCCCCGGCCGCGGATCAGCGCCGACCACAGCGACGCGGGATGCGGGTAGGACATCGGCACGATCGCGCGGGCGACGCCCGGATGCAGGGACGGCAGCGACCAGGCGATCTGGCTGCCGAAGCCATGGCCGACGACCACGGCGTTCGCCGCCCCGAGGCCCCGGATCACGCCGGCGGCGTCCGCCGTCAGGGTGGGCAGGTCGTAGCGGCCGCGGGTCTTGTCGGAGGATCCGTAGCCGCGCAGGTCCATCGCGGCCACGCGGTAGCCCGCGCGTGCCAGCCGGGGAATCTGGGCCCGCCAGCTCCACCAGAACTGGCCGAAGCCGTGCAGCAGCAGCACGAGCGGCCCGTCGGCCGGTCCCGCGCACGCCACGTGGAAGCGGGAGCCGTTCGCGGCGACCATTCGGTGCACCCAGTCCCCGGGCGGGGCGATCACGGCAGGATCAGCAGTCACATGCGCCAGGTTACCGGGCGCCGTGCGAGGGGGAGCGAACGGACGGCGTCACTCGCCCGCGCGGGTGAGTGACGCCGTCCGTAGGTCGAGCGCTCAGCTGCCGGAGCCGCCGGCGAGGCCCTCCTGGATCAGGTTCATGACCGAGTTGTCCGCCAGCGTCGTCACGTCGCCGACCGGCCGGTTCTCGGCCACGTCGCGCAGCAGCCGGCGCATGATCTTGCCCGAACGCGTCTTGGGAAGCTCGCCCACCACGAGGATCGAGCGCGGCTTGGCGATCGGGCCGATCTCCTTGGCCACGTGGGCGCGCAGCGTGGCCACGACCTCCTCGCCGCCGCCTCCGGCCTCCGCGACCGCCTCGTGGCGCAGGATGACGAACGCGACGACCGCCTGGCCGGTCGTGTCGTCGCTCGCGCCCACGACGGCGGCCTCGGCGACCCAGTCGTGGGAGACGAGAGCCGATTCGATCTCGGTGGTCGAGAGCCGGTGGCCCGAGACGTTCATGACGTCGTCGACCCGGCCGAGCAGCCAGATGTCGCCGTCGTCGTCGTACTTGGCGCCGTCGCCCGCGAAGTAGGTGCCCTCGAAGTGGGACCAGTACGTGTCCTTGTAGCGCTGCTCGTCGCCCCAGATCCCCCGGAGCATCGACGGCCACGGCTCGGTGAGCACGAGGTATCCGCCGCCGCCGGGGCCGACGTCCGCGCCGGCCTCGTCCCACACCTGGGCGCTGATCCCGGGCAGCGGCGTCTGGGCGGCGCCGGGCTTGGCGGCCGTGATCCCGGGCAGCGGGGAGATCATGATCGCGCCGGTCTCGGTCTGCCACCACGTGTCCACCACGGGGGTGCGGTCGGCGCCGATGACCCGGCGGTACCACATCCACGCCTCCGGGTTGATCGGCTCCCCGACGCTGCCGAGCACGCGCAGCGAGCTGAGGTCGAACTTCGCCGGGATGTCCTCGCCCCACTTCATGCACGTGCGGATCGCGGTCGGCGCGGTGTAGAGGATCGTGACGCCGTACTTCTCCACGAGCTCCCACCAGCGGCCCTGGTGCGGCGTGTCGGGGGTGCCCTCGTAGAGCACCTGGGTGGCGCCGTTGATGAGCGGGCCGTACGTGACGTAGGAGTGCCCGGTCACCCAGCCGACGTCGGCGGTGCACCAGTAGACGTCGGTCTCCGGCTTGAGGTCGAAGACGACCTCGTGGGTGAAGGCGCACTGGGTGAGGTAGCCGCCGGTCGTGTGCAGGATCCCCTTCGGCTTCCCGGTCGTTCCGGAGGTGTAGAGGATGTACAGCGGGTGCTCGGCGGGCACGGGCACGGCGCGGTGGTCGGTGCTCGCGGCCTCGAGCTGCTCGTGCCACCACAGGTCCCGCCCCTTCGACCAGGCGACCTCCTGGCCGGTGCGGCGCACGACGAGCACGTGCTCGACCGGGCTGTCCTCGTGCTCGAGGGCCTCGTCGACCGCCGGCTTGAGGGCCGAGGGCTTGCCGCGGCGGTAGCCGCCGTCGGCGGTGATGACGACGCGGGCGTCCGCGTCGACGATGCGCGAGTGGAGCGCCTCGGCCGAGAACCCGCCGAAGACGACCGAGTGGGGGGCGCCGATGCGGGCGCAGGCGAGCATCGCCACGATCGCCTCGGGGATCATCGGCAGGTAGATGGCCACGCGGTCACCGGTCGCGACCCCAAGGCTCTCGAGCGTGTTCGCGGCGCGCTTGACCTGCTCGAGCAGGTCGGCATACGTCAGGGCGGCGGTGTCTCCCGGCTCCCCCTCGAACAGCAGCGCCACGCGGTCGCCCCGCCCCGCCTCGACGTGCCGGTCGAGGGCGTTGTAGGCGGCGTTCAGGGTGCCGTCGGCGAACCAGGAGGCCCGGGGGGCCTGGGAGAAGTCGAGTACCTGCGTGAACGGCGTGTCCCACGTGAGCAGCCGGCGGGCCTGGTCGGCCCAGAACCCCTCGCGGTCGGCCGCCGCCCGTTCGTAGATCTCGGGCTGGGCGACCGCGGCGGCCGCGAATTCGGCGGGCGGGGGGAACTCCCGGCGTTCCTCGAGCAGGTTCTCTAGGGCGGGAGTGGTTGGCTCGGTCATGGGACCTCCAGACGGGAGCGATGGCGACGTTGACGCCTACCAGCCTAGAACTATTTTCAGCGTGTGCGTGACGGGCGCCACGATTTATGTTGAAACCGAGAATTCTTCTCGGGTCGGGTGCTCAGCCCTCGAGCTCGGAACGGATCCGTTCCTCGCGGCGACCCTGCCGGCGCGCGCCGTGGGAGATGACCCCCGCCATGATGAGGACGACCCCGAAGGTGAGCAGGCGTCCGGTCACGGCGTCCCGCTGCAGGTGGTCGAGCACGTTCTGGCCGAACTGTCCGAGGCGGGTGAAGATCTCGGCATAGTCGGCGAGGAAGTCCTGTGCCCGGTCGGGGAACGCGAGGTACGCCGCGCCGAGGAGGGCCGTGATCGAGCCCAGGATGATCGGGCCCACCGAGGACCAGCGCGCCGCGAGCAGCACGATGATCGCCGCGAGCAGCCCGGCGCCGAGCTCGACGTAGGCCCAGACGTTCACCGTCTCGCTGTGCTCGATGCTCCACGAGAGGCGCTCGCCGCCGTCGGCGAGGAGGTACCAGGCCACGGGCACGAACACGAGCGAGACGAGCACGACCCACCAGTGGGCGGCCGCGCGGGACTCCGGCCCCTCGTTGAAGCCCTCGAACGGGTCGGCCGGCTCCGCGGGCTCCGGGGGGCTCACGTGGGCCACGGGCGTCGAGGGCATGGACCGGGTCGCGGGCACGGCACCGATCGAGCCGATGCCGCCGGCCGGGGAGGCCGGGAGCGGGGTGACCGGACCGGTCGGGGCGTGCGCGGACTCCTCCTCGGCCAGGAGCTCGGTGGAGCCCGGGCCGAAGGCGGTCGTCGCGGGCCCGGAGTCCTCGAAGGTCGAGGCGGGCTCCTCCTCGCCGGGGACGCCGGCCGGATCGCTCCCGCCCGCGGGATCGCCGCCCTCGTCGCGGCCCGGCCCGAACCGGCGCGCGCGTTCCTGCCGGAGAGCCTCGTCGTCCTCGGCACTCGGTGCGGCGGTGGTCTGCGGTGTCCACGGGGCCGGGGCGTGCTGCTCCCGGTCCTCGGCGTCCCCGCCCTCGGGGCGCTGCGACATCTCGGGGCCGGTGCCGGCCACGGATTCGGGGGGTGCGGGTGTGACGCGTGCGCCGCTGTAGGAACTGAGCGGATCGTTCGGCTCGGACATTCTGCCTCCAGTGGACTGAGCGTAGGCACCACGGTAGCGAGGAGCCCGCGCGGGGTGAGGAGCCACGCCGTCCGGCGCCCGTGTCCGCCCACCTGTCCGCCCACGTGTCCACAAGGTGCGCGGCCGTCCACAGGCGGGGCGGGCGACCGTGACGCGCGGACGGGAAGGCGTCAGGGTGGTCCGAGACGACGGGGAGGACGAGATGGCCGAGACACCGGTGGCGCTGCGGAGCGAGTCGGCGGAGACGATCGAGGCGGTCCGGGCCGTGCTGGCGGTGGCCGGGCTGCCGGTCGCGGTCTATCCGGACCATGCCGATCCTCCGGCGGAGGTCGGCCTCGCCCTCGACGGCGCCGATCGGGCGGACGAGCGCTGGCGCCACGCCGGCAACCGATCCGCCCGGGTGGGAACCCGTGAGATCGAGGCCGGCACCCTCGTCCTCCCGGCCGGGGCCGATCGGCTCCTCGCCCTCGCCCGCGCGGCCAACCGGCGGGTGCGGGCGCGGGTCGTCGGGGTCGTCGGTGCCCGCGGGGGCCTCGGGGCCTCCGCCCTCGCCGCGGTCCTCGCTCGGGTGAGCGCGGCCCAGGCGTTGACGGTCGCGCTCGTCGACGGCGCGGACGGTGCCCCGCTCGAGGTGCTCCTCGGGATCGAGGGCCATCCGGGCCTGCGGTGGCCCGACCTCGTGGGGGCGGGATCGATCGACCCGGGCGAACTCGCGAACGCCCTCCCGGTGTGGATGGGAGTGCGGGTGCTGAGCACCGACACCCGGCCGGCCGCGCTCACGGCGAATGCGGACGGGGTGATCATGGCGCTGGCGCAGTCCCACGATGCGGTCGTCCTGGATCTGCCGCGGCATGCCGTGGCTGCCGGAGTCGCCGGGCAATGGTGCGACGTCGTGCTCGTCCTCACCACTCCCGACGGCCCCGCCGCGGCCGCAGCTCGGCGCCTGGCCGAACTCGTAGGCGGGCAGGACGCGCGGCTCGTGGTGCGCGGGCCGATCCGTGACGGCTTCACCCCCGCGGAGATGGCCGAGTTCTGCGGGCTCACGCTCGCCGGCGCCATGCGCACCGAACGATCGCTTCCCGCGGCGATGGAGCGGGGACTGGCGCCGGGGGAGGCGAGTCGTGGCCCGCTCGTGCGGCTCGCTCGCGGGCTCGTGCGCGACCTGCACCTCTCGGACTGAGTGCCGTGTCGCCGCCGCAGGGCCCCGGGGAGCTCGAGGGCATCCGGGAACGCCTCGTGAGCGCGGGCGGGAGCCTCACCGGCGCCGTCCGGGCCGCGCCTGCCCGCAGCGATGCCGCGACGTGGGGGCTGCTTCGCGACGCGGCCGCGGAGATCCACGGGGCCGGCCGGATCGTGCAGCCGCTGCTCGACGATCCCGCGGTGACCGACGTGCTCGTCAACGGCGAGGCCGCGATCTGGGTGGACCGCGGCCGCGGCCTGGAACGGACCGGCACCCGGATCGAGGACGCCCGCGGCTTCGCCGTGCGGCTCGCCACGCTCGCGGGTCAGCGGCTCGACGAGGCGGCCCCGATCGTCGACGGACGCCTCCCGGACGGCACTCGCCTGCACGCGGTCCTGCCGCCGCTGGTCGACGGCGGCGTGCACATCAGCCTGCGCACCGGGAACCGCCGGGCGCGGCGCTGGCAGGACCTCATCGCGGCCGGATTCCTCCATCCCCGTCTCGCGGAGATCGTCGACCGGCTCCGCAGCCGCCGCGCGAACATGCTCGTCTCGGGAGCCGCGGGCGTGGGCAAGACGACCCTCGTGGCCGCGGTCCTCTCCCGGGTGCCGAGCAGCGAGCGGATCGTCATCATCGAGGAGGCGGCCGAGCTCGCCCCGGATCATCCCCATGTCGTGCACCTGCAGGGGAGGCCGCCGAACGTGCAGGGTGCGGGTGCCGTGGCGCTGGCCGATCTCGTGCGCGCGGCCATGCGGATGCGTCCCGACCGGCTCGTGCTCGGGGAGTGCCGCGGCGCGGAGGTGCGGGAGGTGCTCTCGGCGCTCAACACGGGTCACGACGGCGGGCTGGCCACCGTGCACGCCAACGCCGCGACCGACGTGCCGGCCCGGCTCCTCGCCCTCGGCGCGCTCGCGGGCATGGAGGCCGCGGCCGTCGCGGCCCAGGCGACGGCCGCGATCGATGCGCTCGTGCACCTGCGCCGCGATTCGTCCGGCCGGCGGTACCTCGACCACGTGGCCACCTTCACCGCCGACTTCCGGGCCGAGCGGGCCGTGACCGTGACCGCCGCCGGGCTGCGCTACGGGCCGGGGTGGGAGGCGCTCGCCGCACGACTCGACGGGGTCGATGGCGGTGCCGGTGACAGGGCCGATGTCGGGGCGGATGACGCGGGCGTTGCGCCGGCCCCGGGGGGAGGGTGACATGGGCGGGTCCGCATGGCTGGCCTGGGCCGCGATCGTTGCCGCCGTGAGCCTGTGGGCCGTACCGGGTGTGCCACGGGCCCCCCGCTCGATGCGGCGCGCGCGGAGCCGGTGGAGCCTCGCCCGGATGCTCGAGAGCCGCCTCCGGGCGGTCCGGCGGGCCCGATCCACTGGCCGGCCCGAGAACGAGGTGGGCACCGTGCTCGTCGCGGTGGCGGCTCGGCTGCGCGCCGGGATGGCGCCGGAGGTCGCCTGGCAGCGGTCGTTGCGGGGTGCCTCGCCGCCGGTGGCCGAGGCGCTGCGCGCCGAGCTGACGGGCGTGGACACCCGGAACACGCGGCGCCGGGGCGGCCGGTCCCGCGGGGCCGCCGTCCGGACCGCGGTGGACTCGGCGATGGCCGCCCGAGAGGTGGCCGCCGGTCTCGGGGCCGAGCTCGCCGTGGTCCTCGACGCCTGCGCCGACGGGATCGAGGAGGCGGGCCGGGCGGCCTCCGATCGGGCCGGAGCGCTTGGCGGTCCGCGGGCCACGGCCCGGCTCCTCGGCTGGCTGCCGCTCGGAGGGCTCGTCCTCGGCACGGGTCTCGGTGCCGACCCGCTCGGCTGGCTGCTCGGATCATGGTGGGGAGCGGCCGTGGGGCTGCTCGCGATCGGACTCACCGTCGCCGGCCACCTGTGGATCCACTCCCTCGTCGCCGGTGCCGAACGGGCCGGCCGATGAGCATCGTGCTGAGCACTCTCCTCGTCGCCGCGGCGGCCGCGCTCCTCGCGGCACCGTGGGGGCCGCGGTCCCCACGCCGCCGAGCCGCCCGCCCGCCTGCCGCGCGTCCGCGCTCGGTCGACCCGGCGGTCGTGATCGACCTGCTCGCGGTCGCACTCCGTGCGGGCGCCTCGATCCCGCAGGCCGTCGGAGTGGTCGGCGCCGCGCTCGGCGGGAACGAGGGAGCACGCCTGGAAACGGCGGCGCGGGCGCTCGAGCTCGGCTCCTCCTGGCCGCAGGCGTGGGGAGACCATCCCCTCGGGGCCACCCTCGAGCCCGCGTGGGGCGACGGCGTGGACCCGACCGGGCTGCTCGTGCAGTCGGCACGGGCCGTCCGGTCCGAGCGCCGGTCCGCGGCCCGCTCCGCCGCCGCCCGGCTCGGGGTGCGGCTCGTGCTGCCCGTCGGTCTGTGCCTCCTGCCCGCCTTCGTCCTGCTCGGGCTCGTGCCCGTGCTGGCGAGCTCCGGCCTGAGCCTCCTGGGCTGAACCCGCGGTCACTGTGCCCCACTCGCCGTTCCGGCTGGTCTGCCTGCTGTGTTTGCTGTGCCTGCTCTGCCGCGCTCACCGCGTGCGGCAGACGCCGGGCCGTCCACAGCCTCCCCGCCCCTCCACAGCGCGGGGTCGGGCTCCGGCACGGTCCCGCCCGGATCGGCCACGGTGGGATCGAGCCCGATGGCTCACCCGGGGCCGGGAACCCGGCTTCGGTGATCGAAGGAGAAGGGAGCATCCATGAAGGTGATCAATCAGTTCCGGCGCCTCGTGCGCCGCTGCCGGGCCGGGTACCGGTCACGGTGGCGGCGCGTGCGAGCGATTCCCCAGGCCGGGATGGCAACCGCCGAGTACGCGATCGCGACCCTGGCCGCGGCCGGGTTCGCAGGCCTGCTGCTCGTGATCCTGCGCAGCGATCAGGTGCGCGGGTTCCTGGTGGAGATCATCCAGCGGGCGCTGTCGGTCGGAGGATGAGATGACCACCGCCGCGGGCACGCGTCGTGGGAAGGCGCGGGAGGCCGGCGCCGTCACCGCGGAGTTCGCGATCGTGCTGCCCGCGGTGGTGGTGGCGCTGGTGCTCGTGCTCACGGTGCTCGCCGCCGGGGTCACCCGGCTCCAGTGCACCGACGCCGCGCGGGCCGCCACCCGGGCGGCGGCCCTGGGGCAGGGGCGGGAGGAGATCGTGCAGATCGCCGAGGCGAGTGCATCCGCCGCGAGCGTGGCGATCGAGGACGACGCCGCCTGGGTGAGCGTGACCGTCACCTGCCCGGTCGACTTCGCCCTGTTCGCCGGCCCGTGGAGCGTGCACTCGACCTTCACCACGCCGTCCGAGCCGGACGGGAGGGCCCCATGAACGACACGCCTGCCGGTGGGGCGGGCCGGGACCGCGGCTCCGCCACCGTCCTTACCCTCGCCGTCGCCTGCGCCGCGCTGCTCGCCGCGATCGTGCTCGCCGGACTCGTGCAGGCATACTCGGCCCGGGCACGGGCCCAGGGCGCGGCGGACCTCGCCGCCCTCGCCGGCGCCGCGCAGGCCGTTCGTGCCGGGGACGGCTGTGGCGCCGCCGGGCAGGTCGCTCGGCGCAACGACGCCCGGATCGCGTCGTGTGTTCAGGACCCGGGCGGTGTCGTGCTGGTGCGAGTCCGGGTGCCCAGCAACCTGCCGCTCCTCGGATCCGGGAACGCGTGGGCCGCCGCGCGCGCGGGACCGGTCCGATGAGGGCGGCGGAGCTCAGCCGAAGGAGCCGGCGAGGAACGTCAACACCCGCACGGCGCCGCTCTTGTCGAGCGGGGAATTCCCGTTGCCGCACTTGGGCGACTGGATGCACAGCGGGCAGCCGCCTGAGCACGGGCAGTCGCGGACCGCCGCGAGCGTCGCCGCGATCCAGTCCCGGGCGGCGTCGAAGCCACGCCGGGCGAAGCCGGACCCGCCGGGGAAGGCGTCGTGCACGAAGACCGTGGGGGCGAACGTGTGCTCGTGCAGCGAGGTCGACAACCCGCCCAGGTCCCAGCGGTCGCACGTGGCCACGAGCCCGAGCAGGGCGATCTGGGCGTGCTCGGCCGCGTGGAGTGCGCCCGGGAGCGACGCGGCGCCCACGCCCGCCTCGGCGAGCGTCTCGGCGGGCACGGTCCACCAGGTGCTCATCGTGTGGAGGGTACGTTCGGGCAGGTCGAGGGTGTAGGAGCCGATGAGGTCCAGCTGTGGCACGCGGCGCCGGTCGAAGCCGGTGACCTGGGTCGTCACCTCGACCGGGCCGTGCTGCCACGTGACCGGGCCGCACGAGCGTTCGGCGCTCACGCCGCCCACCCGGACCCGGGTGTGGGTGTGCGGCCGGGTCCGGTGCGGGGCGTTCGACGGCTCCACCACGGCGACGTCACCGGTGTAGGAGAGCACCTCGAACGTCGCGCCCTGGTGCACGTAGACCGCGCCGGCGTGCACCGCGGCGTCGGCGCGGGCCGCATCCACGGTGCCGATCATCCGCCCGGTGGCGGCCTCGACCACCGAGACGGCCGCGCCCCCGCCGCCGCGCAGGTCGGTAAGTGAGGTCGGGGACTCGGGCCGGTCGTAGTTCCAGTACCAGCCCTTGGGGCGCGCCCGCAGCAGGCCCCGGGCCACGAGCTCGGCGAGGAGGGCGCGCAGCGTGGCCTGCGCCCCCGCGGGATCCGGCGTGCCCGCCGCCCGCGTCGGCGGGGCGGGCTCCGCCGGCGCGAACCAGGTCAGGTCGGCCTCCGTCAGCGGCAGCTCCGCCGCTGCAGCGCACAGGTGCGGGGCGAGGACGTGCGGGTTCTGCGGATCGAAGGTCGACAGTTCGACGCCGGAGGAGAAGACCGCCTCGGGGTGGTGCACGAGGTAGGCGTCGAGCGGGTTCTCGGAGGCGATGAGCACCGTCAGCCCCTCCGCCCCCGCCCGGCCGGCCCGCCCGGCCTGCTGCCAGAACGAGGCGTGGGTGCCGGGCCAGCCCGCGATCACCACGGCGTCCAGGCCCGTGATGTCCACGCCCAGCTCGAGCGCGTTCGTGGTCGCGACGCCGAGCAGGCCGCCCCCGCGCAGCCCGCGTTCCAGGGCCCGACGCTCCTCCGGCAGATACCCGCCGCGGTAGGCCGCCACACTCGCGGGGTTCCCGCCCCGGCGCTCCACGTATTCCCGCGTCAGGGTCGCGATCGTCTCGGCCCCGATCCGCGAGCGGGTGAACACGAGCGCGCGCCGGCCCCGGCCCACGAGCTCGGCGAGCAGGTCCGCCGCCTCCACGAGGGTCGACCGGCGCGGCCCGGCCTCCTCGGCGGCCGGGTTGCCCGTGCCATCGGTGCCATCTGTGCCATCTGGGCCGGCTGGGCCACCTGGGCCACCTGGGCCATCTGTGCCATCTGGGCCACCTGTGCCATCTGGGCCACCTGTGCCACCTGGGCCATCTGGGCCATCTGTGCCGCCCGTGCCACCGGTGTCCGCCGGGGCATCGACCGGCGGCGGCTGCCAGAGCACCACCGTGCGCTGCCCGACCGGAGAGGTGCCCGTCGTCACCGCGGTCACCCGATCGGCGGGCACACCGATGAGCCGGGCGGCGGTCGGCCCCGGATTCGCGGCCGTGGCCGAGGCGACGATCACCTGGGGCGAGGCCCCGTAGTGCGCGGCGAGCCGCAGCAGCCGGCGCAGCACGAGGGAGACGTGCGCGCCGGTCATGCCCCGATAGGAATGCATCTCGTCCACGACGACGTAGCGCAGGCCCCGCAGCAGCCGCGCCCAGCGGGAGGCCCGCGGCAGGAGCGAGAAGTGGAGCAGATCCGGGTTGGTCAGCACGAGATCGGCCCAGTCGCGGGCCCAGTCCCGCTCCGCCACGGGCGTGTCCCCGTCGACGGTCACGGCACGCACGTCCCGGATCCCGGCGGCCTCGAGCAGCCCGGTCAGGCCCGCGAGCTGATCGGCGGCCAGAGCCTTGGTCGGACTCAGGTAGATGGTCGTCGGGCGATGCGTCAGCCGCGAGATCCGCCCGCTCACGGTGTGGGCGCGGATCGCGGAGACCGCCGCCGCCCACGCGACGAGCGACTTGCCCGACCCGGTCGGTGTCGCGAGCGCCAGGTGCCGCCCCTGCGCGAGCGCGGCGAGCCCGCGGACCTGGTGCGCCCACGGCCGCGTGATCCCGCGCGCCCCGTAGCCGGCGACGAGCGCGGCGTCGACCCAGTCCGGCCACGGCTCGACGGCCCCGGGGCGCGCGGGCAGCACCTCGACGTGCACCGCGCACTCATCCCACCGTCGCCCGCCCAACACCCCACCATTGTCGCCGCTGCCGGCCGCGGCGGCGACGGTTCGGACCGGGCCCGCCGCGCCCCGATCCGAAGACCTCGCGCGAAGGTCGGCGGCGGCGGTTAGACTCGCGCTGTCTGTCCCTCACGGTCAACGGGCCGTGCGTGCAGGGGGCTACGTCAAGGAGGACGCATTCATGCTCGAGACCTCGAGTCTGGTCATCGTGGGGGCGATCGCCGTCATCGCCGTGATCGCGCTCATCATCGCCGTCGTGCTCAGACGCCAGGTGCTGGCGGCCGGCGAGGGCACCACGTCGATGCAGGAGATCGCCAAGGCGATCCAGGAGGGGGCCGCGGCGTACCTGAGCCGACAATTCCGCACCCTCGCGATCTTCGCCGTCGTCGTGTTCGGGCTCCTGTTCCTCCTGCCCGGGGACGCCGGGATCCGAGTCGGCCGATCCATCGCGTTCCTCGTCGGGGCCGGATTCTCGGCCACCATCGGCTACCTGGGCATGTGGCTCGCCACCCGCGCGAACGTGCGCGTGGCCGCCGCCTCGACCCGGCCCGGCGGGCACGCCGAGGGCGCCCGGATCGCGTTCCGCACCGGCGGATCGGTGGGCATGAGCGTCGTCGGACTCGGGCTGCTCGGCGCCGCAGCGGTCGTGCTCATCTACCGCGAGAGCGCCCCGGCCGTGCTCGAGGGCTTCGGCTTCGGAGCAGCGCTGCTCGCGATGTTCATGCGGGTCGGGGGCGGGATCTTCACCAAGGCCGCCGACGTCGGCGCCGACCTCGTGGGCAAGGTGGAGAACAACATTCCCGAGGACGACCCCCGCAACGCCGCCACCATCGCCGACAACGTCGGCGACAACGTCGGCGACTGCGCGGGCATGGCCGCCGACCTCTTCGAGTCCTACGCCGTCATGCTCGTCGCGGCACTCATCCTCGGCAAGGCGACCATGGGCGAGGAGGGCCTCATCTTCCCGCTCATCGTCACCGCCGTGGGGGCACTCGTGGCCGTGCTCGGCGTCGCGATCACCCGGGTGCGCGGGAACGAGGACGGCCTCAAGGCCATCTATCGGGGCTTCTACATCTCGGCCGTCATCGGCGCCGCACTCGCCGCGATCGCGGCCTTCGTGTACCTGCCCTCCTCCTTCGCCGAGCTCGTGCCGGGATCGGCCACCGACCTCGCCTCCCACCCGGGCGACCCCCGCCTCGCGGCCGCCGGGGCCGTCGTCATCGGCGTCGTGCTCGCGGGGATCATCCTGTGGCTCACCGGATACTTCACCGGCACCACGAACACCCCCACGAAGACCGTCGCGGCCACGTCCCGCACGGGTGCGGCGACCGTCGTGCTCTCCGGCATCGGCGTCGGGTTCGAATCGGCCGTGTACACCACGGGCATCATCGCCGCCGCGCTGTGCGGGGCGTTCCTGCTCGCGGGCGGATCGATCTGGCTCGCGCTCTTCCTCGTCGCCCTCGCCGGCTGCGGACTCCTCACGACCGTGGGTGTCATCGTGGCGATGGACACCTTCGGGCCCGTGAGCGACAACGCCCAGGGGATCGCCGAGATGAGCGGGGACGCCTCGCCCGAGGCCGCCCAGATCCTCACCGACCTGGACGCCGCCGGCAACACCACCAAGGCGATCACCAAGGGCATCGCGATCGCCACCGCCGTGCTCGCCGCGACCGCGCTGTTCGGCTCCTACGGCGACGCGGTCTCGACCGCGCTGGCGAAGATCGGCGACGCCGCCGCGGCCGGAGGGGACTCCCTCGTCGGGGCGATGCTCGACTACGAGATCATCTCCCCGATCACGCTCGTGGGCACCATCCTCGGTGCCGCCGTCGTCTTCCTGTTCTCCGGCCTGGCGATCGACGCCGTCACCCGCGCCGCGGGCGCCATCGTGTTCGAGGTGCGGCGGCAGTTCCGCAAGTTCCCCGGCATCATGACCGGTGAGACCCGCCCCGAGTACGGCCGGGTCGTCGACATCTGCACGAAGGACTCGCTGCGCGAACTGGCCACACCCGGGCTGCTCGCCGCGTTCGCCCCGATCGCCGTCGGCTTCGGGCTCGGGGTCGGCCCGCTCGCGGGATTCCTCGGCGGGGCGATCGCGGCCGGGGTGCTCATGGCGGTGTTCCTCGCCAACTCCGGTGGCGCGTGGGACAACGCCAAGAAGCTCGTGGAGGACGGCGCCTACGGCGGCAAGAACTCCCCGGCGCACGAGGCCGTCATCATCGGCGACACCGTCGGCGACCCGTTCAAGGACACCGCGGGCCCGGCGATCAACCCGCTCATCAAGGTGATGAACCTCGTCTCGCTCCTCATCGCCCCCGCGGTCGTGGCCATGAGCGTGCCCGCCGACGCCAACCACGGCCTGCGGATCGCGATCGCGATCGTGGCCGCGGTCATCGCCGTGGCCGCGATCTTCGTCTCCCGGATGCGCTCGTCGCGGGAGGACTCGTTCGCCGACCCGATCGAGGAGCCGGAGTCCGTGCGCAGCTGAGCCAGTCCGTGCGCCGCCGAGCCACCGCTCCGCAACCGACCTGCCGCCCCGCGACCCTCAAGCACACTCAGCCCGCCGCCGATCCACGGCGGCGGGCTGCGTCGTCCCCAGGCGGGAGGGCCGGCGCCGGGTCACCAGGAGGGCGGGCGGTCAGTCCGTCAAATGAGGGGTGGTCGGGGAGGCGGGGGTGGTGCGCGGCAGGCGCAGCGGCAGGAAGACGAGCAGGCCGGCGAGGAGCACGGCGAGGATGCCGAGGATCCCCATCCGCGGATTGTCGGTGGCCCGCACGAGGGTCGTGTACAGCGCCGGCGCGAGGAAGCTGATGGCCCGCCCGCTGGTGGCGTACAGGCCGAAGTTCTCCCCGGCCTGCTCCGCGGTGGACATCCGCGCGAGCGCCGACCGGGAGGCCGACTGCACCGGGCCGACGAGCGCCGCGATCGCCATCCCGCAGATCCAGAACACGAGCGGGGCGCCGGAGGCCGCGATGACCGAGCCGAGGGCGACCATGGCGACGAGGCACGTGATGATCACGGCCCGCGGCCCGAACCGGTCGTCCGCGCGGCCCGCGAGCCACGTGCTCACCCCCGCGATGAGGTTCGCCGCGAGGCCGAAGTAGATGACCTCCTCGGTGGAGAAGCCGTAGGCGCTCGCGGCGAGGACCCCGGCGAACGCGAAGACGGCGCTCAAACCGTCCCGGTAGACCGCCGCCGCCACGAAGAAGTGCAGCAGCCGGCGCTCGTTGCGCCACAGGTGCGCGACGCGGCGGGCCAGCTCCCCGTAGGCCATCGCCAGGTTGAAGCGGCCCTCGTCCTCACGGGGGAGGTCCTTCGGCGCCAGCACGAGCAGGGGCAGCCCGAACACGAGGAACCAGCCCGCACACAGGAGCGCGATGGCGCGCATGTTCGCCATGTTCTCGGTCGGGAGGCCGAGCAGCCCGTCGTCGAGCACGAACCCGAACAGCGTGATGACGAGCGCCAGCACGCCCCCGAGGTAACCGAGCCCCCAGGCGAAGCCGGAGATGCGCCCATACGTCGCCGGGGTGGAGATGCGCAGCAGGATCGCGTTGTAGAAGACCCCGGCCAGCTCCGAGAAGAGGCCGGCGGCCGCGACGAGGACCGCCCCGTAGACGAGGAAGGTGTCCTCCGGCCGCGTGAACCACAGCAGCGCCATGCAGGCGATCGTCGCCGCCGTGGTGATCGCCAGCAGCAGCCTGGAATTGCGCACCCGGTCGCCCCACGAGCCGAGCGCCGGGGCGAGCAGGGCCATGACCAGTCCCGCCCAGGCCTGGGCGTTGCTGAAGACCGCCGCGCCGCGGGTGGGGTCCGAGGCCACCGCGTCGGTCAGATAGACCGAGAAGACGAACGTGAGGATGACCGTGTTGAACGCCTGCTGCCCGAAGTCCCACAGCCCCCACGCGCGGACGACCTTCGGGGGGACGGGCTGCGGCGGCCGGGCACGGGCGTCCAGGTGGGGGCTCGTCATGTGCCCAACCTAGGCCCTCCACGGCGGCGGGCAGGGCAGATCAGGCGCGGGGCCGGGCGCAGATCAGGCGGGGCCGGGCGCGCGGAGATAGCCGGAGACGACGCGCACCAGTTCGGCGAGCGCGTCCCGGCTCAGGCGGGCGTGCTCGATCGTCGTGAAGCCGTGGAAGGCGCCGGGCCAGCAGTGCAGCTCGGTCGGCACGCCCGCGCGCAGGAGGCGGGCGGCGTAGTCGAGGCCCTCGTCGCGGAGCGGATCGACCTGGTTGACGGCGAGGTAGGTGCGGGGCAGGCCGGCGACGCTGCGGGCCAGCGCCGGGGAGGCGTACCCGTCCGGCTCCCGGCCGCCGAGGTAGAAGTCCCAGGAGCGCCGGGCGTTGCTCAGGAACCACACCGGAGTGTCGGTGCCGCCGATCATCGACTCCGTCTCGAGCCGGGCGTCGAGCTCGGGCTCGAGCAGGAACTGGGCGGCGAGTTCGACCTCGCCCTCGTCGCGGACCCGGAGCGCGAGTGCGGCGGCGAGTCCGCCGCCGGCGCTGTCGCCGAGGACGCCGATGCGGCGCCCCCGCGAGCGGCCCAGGCCGCCCGAGACGATCCACCGCAGGGCCGCGTGGCAGTCGTCCAGTCCCGCCGGGTAGGGGTGTTCCGGCGCGAGCCGGTAGTCCGGCGAGACGACGACGACCCCGGCCCGGGCCGCCAGCTCGGCGTTGCGGGAGTCGTCGAGGCGTGGGTGACCCAGGCAGAACCCGCCGCCGTGGATGCTCAGCAGCACCGGGGCATCCGGGTCAGCCCCGACCGGGGCGATGACCCGGACGGTCAGGATGGACCCGTCGCCACGGTCGAGCGCGACGTCGCGGACGGTCAGGTCGCTCCGGCCCGACCAGTCGTAGTCGCCTGCGAGCCCGGCGGAGCGTTCCCGGCACGCGGCCAGGTCGGCGAAGTCCTGGACGGGCAGATCGGCGAGAGCCCGGGCGAGCTCCGGGTCGAGCGGATGCCTCACCTCGCCCCGGCCGCCGAACCCGCTGCGGGAGTCGCCGCGACGAACCAGCCGGTGATCGTGCTCGGGTGCGTGATCGCGGTGCCGACGGTCACGCTGTGCGCCCCGGCCCCGTAGGCCGCGGCCACGTCGGCGGGGGAGTGGATGCGGCCCTCGGCCATGACCGGCACCCCGGTTCCGGACAGGGCGGCGACGGCCTCGCGGACGAAGTCCAGGTCCGGCCCGGACGTGCGCGGCCGTCCGGGGGCGTAGCCGCCGAGGGTCGTGCCGACGAGGTCGGCGCCGGCCCGCGCCGCGGCGACCGCGTCCGCTACGGTGGCGCAGTCGGCCATGACGAGGGCCCCGGCCTCGTGCACGGCGGCGACGACCGTGTCGAGGTCGCGCCCGTCCGGCCGCGGCCGGTCGGTGCCGTCGATCGCGACGATCGCCGCCCCGGCGTCGACGCAGTCGAGCGCGAGTGCGAGCGTGGGGGTGATGAAGACCCCCTCGTCACCCTCCTTGACGAGCCCGATGACCGGCACGGTCACGTGCGCGGCGATCTCCCGGATGTCGTCGAGGCCCTGGGCGCGGATCGCCGCCGCGCCGCCGAGCACGGCCGCCTGGGCGACCCGCCGCATCGTCTCGGGGGTGCGCATCGGTTCCCCCGGGTAGGCCTGACACGAGACGACGAGGCGCCCCCGGAGAGGGTCGAGCAGGGAGGGATCGGGGGTCATGGGGTGTCCTGACGGTCGTGGGTGCGGGCGAAGTGGGCGGCGCCGAGGAGCGCGGCATCCGGGCCGGCGCTCGCGGCCACGACCGGGGTGTCGGAGACCAGGGTCATCGCATCGAGTGCGATGCCCGCGCGCACGGCGTCCCACCAGGCCTCCCCGGCCTCCGAGACGCCGCCGGAGAGCACGACGAGCTCGGGGTCGAGCACGTTGAGCAGCCCGCCCACGACCCGCCCGGTCGCGCGGGCGCAGCGGGTGAGGATCTCGCGCGCGAGTGGGTCGGTGCCGGCCCGGGCCGCGACCTCGCGGGTATCGGCGGCGACGCCGCCGGCCCGCCGGTAGGCGGCGAGGATCCCGGGGCCGGAGGCCAGGCCCTCGAGGTGGCCGACCCGCCCGCACGGGCACGGGACGTCCTCCGCCTCGGGCACGGGCACGTGCCCGACGTGGGCCGCGGCCGAGTGTGCGCCGAGGACGACCCGGCCCTCGAGCACGAACGCGCCGCCGATCCCGGTGCCGACCGCGACCAGGAGCATCGAGGAGCGGCCGGAGCCGCTGCCGTACACGGCCTCGCCGAGGCCGTGGGCATGGACGTCGTTGAGCACGTGCGTCTCGAGTCCGACGGCCTCCCGGACCAGCCGACCCAGGTGCGTGCCGGCCCAGCCGGGAATCGCGTCGGTCGCCGAGGTGACCCGCCCGGTCGAGGAGTCGATCACCCCGGCGGAGCCGATCCCGATGACCGTCGGGCGTTCCCCGGCCGCGGTCGCCTCGGCCAGGGTGGCGCCGAGGGCCGCGACGAGGCCGGCGACGACGTCCCCCGGGCCCCCGGCCGCCCCGGTGGGGACGGTTCGCCGGCCGCGGACGGTGCCGTCGCCGGTCACCCGCGCGACCGTCGTCTTCGTGCCGCCGAGGTCGACCGCCAGGGAGGTGGTCCTCTCGTCGGGGGTGCTCACCGCACCATGGGGATCTCGAGGGAGGCGAGCACGGCCCGCACCCGCTCGATGTTCGCCCCTTCGAGCGCGGTCATCGGGGCGCTCATCGTGTTCGTGTCGAAGATGCCCATGAGCCACAGCGCCGTCTTGAAGGCGCCGACCCCGGCGGCCGGGCCGGTCTTCCCCTCGACCGCGAAGACGATCTCGAAGAGCGCGGCGAGGCGATCCTGCTCGAGGCGCACCGCGTCCCAGTCGCCGGCGCGGGCCGCACGGTCGAGCCGGACGTAGCCCGCCGGGTCGACGTTGCCCAGGCCCGGCACGGATCCGTCGCCGCCGGCGAGGTAGGTGCCGTCGACCACGACCTCGTGCCCGGTGAGGAGGACGAGCGGGGAGCCGGCCGCCCGGTTCGCCGCGATGAGCCGGCGGTAGGCGACGTCGTCCCCGGAGGAGTCCTTGACCCCGGCGAGCACGCCCTCGGAGCCGAGCCGCACGAGCATCGCCCCGTCGAGCTTGACGTGCACGCACACGGGCAGGTCGTAGGCGAAGAGGGGAAGGTCGGTCGCGGCCCCGATCGCCCGGAAGTGGGCCTCGATCTCCTCCGGTCCCGTGATCGCGTAGAACGGCGCGGTCACCACGACGCCGGCCGCCCCGAGCTCCTCGGCGCGGCGCGCGTGCGCGAGCACGCGGCGCGTCTGCATGTCGATGCAGCCGGCGAGCACGGGCACGCGGCCGTCGACGATCCGGATCGCGGCCGTGAGCACCGCCTCGCGCATCTCGTCCTCGAAGTAGGCGACCTCGCCGCTCGAGCCGAGCACGAACAGGCCGTCGACCCCGCCGGCGAGGTGGTGGTCGATCACCCGCTCGAGGCTCGGGACGTCGAGGTGCCCCTCCGGGGTCAGCGGCGTGACCAGCGGGGGGATCACCCCGCGCAGCGTGGTGGACCCGGCGGTGTGGAGGGCGGCGGTCATGGATGAACTCCTCGGATGATGGCCCCGGTGGGGCGTGACGGTCCGGGCGCAGAACGTGCCCGGACGGGTATGGCGGACTTACTGGTCGAGCAGGGCGGGCGCGGCGCCGAGGAGGGTGCGGGTGTACTCCTCGGCGGGGGAGTGGAAGATCTGCTCGGTCGGTGCGGACTCGATGATCCGGCCGAAGTACATGACGCAGATCCGGTCGGAGACGTAGCGCACGGTGTTGATGTCGTGGGAGATGAACACCATGCCGAGATCGAGTTCGCGCTTGAGGTCCGTCAGCAGGTTGAGCACCTGCGCCCGGACCGACACGTCGAGAGCGCTCGTGGGCTCGTCGGCGACCATGACGTCCGGCTCGAGGGCCAGCGCCCGGGCGATCGCCACCCGCTGACGCTGCCCGCCCGAGATCTGCCGCGGCAGCACGGCCAGGGCCGACTGGGGCAGGCCCACGAGATGCAGCAGTTCGCGGACCTTCGCCTCCCGATCGCGCGGGGAGCCGATGCCGTGCACGTCGAGCGGGTCGACGAGCGCGTCGTGCACGGTCATCCGCGGGTTGAGCGCCGTGGCGGGATCCTGGAAGACGACGGACACGGCCCGGCCGAGCAGGCGTCGTCCCCTCGCGGTGTTCGCCAGCTCCCGCCCGCGGAAGCGGACGGTGCCGCTCGTGACCGGCTGCAGGCCGACCATGACGCGGGCGAGGGTGGACTTCCCGCAGCCGGACTCCCCGACGATGCCGACGGTCTCGCCGCGGGCGACGGTGAAGTCGACGTCGTTGACCGCGTGCACCGTGTCGGGGCGGAAGAGCCTCCCGGTGCGGGTCTTGTGGATGACGTCGACGTGCTGGAGCTCCAGCACCGGTTCGGTCGCATCGGTCGGGCTCATCGCGCACCTTCCTTGACGAGGGCTTCCCGGGCGGGGGTCGTGGCCACGACGTGGTCGGCGTCGCCGACCGGCTGGAGCACGGGCTTCTGATCGAGGCCCACGCCCGGCATGCTCGAGCGGGGGGCGAACCGATCACCCGTGACGAACTCGCTCGGGGAGGGCACGGTGCCGGGCACCTGGTGGAGCCGGCCGGCGCCCGCCTCGATCGAGAGGACCGCGCCGAGCAGGCCGCGGGTGTACTCGTGCCGGGGATCGGTCAGGAGTTCGGAGGTCTGCGCCTGCTCGACCACCTGGCCGGCGTACATGACCGTGATCCGGTGGGCGAGCTGGGCCACGAGGGCCAGGTCGTGGGAGACGAAGACCATGGCGAAGCCGAGCTTGGTGCGCAGGTCGTTCAGCAGGTCGACCACCTGCTTCTGCACCGTGACGTCGAGCGCGGTCGTCGGCTCGTCGGCCATGATCAGGCGCGGGTTGCGCGTGAGGGCCATGGCGATGAGCACGCGCTGACGCTGCCCGCCGGAGAGCTCGTGCGGATACGACTTGAGCGTGCGCACCGGGTCGAGTCCGACCAGTTCGAGTAGCTCGGTGGCGGTGCGCTTCCCGCCGCGGCGGGTGAGCTGGGCCAGCTGCGAGCGGATGAGCATCGAGGGGTTGAGGGAGCTGAGGGCGTCCTGGTAGATCATCGCCAGTTCGTGTCCGCGCAGCGCGTTGCGCCGGCGCGGGGTCATCGCGAGCACGTCTCTGCCGTCGAAGAGGATCTCCCCGGTGATGCGCGCGGTCGGCGGCAGGAGCCCCATGACCGCCATCGACGTGATCGACTTCCCGCAGCCGGACTCCCCGACGAGGCCCATGGTCTCGCCGGGGCGCACGCTGAAGGAGACGTCGTCGACGATGTTCACGTCGCCGTGGGCGCCGGGGAACGCGATCGAGAGGTTGCGCACCTCCAGGAGCGGGGACTCGTCGCTCGTGTAGCGCAGGCGGGCCCGGTCGCCGGTGCGGGCCAGCTCGGTCGCCCTCAGGGCGGCCAGCCGCTCCTCGAGCGTGCGGGCGATCGTCTCCTCCTCGGGCTCGGGCCGGATCCCGCCGACGGGCCGGGACGGTGCGGCACCGGCGACCTCCTCGGGCACCTCGGACAGGTCGGCGCCCCGCGCCTCGAGCGCCCGCTCGTCGCCCTCGACGTCGACCTTCACGCGGGTCCGCGGGGTGGCCATCGAGTCGGTCATGCCCTCGGAGAGCACGTTGAGCGCGAGGGTCGTCAGGAGGATCATCAGGCCGGGGAAGAAGGTCGGCCACCAGCGGCCGGAGAGCAGGAGCTGCTTGCCCTCGCTCATGATGTTCCCCCACGAGGGGTCCGGCGGGCGGACGCCGGCGTTGATGAACGAGAGCGACGCCTCGAGCACGATCGCATCCGCCACGAGCACGGTCGCGAACGTGAGCACCGGGGCCATGCAGTTGCGGGCGACGTGCTTGACGAGGATCCACGTGGTGCGCGCGCCCATGACCTTCGTGGCGGCGACGTAGTCCTCGCCGAGCTCACCGAGCACGTTCGCGCGGACCACGCGGGTGAGCTGCGGGGTGTACAGGAAGGCGATCGTGAACACGAGGACCGGTACGGCATTGCCGAAGACCGCGATGAACACGGCGGCCAGCGCGATGCCGGGGAAGGACATGATGATGTCCATGATCCGCATGAGGACCTCGGAAACGGCCTTGCCCGCCGTCGCCGCGATCGACCCGAGCACGGCGGCGGCGGCGAGCGCGGCCACGGTGGCGCCGACCCCGATCACGAGGGAGTAGCGGGCGCCGAAGAGCACGCGCGAGAAGATGTCGCGGCCGTTGGCGTCCGAGCCGAACCAGTGTTCGGAGCCCGGGGGCACGACGGGTGTGCCCGAGGCGAGCGGGTCGTAGGGGGCCAGGACCGGGGCGAGCAGCGCCGCGAGCGCGACGATGGCGATGACGGTCAGGCCGATCCGCGCCCCGAGCGGCAGGCCGGAGGCGAAGCGCAGCCCCGGGGTGCTGAGGCGTTCTGTCAGGCGGCGGCGCATCACACACTCCTGATTCGTGGATTGACGAGCACGTAGAGCAGGTCGACGACGATGTTCACGACGATGAAGGCGATCGCGACCGTGAGCGTGACGCCCTGGACGAGGAACACGTCATTGCGTTTGACGCCGTCGAGGATGAGCTGGCCCATCGCCTGGATGTTGAAGATGATCTCGATGATCACCGCCCCGCCCATGAGGTAGCCGGCGCGCAGCCCGAGCACGGTCACGGGCGTGATGAGCGCGTTGCGGAAGACGTTGCGTGAGACCACGACGCGGTAGGGGATGCCGGCGCCGATCGCGGTGCGGACGTAGTCCTTGTCGAGTTCCTCGACCATCGCCGTGCGCACGACGCGGGTGAGCGATCCGGAGACCGGCACCGCGAGCGCGATCGCCGGCAGCGCGATCTGGTTGAGCCACATCCGTGGATCCTCCGAGAGCGGCACCCAGTCGGTCAGGAGGGCGGGGAACATCCCCCACCCGCCGGGCACGTTGGCGAGCCACTGGATGAGCAGGATCGCGAGCCAGAACGAGGGCGTGGCGAGCGAGAGGATCGAGACGACGCGGATGGCCTGGTCGGGCCACCGGTCGCGGTAGAGGGCGGCGACGACGCCGAGCACGGCGGCCAGGATGATCGCGAGGAACAGCCCGAGGAACGTCAGCTGCATCGTGATCGGGAAGGCCTGGAGGACGACGTCGGTCACCTTCTGGTTCCCCGAGGTCACCCCCATGTCGCCGTGGGCGACGAGCCGCCACAGGAACGTGAAGTACCTGATGGCCAGCGGGTCGTTCAGGCCGTTCTTGTCCCGGTAGGCGTCGATCGCCTCGGGGCTCGCGGACTCACCGAGGGCCAGTCGGGCCGGGTCGATCGGCGAGAACGACATGACGACGAAGACGAGGAACGTCACGCCGACGATCATGATCGGCAGCGCGACCAGGCGTCGCCCGATCAGCCGGATGAGGTTGGACACGAGCCGCTACTCCTTCCCCTGGCGGCCCCGGCGGCTCGTCGATCGCCGGGGCCCAGGGAGTGGGCTACTGGGTGCTGGCGACGTTCTCGAAGGAGAGGCCGGTGAGCGAGATCGGCTTGAAGTCGACGAGGGTCTCGCCGTCCCAGGCGGTGGGCACGCTCCGGTGGAACAGCGGGTAGAGCGGGACCTCCTCCGAGAGGAGGTCGAAGGCCTGGTCCCACGCCTGCTGCTGCGCGGCGGGGTCCTGGGCCCGCAGGCCCTCGTCGAGGAGCGTCTGCATCTGCTCGTAGGAGTCCTGGCCCTTCCAGTGCATCCGCTGGTCGGTCCACACGTCGCCGGCGAGCCACCAGCGCATGAGCAGGTCGGGGTCGTTGCCGAACACGCTCGGGTCGCCGGGGGCCACGAGGATCTCGTAGGCGTCGGGGCCGCTGTCGATCTTCGTGTAGACGCCGGCCGACTGGCCCTCGTCGAGGGTGACGTCGAGGCCGAGGGCGTCGAGGTCCTCCTTGATGAGCGGCGTGCACTTCTTCACCCAGTCGTGGTCGGTGCACGTGATCGTGATCGACTTGCCCGCGAGGCCGGACTCGGCGAGGAGCGCCTTGGCCTTCTCGGGGTCGTGATCGTAGACGACCTTGGCCTCGTTGTAGTTCGGGTGGGTCGACTGGAGGAAGCTCGTGGCGGCCTCGCCGTTGCCGAGCAGGCCGTTGTCGACGAGCTTGGCCAGGTCGATCCCGTACATGACGGCCTGGCGGTTGCGCAGGTCGGACCAGATCTCCGAGCCCATGTTGAACATGATGAACAGCAGGCCGAAGCCCTGCACCGAGTCGACGGTGGCGCCCTGGCCGGCCAGGGTCTCGGTGTCGAGGTAGGGCACCGAGTCGATCGCCTGGACGGTCTGGGAGGTGAGGGCGTTGACCCGCGCGGTCGCGTCGGCGAGCACCTGCCAGTTCATCGTCGCGGCCAGCGCCGGGCGGGGGCCGTTGTACTCCTCGAACCGCTCGAACTTCACGGTTCCACCGGCGCCGTTGTCGACGAGCTTGTACGGGCCGGACCCGATCGGCTGGGCGTCGAAGGCGTCCCGGTCGGCCTCGACGGCGGCCTTCGGCACGATCTTGACCACCGAGAGGCGCTCGGTGAAGACGCCGGCCGGGTACGCGAGCGTGAACGTGACCGTCGTGTCGTCGGTCGCCTCGACCGAGTCGATGAAGGGGATGAACTGGGAGTAGAGCGAGGCGTTCTCGGGGTCGAGCACGCGCTCGAAGGAGTAGACGACGTCCTCGGGGGTGACCGGTGTGCCGTCGTGGAAGGTCGCGCCGTCGCGCAGGGTGACCGTCCAGGTGGTGTCGTCGACCTTCGTCGGGTCCGCGGCCGCGAGGGCGTTGTAGGTCTCGAGGGTGGCGGGGTCGAGTTCGGTCAGCCCCTCGAGCGTGTGCCAGTTCGCGGCGATCGTGAGCGCGGCCGAGGTGGTCATCGGGTCGTAGCCGTTCGAGCCGAGCTCGTAGCTGATGCCCGCGTTGATCGTGCCGTCGGTGTTCGCGGCGCCGGAGGCCTGATCGGCGCCGGTGTCGGGGGAGTCGCCGGTGGCACCGCCGGCGGTGCCGTCCTGCGGCGCGCAGGCCGCGACGGCGGTGACGATCCCCGCGGCGGCGAACAGGCCGGTGGCGCGCAGAAAGTTGCGGCGGTCGAACGTGGGCTGAATCTTCATCGTTGAGACCCTTCGGAGAGTGATGGTGTACATAACACGTCTGATGTCCGATCTTGCTAGGATGACTGTAGGACATCCCCGGAGAAATGAGCAAGCCGAATGACGGAGCCCGCCGCATCCCCGCCCCTGGGCCGCGCCGCCGCGAAGCGGGAGACCTGGTCTGCGACGGATGCCATCGCCGAGTTGATACTCGCCGAGAGCCTGCGCCCGGGCGACCCGATCCCGACCGAGGCCGTGCTGTGCGAGCGGCTGGGGATCTCCCGCTCCTCGCTGCGCGAGGCGATCCGCACGCTCGCGAGCCTGGACATCGTCGAGGTCAGGCACGGGCACGGCACGTTCGTGGGCGGGTTGTCGCTCTCCCCGCTCGTGCGGGGCCTGATCTTCCGCGCCCGCTCCGATGCCGCCGACGACCTGCGCACGCTGCGGGAGGTGCTCGAGGTGCGGATCGCGCTCGACCTGGCGATGGCCGACGCGCTCGCAGCCGAACACGCGGGCACGAGCGATGCGGTGTTGACCGATCTGGTCGAGTGCATGAGCGCCAAGGCGGACCGGGGCGAGCTGTTCGTGGACGAGGATCGCGCCTTCCATCACCGCCTGCTGGAGAAGGTCGACAACACCCTGATCACGGAGATGGTCACCGCGTTCTGGACCGTGCACACCGTGGTCCAGCCGTACCTCGGCGTCGCCCCCGGAGCGGACATCGTCGAGACGGCGCGTGCCCACGGCCGGATGCTCGAGGCGGTCGAGGCCGGGGACGCGGCCGCCTACCGCCGTGCGGTCCGCGCGCACTACGCCCCACTCGAGCGGGCCGTCGAGCGGGCCGTCGAGCAGACAGGCGTCTGAGCGGTGGGCGAGCGCGAGGCGGCCTGCTGGGAGCCGGCGCCGGGCCGGGTCGTCCTGGCCGAGCGTGGCGTGGGCGGCTATCGCCAGTACCGCATCCCGGCCCTGGCGGCCACCGCGACGACGACCCTGTGCGCGTTCGACGGCCGGCACGACTTCGACGACCTGCCCGCCCCGATCGACCTGCTGCTGCGGCGCTCGTCGGACTCCGGAGCCACCTGGGAGGAGCCCAAGGTCGTGCGCCGGGGCACGGGCCACGAGGGCTTCGGGGACCCCTCGCTCCTCGCCGATCCCGCCACCGGGCGGGTGTTCCTGTTCCACTCGGCCACCGAGCGGGCGGGGTTCTTCGAATCCGGCGACGGTGAGGATCCCGCCGATCCGATGCTCCAGCACGCCGACGTGTCGGTCTCCGAGGACGAGGGGCGCACGTGGCGCCACGAACGATTGACGGCGCCGCTGCGCCGCAGCGGTAATGCCGTCCTCGACGGCGAACGGATCGCCGGCATGTTCGCCGCGGCGGGGGCCGGCTGCGCGATCACCGCCGGCCCCCATGCGGGCCGGCTCGTGCAGGTCTACGTCCTGCGGATCGGGGGCCGCATCGACGTCGCCTGCGCCGTCAGCGACGACCACGGCGGCAGCTGGCGCCTCGGCCGGCCCATCGGCCACGGGCGGGAGGCGGCTCCCGTCGAGCTGAACGAGTCGAGCGTGTGCATGCTCGCCGACGGGTCGCTCCTGCTCCACTCGCGGGGCCCCGGCCACCGGCTCGAGACCCGTTCGAGGGATGGCGGTGAGACGTTCGGCCCGGTCACCGCGGCCCGCGACCTGCCCGATTCCGGCACGAACGGCTCCGTGCTCGCCCCGGCGGCCGGTCCGGAACTGTACGCGAGCCACACGGCCGGCCCCGATCTGCGTCGCGGCGCGCAGATCAGCCGCTCCGACGACCGGGGCCACACCTGGAGCGCCGTCCGGGTGCTCGAACCCGGCTCGGCGGGCTACACCCGCCTGGCCGAGCTCCCCGACGGCCGCATCGGCGTCGTGTACGAGGCGGACGGGTACCAGGAGATCCGGTTCGAGGCCTACGCGCGGGAGGAGCTCCTCGATCCGCGGCGCACCCCGCGCGGGGCTCCCGTCCCGGCCGGGGCGACCGGCTGGGCGCGCGCGAACGCGGGCGGCGTCGTGGTCGACCTCGTGCTGCGCAGCATCCTGCCGGCCCGTCCGGCGAGCCCGCACGAGTGGTCCGGCACGGAGCCGGTGCACGTGATCGACCTGTCGGAGTTCGCGGGGATCGGGGCGGCGGTGTTCAAGGAGATCGGCCGCGCGCCGGGCGCGGGCGACCTCCAGGTGCTGCGCACCCGCGCGGCCCTCGACCGCAATCTGGGACCGGCGCGGCCCGGGATCGGCGCCGGTGATCTCGTGCTCGTGCACGGGCGCGCGTGGAACGGGACCGGGCGCCCGCTGCGGGTGACCTGGGACGGGCGCAGCCGCGACCTCGAGCCCGGCGAGTGCTGGGTGCGCCGCGACCTGTCCCACCGGGTCGGGACCGGGGACCTGAGCGCGGGCCGGGTCCGGTTCGCGACCGAGATCGCCACGCCCGCGGCCCGCGCGAGGCCGGTCCTCGAGGTGCCCGCGCGCGCCGCCGGCCGGTGAGGCGGCACCGATCACCCGCCGATCACGCCGATCACCCGCCGATCGCCGCCGGTCCTGCCGGGACCGCCGCGCGCGCGGCCCAGCGCCCCGCGATCGGGCCGGTGACCAGGAGCAGCAGCCAGAACAGCTGTCCCGGCGTCGAGGTGTCCCACGCCTCGACCGCGAGGTAGGTCACCGGCACCGAGAGCACGAACACCGCTGGACGGGTGAGGGCGCTCAGCAGCTGGGCCCGGCGTCCCCGGCGCGAGAGCGTGGACCGGACCATCCCGCGGCGCAGCGCGATCTGGTACATCGCGATGCTCGCCAGGATCGCCCCAGCGACGTTCAGGGCGTAGAGAGCGGTGGGCAGCGGCAGGTGCCGCAGGGCCGGATCGCCGATCGCCTCGGTCGTGAACGGGATGAAGACGACGAAGAGCATGACGGCTATATTCGACCAGATCGTCACCCCGTCGATCCGGTCGAAGCGCTCGAGGAGATGATGGTTCTGACGCCAGAACACCGCGATCACCACGAAGCTGACCGCGAACGAGGCCAGTTGGCTCGCGTTGGTCCCCAGCAGGGAGCCGACGCTCTGCCAGGTCGCCTCCCCGGAGACGTCGATCGTCGTGACGAGCAGGGTGAGGGCGAACCCGTAGACGGCGTCGAAGAACCCGAGCGCGCGGTCGTAGCTCGAGGATCCCTTGTCGTAGCTTTCGGCCATGGCTCATTGGAGCACAGGAGCGTCCGTCACGGGCGCGAGCGCCCGGCCGGCTCCGCGGGTCCCCGCCGCGGTACACGATGTCAGGCCGGTGCCGATATCCTGGTGGCCGGATACCAGGGAGGAGTCGAGGCGTGACGATGAAGCCGGCCCGATCTCGCAACGAGGACGTCGTCGAGGCGATCAAGCAGTACATCATCGACGAACGGCTGCAGCCGGGTGACCCGCTGCCCACCGAGAACCAGCTGATCGAGGCGATCGGCGCCTCCCGAACGAGCGTGCGGGAGGCGATGAAGCGCCTCTCCGCGCTCGACATCGTGGACATCCGCCACGGGTACGGCACGTACGTCGGCCGGATCTCGATGCGCGCGCTCGTCGAGGCCCTCGCCTTCCGCGGGCAGCTCTCCCGCGGCACGGACGGCCGGATGCTCGAGGATCTGGTGGACATCCGGATGCTGCTCGAGCAGGGGCTGAGCCGGCCGATGATCGACTCCCTCGGCACGATCGACCTCGCCTACCTGCGCGAACTCGCGGTGCGGATGCGCCGGCTCGCGATGGAGGGCAAGCCGTACGTGGAGGAGGACCGGGCGTTTCACATGCGCCTCATGAAGGCGATCGGAAACGAGCTCATGGTGCAGCTGACCGAGGCCTTCTGGCTCGTGCAGGCCCGCATCGCCCCCTCCCTGCCGGTGACCCCGCAGGACTGGACGGCGACCGCCGAGGCGCACGGCCGGATCGTCGACGCGCTCGAGGCCAAGGACGCCGTTGCACTGCGGGCGGCCCTCGCGGTCCACTACGAGCCCGTGCGCAACGTTCTTCACCAACTCGCCCGGGACGGCCAGTTCACCCCGGTCGAGGCGGACGAGGCGACGCCGGACCGGGCGCGGGCCTAGCCGCGGGCACACCCGATGAGCGATCACGACGCCCGGCCCGACCGGATCGACCCCGCCGGGCTGGCGGGCCTCGCCGCCGACCTGGCCGGATTCACGGTCGACGCCGTCACGGACCTGCTCGACGAACGATCGATCGCGGCCCTCGACCGCGAGAACGTGCTGCCCGCCCGCCTTCGGCTGCGCGAGCGGGACGAGCCCCTCGCGGTGCTCGTGCGGCTGCTGCTCCTCGGTGAGACTGTCGCGGAGGAGCACGTGCGCACCGCCCTGCCCTCCTCCTACGAGGCGGCCGCGGCCGCGGGGCTGCTCGTGGTCGAGCACGGCTCCGTGCGGGCCGCCGTGGACCTGCGCCCCACCCGCCTCGGCGAGGAGGACCTGCTGCTGGCCTCCGACCCGAGCGAGGCCGCGACGGGCCGGGGGGTGCGCCCCGACCACGTCCTCGGCCTCGGCGGCGCCTCCGCCACGCTCGCCCGGTTGACGATCCGCCGGCCGGTCTCCCGCGCCCTCGACCTCGGCACCGGCTCGGGCATCCAGGCCCTCGGCCTCAGCGCCCACGCCGACCGGGTCGTGGCCACCGATGTGAGCCGGCGGGCCCTCGACCTGGCGGCCTTCAACCGGGACCTCGACCGGGAGGTCCGCCGGGTGCGTTCCGAGCGGAGGGTCGAGCCGTCGGCCCAGGTGGCTCAGGTGGCTCGGGTCGCCGGGCCCGCGCAGATCGAGCTGCGGCACGGGTCCCTGTGGGAGCCGGTCGCGGGGGAGGTCTTCGACCTCATCGCCTCGAACCCGCCGTTCGTCATCAGCCCCCGGGGAGGCGCGCTCGCCACCTACACCTATCGCGACGGCGGCCGCAGCGGGGACGACCTGCTCGCGGGCCTCGTCGCGGACCTGCCGCGGATGCTCGCCCCCGGCGGGATCGCCCAACTCCTCGGGAACTGGGAGGTGCGTGCCGGTGAGCCCTGGCAGACGCGCGTCGAGGGGTGGGCGCGCGGCACGGGGCTCGACGCGTGGGTGATCCAGCGCGAACTGCTCGACCCGGCGCAGTACGTCGAGACCTGGCTGCGCGACGGCGGGCTCACCCCGGACCGCGACGGCGCGGCGTGGGACGAGGCGTACGAGCAGTGGCTCGCCGACCTCGACTCGCGGCAGGTCGCCGGCGTCGGATTCGGCTACCTCGTCTTCCGCAACCAGGGCGCGCGCCCGCCCTGGGTCCGCCTCGAGGAGATCACCGGAACGATCGCACCCGTCCTGGGCGAGACGATCGCGACGGTGCTCGACGTCGTCGACACGCTCGAGCGAACGGACGACGCCGCGCTGGCCGACTGGCATGTCCGCGTCGCCCCCGACGTGACCGAGGAGCGGCACTACCGGCCCGGGGAGGCGGACCCGCAGGTCATCGTGCTCCGCCAGGGTGGTGGATTCGCGCGCACGGTCCGCGCCGACACCGTGCTCGCCGCCGTCGTGGGCGCCTGCGACGGCGAGCTGAGCCTCGGCCGGATCGCCGCGGCCGTGGCGGCGCTGCTCGACGTCGATCCGGGCGCGCTCTGGGCACAGGTGGCCCGGCCGGTGCGCGGGCTCCTCACCGACGGGCTGCTCCTGGCCCCCTCCGACGCCGCCGGGGCGCTACCGTGACCGATGTGACCGATGTGACGAGCCCCACGCGCGGGTTTCCCACGCGCCTCGACTTCCTGGTGCGGCCGCTGCTGGCGACGGGCGTGCTCCTCCTCGGGCTCTGGGCCACCTGGTTCCTCTTCCTGCGCTCGGAGCTCGGGCAGGTCGTCGACGATCTGACCCTCACCGGCAGGGGAGAGCCCGGACTGCCGGATGCTCTGACGCGCCCGGTCCTGGGCGTCGTCTCCGCCCCGTACATCATCGCGGCCGGCGTGGTGATCGTGGGGATCGCGCTGCTGCAGCGCCGCTACGCGCTCGCGGTCGCGGCCGCCGCGCTCTATATCGGCTCGAACGTGACGACCCAGCTCATCAAGGGCCTGCTCGACCGGCCCGACTACGGGGCGGTGTTGGCCTACGGGAACTCCTGGCCGTCCGGTCACACGACGGTCGCCGCCGCCATCGCGGTGTGCGTGCTCCTCGTGGTGCCCGCCCGCGGCCGCGGGCCCGTGGCCCTCGTGGGCACCCTGTACATGGTGCTCACCGGATGGGGCACGGTCGTGGCGGGCTGGCACCGCCCGGCCGACGTCATCGGGGCGTTCATGGTCGCCGGGGCCTGGTACGGGATCGTCGAGTCGATCCGGCGCTGCGTGCCCTCCCAGTACGTCGTGACCGACCCGGTCCGCACCGCCGCCCGCGGCTCGGCCCGCTCCCTCGATGTGATTGCGGGCATTGCGGCGGCGCTCGGTGTGGGTATCCTGGCCGCGACGGCGCTCAGTCTGCCTGGGACGGGCGACGTCAGCCCCGGATCCGGACTGGCCCAATGGGCCTATATCGGCTCCTGCTGCGGGATCGTCGCCGTGGCGGCAGGGGTCCAGCGACTGCTGTTGGCAGTCGGCCCACACCGCTGAGCGGACTCGGGCCCCAGGCCGGTGTCGTAGTCTCGTCACCGGATTCGATACGCGCGCCGGCGACGAGGTCGTCCGACGCGGTGGAAGGAAGGTCATCGCCCGTGAGCTCACGCAAGCTCGTCATCGTGGAGTCCCCCGCGAAAGCCCGGACCATCGCCGGATACCTCGGTGAGCAGTTCGACGTGGAGGCCTCCGTCGGGCACATCCGTGACCTGCCGCAGCCATCCGAGCTCCCCGCGGAGATGAAGAAGGGCCCGTACAAGAAGTTCGCGATCGACGTCGAGGACGGCTTCACCCCGTACTACGTGGTGGACCCGGACAAGAAGAAGAAGGTCTCCGAACTCAGGAAGCTCCTCAAGGGCGCCGACGAGCTCTACCTCGCCACGGATGAGGACCGCGAGGGGGAGGCGATCGCCTGGCACCTGCTGCAGGTGCTCGAACCGACGATCCCGGTCAAGCGGATGGTCTTCCACGAGATCACCCGGGAGGCGATCGAGCGGGCGCTCGAGAACACCCGTGAGCTGGACGACCGCCTCGTCGACGCCCAGGAGACCCGCCGCATCCTCGACCGCCTCTACGGCTACGAGGTCTCCCCCGTGCTGTGGCGCAAGGTCCGTCAGGGCCTGTCCGCCGGCCGGGTGCAATCCGTGGCGACCCGGCTCGTGGTCGCCCGGGAACGCGAGCGGATGGCCTTCGTGGCCGCCGGCTACTGGGACCTGACCGGCACGTTCGCCGCAGCCGATCAGGCCTTCAAGGCCAAGCTCGCCGCCGTCGACGGCACCCGGATCGCCACCGGTCGCGACTTCTCCGACGCGGGCGAGCTCAAGTCCGCGGGCGTGATCGCCCTCGACCGCGCCGGCGCCGAGAGCCTGGCCGCCGGCCTCGCCGAGGCGAGCTTCGCCGTCCGCAGCGTCGAGACCAAGCCGTACACGCGCCGTCCGGCCGCCCCGTTCACGACCTCCACCCTGCAACAGGAGGCCTCCCGGAAGCTGCGCATGAGCGCGAACCAGACGATGCGCACCGCGCAGACCCTGTACGAGAACGGCTTCATCACCTACATGCGTACCGACTCCGCGTCGCTGTCGGGGCAGGCGGTCGCCGCCGCCCGCGCCCAGGCGACCGAGTTGTACGGCGCCGATTTCATCCCCGCGAAGCCGCGCACCTACGGCAAGGCGGCCAAGGGCGCCCAGGAGGCGCACGAGGCCATCCGCCCCGCCGGGGACACGTTCCGCACCCCCGGCCAGGTGGCCCGGGAGCTGAGCGGCGAGGCGTTCCGGCTGTACGAGCTCATCTGGAAGCGCACCGTCGCCTCGCAGATGGCCGACGCGAAGGGCTCGACCGCCACGATCCGGCTCGGCGCGGCCGCCGCCGACGGCCGGGACGCCGAGTTCTCCGCCGCCGGGACCGTGATCACGTTCCGCGGGTTCCTCGCCGCCTACGAGGAGGGCCGCGACGCCGACCGCTACGACGCGGGCGCGAACGAGTCCCGGCTGCCGCAGGTCGCCACGGGCGACGCGCTCGAGGCGGGCGAGATCGCGGCCGACGGCCACGAGACCACGCCGCCTCCCCGCTACACCGAGGCCTCGCTGGTCAAGGCGCTCGAGGAGCGGGGGATCGGCCGCCCGTCGACGTATGCCGCGACGATCTCGGTCATCACCTCCCGCGGCTACGTGGACCGTCGCGGTCAGGCACTCATCCCCAGCTGGCTCGCGTTCGCCGTGGTGCGCCTGCTCGAGGAGAACTACGGCGACCTCGTCGACTACGACTTCACGGCGCAGATGGAGAACGACCTCGACTCGATCGCGCGCGGTGAGGCCGACCGGGTGGAATGGCTCACCGGCTTCTACTACGGCGGCCCCGGGCACCCCGGCCTCAAGCCGCTCGTGGAGAGCACCGGCGACATCGATGCCCGGGCCGTGAACACGATCGACCTGGGCCAGGGGGTCGCGCTGCGTGTTGGCCGCTACGGGCCCTACGTCGAGGTCGCCGGCGCCGAGGGGGAGGATCCCAAGCGAGCCTCCGTCCCGACCGACATCGCCCCCGACGAGCTCACCGCCGCCAAGGCGCTCGAATTGATCGAGACCCAGGCGGACGGCGACCGCGAGCTCGGCGCCGATCCGGAGACCGGGCACCAGATCGTCGCCCGCACCGGGCGATTCGGCCCGTACGTGACCGAGGTCCTGCCCGAGACCGACGCGAAGAAGAAGCCGAAGCCGCGCACCGCCTCCCTCTTCAAGGACATGGAGGTCGCCGCGATCGACCTCGAGACGGCGCTGCGGCTCCTCTCCCTCCCGCGGACCGTCGGCACGGTCACCGAGGGCGAGGGGGAGGAGGCGGCCGAGGTCGCCATCACCGCCCAGAACGGCCGCTACGGTCCCTACCTGAAGAAGGGCACCGACTCCCGGTCCCTCGAGTCCGAGCAGCAGCTCTTCGACATCACCCTCGAGCAGGCGCTCGCGATCTTCGCCCAGCCGAAGCAGCGGCGGGGCGCGGCCGCGGCCAAGGCGCTCGCCGAGTTCGGGCCCGACCCCGTCTCGGGCAAGCCGGTGCTGGTCAAGGACGGCCGATTCGGCCCGTACGTGACCGACGGCACCACGAACGCCACCCTGCGCAAGGCCGACCCGTTCGAGACCCTCACGGCCGAGCGGGCCTTCGAGCTCATCGCGGAGAAGCGGGCGGCCGGGCCCGCGAAGAAGCCGGCCAAGAAGCCGGCCGCGAAGAAGCCCGCGGCCAAGAAGCCCGCGGCCAAGAAACCGGCGGCCAAGAAGAAGTAGCCGGGGCCCCGGGCTCATCCCCGGGCTCAGCGACCGGGCTCATTCCCCGGGGAAGGTCACCCCGAGCTGGCCGCGGATCGTGTCCATCGTGCTCATGACGTCGAGCGTGCCCTGCCAGGACATGAGTTCCGATGCGGTCTCGCCCGCGGCCACCGCCCGGGCCACCGCGGCCGCCTCGAACTGGAACCCGCCCTCGGCGCCCGGGTCGATCACCCGCTCCTCGCCGTCGGCGCCGGTGACCTCGAGGCGTGCCGACGGATGGTAGAAGGTGTCGGTCACCCGGATCGTGCCCGCGGTGCCGGCGATCTCGGCCACGTTGCGGGTGCGCGCGAGCATCGTGGTCGAGAGCGTGGCCACGGCGTTCGGGTAGGTGAGCACGACGCCGACGTTGGCATCGACCCCCGCGTCGGTGAGAATCCCGGCCGACGTGATCTCCTCCGGCGGGCCGAGCAGATCGTGGGTGAACGAGATCGGGTACACGCCCAGGTCGAGCAGCGCGCCGCCGGCGAGATCGGGGCGGGCCATCCGCGGCACCTGGGCGATCGGCTGGCCGTGCGCGGCGTAGACGTGGGTGATCTCGCCGATGGCGCCCGCGGCCACGAGGTCGCGCAGCGCCCGCACGTGCGGCAGGAACCGCGTCCACATCGCCTCCATCGCGAAGACCCCCGCGAGTCGGGCGGCCGTGAACACCTCCTCGGCCTCGGCCCGGTTCCGGGCGAATGCCTTCTCCACGAGCACGTGCCTGCCCGCCTCGATCGCGAGGAGGGCGTGCTCGCGGTGATGGGAGTGCGGCGAGCACACGTACACCGCCTCGACCCGCGGATCGGCGACGAGCTCCGCGTAGCTGCCGTACGCCGTCCCGGCGTTGAACTCCGAGGCGAACGCCTCGGCGCGTTCCAGTGACCGCGAGCCGACGGCGACGACCCGTGAGCTCGTGTACCGGTGCAGCTCCCGGGCGAACTTGCGGGCGATCCCGCCCGGGGCGAGGATGCCCCACCGCAGCGGCGGGGCGAGGGCGGGGTCGGGGCCGAGCGCGGGTGCGGCGGACATGGTCACTCCAGATCGACGTCGGGGCGGGAGAGGTTGGTGGAACGGTACTGCACGGAACCGGCCGCTGCCGAGGACTGTCGGCGTGCCCGGATACAGTGAGCGCTGTGTTCATCTCCTTCGAGGGCGGCGACGGCGCGGGCAAGACCACCCAGGTGGGCCTGCTCGCCGAGTGGCTGACCGAGCGCGGCCACGATCCGCTCATCACGCGCGAACCGGGCGGCACCGAGCTGGGCCGCTCCCTGCGCGATCTCATCCTGCACGGCGGCGACATGGATCCGCGCACCGAGGCGCTGCTGTACGCGGCCGACCGGGCCCATCACGTCGACTCGCTCGTCCGCCCCGCGCTCGCAGCCGGGCGGGTCGTGCTCACCGACCGCTACCTCGACTCCTCAGTCGCCTACCAGGGCGTGGGCCGGGGACTGGGGGCGGAACGCGTCGAGGATCTCAACCGCTGGGCGGTCGGCGGGCTCCTGCCCGATCTCACGCTCCTGCTCGATCTCGATCCCGCCCGCCTGCCCGATCGCCTCCAGCGCGCATTCGACCGGCTCGAACGCGCCGGGCAGGAATTCCACCGGGCCACGCGTGAGGCGTTCCTCGCGCGGGCGGCCGCGGCGCCGGAGCGCTTCGTGATCATGGACGCCGGAGCTCGCCCCGAGCAGCTCGCCGACCGCATCCGCGCGGTCGTCTCCGCTCGGCTGGCCCGTCCGGGAGCGCGGGCATGAGCTGGGAGGCGGTGGTCGGTCAGGAGGAGGCGGTCGCGGTCCTGGCCCAGGCGGCGGCGCACCGTGAGGCGATGACCCACGCCTGGCTGATCACCGGACCACCGGGCTCGGGCCGGTCGGTCGCGGCCCGGGCCTTCGCCGCGGCGCTGCAGTCCCAGGGCGACCCCGATTCGCACGCCGCCCGAACGGCGTTCGCCGGCACGCACGCGGACGTCCGGGTGCATCGGAGCGAGAAGCTCATCATCGCCAAGGAGGAGGCCACGGCCCTCGTCGACCTCGCCCAGCAGGCGCCGAGCACGGGTGCGTGGCGGATCCTCATCGTGGAGGATGCCGACCGGATCTCCGAGCGCACCTCGAACGTGCTGCTCAAGGCGGTCGAGGAGCCGCCCGAGCGCACCGTGTGGATCCTGTGCGCGCCGAGCCCGATCGACCTGCTGCCGACGATCCGCTCGCGCTGCCGGCAGGTGAACCTGCGGATTCCGCCCGCGCAGGCGGTCGCCGACCTGCTCGTTCGGCGCGACGGGGTCGAGCCCGAGCTCGCGCTCACCTGTGCCCTCGCGGCCCAGAGCCACATCGGGGTGGCCCGCCGGCTGGCCCTGCACGAGGACGCCCGCGCCTATCGGGAACAGGTGCTGCGCATCCCCGGGCGGATCCGGGGCGTCGGGGACGCCGTGCTCGAGGCCGGCGGACTCATCGACGCGGCGAAGGAACAGTCCAAGGCGGCCACGGACGATCGGGACGCGGCGGAGCGGGCGGCATTCCTGCAATCGAGCGGAATCGACGCCGACGGTCGGATCCCGCCGGGGCTGCGATCGCAGCTCAACCACCTGGAGGAGGAACAGAAGCGCCGGGCCCGCCGGTCGCTGCTCGACACCCTCGACCGGGCACTGGTCGACCTCCTCTCCCTGTACCGGGATGTGATCACGGTGCAGCTCGGCGCCGAGGTGGGGCTCATCAATGTGCGAGAGGAGTCACAGGTGCGCGAGCTCGCCGGCGACTCCACCGCCGAGCAGACCCTGCGCCGGATGCGCGCGATCACCCGCACCCGGGACCGATTCGCCGAATTCACGTCGATCGCGCCGCAACTGGCGCTCGAGTCGCTGTTCATCGCGCTGCGGCCGCAGGGCTGAGCGGGGCCCGGGATCGTCGTGCGGCCGCGGAGAGCCCGCCCGGTGGGCCGACCTAGGATGGGCACCGTGCGATCACAGACCACGGTGGGTACCGCCGTCCTCGCGGCCGTCTCCGCGCTCACGCTGGCCGCGTGCTCGACCACCGCGCCGATGGTTCAGGGGGGCGATGCGCCTGCCGCGGGCGGGCAGGGCGCGGGGGAGTTGAGCGAGTACTACGAACAGGCGGTGGACTGGCGCGACTGCGGGTCCCTCGAATGTGCCTCGGTCACCGTGCCGATCGACTACGCCACCCCGGACGGGGACACGCTGGACCTCGCACTCAACCGGCTGGTTCCCGCCGGGGGCGCGGACCGGTCGGTTCTCGTCAACCCCGGCGGGCCGGGCGGCTCTGGCCTCGAGCTGGTCGAATCGGCCCGCGGCTATTTCGGCACGGACCTCCTGGGCGGGGCCGCGATCGTCGGGTTCGACCCCCGGGGCGTCGGCGAGTCGAGCGGAATCCACTGCTACTCCGACGCCCGCCTGGACGAGTGGTACACGACGGAGTACGACCTCGAGACCGACGACGGCTGGGACGCCATGGTCGCGGCGCAGGAGGACTACGGGCAGGCCTGTCTGGAGAACAACCCCGAGCTGCTCGGGCACGTCGACACCGTGAGCGCCGCCCGCGACCTGGACATCATCCGGGCGGTCCTCGGGCACGAGAGCCTCGACTACCTCGGCTTCTCCTACGGCACCTTCCTCGGGGCGACCTACGCCGAGCTCTTCCCCGACCGGGTCGGCCGATTCGTGCTCGACGGGGCCATCGACCCCGCCCTGACATACGCCGAGATGACGATCGGTCAGGCGGCCGGGTTCGAGACGGCCTATCGTGCCTACCTGGCCGACTGCCTCGAGGGCGGTCAATGCCCGTTCAACGGTGACGTCGACCGGGCCTACCAGCGCACGATCGACCTGCTCGAGGAACTGGCCGACAGCCCGGCGGACACCGGGGATCCGAAACGCCCGGCGACCGACGCCGACCTCATCAGCGCGATCGTCGTCGCCCTCTACTCCACCCAGTCCTGGCCGCTGCTCAGCCAGGCCATCGGCGGGCTGCTCGACTCCGGCGACGGCGCCACGATCAAATGGCTCTCCGACTTCTCGCTCGAGCGCGACGAGGACGGGCACTACCCCGAGGACCAGGGCGCGTTCACCGCGATCAACTGCCTCGACTTCCCCGTCACGAGCGATCGGGAGGAGATCGAGACGGCGGCGGAGGCGGCGGTGGACGCCTCGGCCCTCTTCGGGCCCTACCTCGGCTACGGAGAACTGAGCTGCACCACCTGGCCGATCGAGGCGACCGGAACACGCGCCCCCATCGCCGCCGCGGGAACCCCGCCCATTGTCGTCATCGGCACGACCCGCGATCCGGCGACGCCGTACGCCTGGGCCGAGGCACTCGCCGAGGAACTCGAATCCGGGGTCTTCCTCGGCTACGACGGCGACGGGCACACCGCCTACGGCAACGGCTCGTGCATCGACCCCCTGGTCGAGGACTTCCTGCTCCATGGCACCGTGCCGGCCGACGGCACCGTGTGCTGAGTCACGAACCAGGCGGTGGCGGCGGCCGATTTTGCCGCCCGGGCTCCGATCCGGGTACAGTGGGCGCGGCCCAACCGGCCACGCCGCCTTAGCTCAGTCGGCAGAGCGATTCACTCGTAATGAATAGGTCCGGGGTTCGATTCCCCGAGGCGGCTCCACAGCACACGACCCCCGGTCCACCTGGACCGGGGGTCGTGTTGCATCCGGGGCTGGATCCGGGCAGGCATCCGGTGCGCTCGCGCCACGATGCGCAGGCTCGCCGGAATGCACACAGTCTCGAAGAAGGCGACGCCGGCCGGCGATCGGCGCGCCGGCGACCCGCGCGCGCACCCGCCGAACCCTCCGACGGCCGTCGACGCGACCATGCACCCGTGCGGTCACCACGGCCACCCCACCGCCGCGGCCACCCCACCGCCGCGGCCACCCCGACACCGCGGCCACCCCGACACCGCGGCCACCCCGACACCGCGGCCACCCCGACACCGCGGCCACCTCGGGTGGCCATCCAGGGCGGGCTCGAGCTCGGCCGGTACAGGGGTGGTGGGGCCGGCGGTGCGGCGGGAGTCGGCTCTGCTCGCAGCGCCTCGAGCAATCCCGCAGACCCGCCGCGCGGCCCCGGCGGTCCGGAGCCGCGGGCCCGGGCCGACGCGCCTCACAGCCCCGGCCGCCGCGAACCGATGCACCCCGACAACTCGTCCGGCCTGTGTCGTCGTCGGAACGAGGCGCGGCGGGCGGTAAGCGATGGGGACGCGTACCTGAACAACGTCAAGGGTGACCGATCCCGATCGGGTGCTCGCTGGTGCCGACCTGCGCGCGGGCGGGGTTGTGCCCGTGCGCGGGGGGCCGGCGGGGTTGTGTTGTGGTGACGACCGGGGGCTGTTGAGTCCCTCCACTCTGCGTCCGTGAGCCCCTGCGCCTGGGAGCCCTTGCGCCGGGGAGCCCCTGGGTCCGTCAGTGCCTGAGTGGTTCGGCTGTTGACGCTTGGATTCGCTTGGATTCGGGTGGATTCGTCTGTGTGGCCGGGCCTGGTGGGTGGTTGTGAGTACGGTCACGAATCGGTCCGGGCGCCCCGGATTTCGGCTCGGCGTGGCCGGAGTTCGGGGCGTTTGTGCTGGTCAGGGCGTTGTGGGGGTGGGTGTGTGGGGGTGGGGGTGGGATTTGACGTGGGGGGTGGGGGTGCGTAATGTTCTATCTCGTCGCCCCGAGCGGGAGGAACGGCCGCTGAGTGTGG